>CAIMSP010000018.1 GCA_903844215.1 uncultured beta proteobacterium | reverse complement strand
GCAGTGCGCAAGCAGCTCAAGAACTACGAGCGCATGAAGCTCCTGATGGAGCGCTGGATTGACTTGGCAACGGAATTGTCAACTCTGCGGCTGACTCAAAAACCCGGGTGATCGGCAGCGAGAACTTGGCACTGTCCAGTACTTAAGCCGCCGATTTCTTGCGCCGGCTGCATCATGATTGAACCGGCTGCGGCCTGGCTGCCGCATCGCCACACCTGGCTTGGGCTGGATCCATTCGAGATCAATCCGAACCAGCTCGCGTTGGGTGTCCAGGAGAGCGACAGCCACTACCACATGAAGTACCGGCCCAAGCAGGCGCAGCAGATTCCCAAACCCACGCGACACGAGGTCGCGCCCCGCATTCAGGCGAAGCTCGAGACCGCCTGCGCCTGGTACTGCCAGCGCAATGACCCATCGAGCAAGTCATCGCCATGAGCGCCAGCGACAACCCGACCAGCGCCGCAGCGGCCTCAGGGCGGGGTCCACGCTGCATCTGGCTCACCGGCTTATCGGGTGCGGGCAAGTCCACCATCGCGCAGTCGCTGGAGCAGCAATTGCGCGCGCGCGGCCTGCACACCTGCCTGCTCGACGGCGACCTGCTGCGCCTGGGGCTCAGCCGCGACCTGGGTTTCACGCAGGCCGACCGCGCGGAAAACATCCGCCGCACGGCCGAGGTCGCCAAGCTCATGCGCGACGCCGGCCTGATCGTTCTGGTGGCGCTGATTTCACCGTTGCGCCTGGAGCGTCAACGGGCCCGCGAGCTGTTTGCCCAGGGCGAGTTTTGCGAGGTGTTTGTCGATACGCCGCTGGCCGAGTGTGAGCGTCGGGACCCCAAGGGCTTGTATGCCAAGGCGCGACGTGGCGAGCTGAAAAACTTCACCGGCATCGACAGCGCCTACGAGGCGCCGCTGAACCCCGAGTTGCACTTGCAGACCGACGGCACTGACGCGCTGGCGCTGGCGCAGCAGATCGCCGCACGGCTGCTGGTTGTAGGATAGCGCCAATCCAAAGGAGTTTGCATGTTTCCTGAATTCCGCGATCTCATCAGCCAGCTCAAGACCAGCGACACCCATTTCTCGCATCTGTTTGAACAGCACAGCGCGCTGGACCAGCGCATCAAGCGCATGGACAACCACGCCGAACCGGCAACGCACGAAGAGATCGAAACGCTGAAGAAGGAAAAACTGCTGCTCAAGGACCAGCTCTACGTGCTGCTGAAGAAGGCCAGCGCGGCGCGCCCCTGAAGCAGCCACCCGGCTCGGGCTACAAGGCCTGCGTCACCAGCTTGAAGTCCGCATCCTCGGGGAAGGACTTGACGGAAAAACCCAGGCTCCTCATCAGCTTGAGCATGTTGGGGTTTTTCGCCAGCACCAGGCCGTCGATTTCGGTCAGACCTTTTTCGCGCGCCACGTCCATGATGGAGCGCATCAGGCGTGAGCCCAGGCCCTGCCCCTTGAAGTCGTCGGCCACCACCAGCGAGAACTCGCAACTGCTGCTGTCCGGATTGGTGATGTAGCGCGACACGCCCACGATGCGCTCGGTCTCGACGCTCTCGCCGTCGGCGCCGGTGGTGCGATCCGTGTACAGCGCGACCAAGGCCATTTCGCGGTCGTAGTCGATCAGCGTGAAGCGCGACAGCAGCGTCGCGGGCAATTCCTGCAGGCTCGAGACAAAGCGGAAATAGCGGCTCTCGGGCGACATGGAGCGCACCAGGTCCTGCAGCATCTGCGCGTCGTCCGGATGGATCGGGCGCACGGTGTAGTCGCCGCCGCCGCGCAGTGGCCAGAGCTGCTCGTATTGCGCGGGGTAGGGCAGGATGGCCAGGTGGTTGTAGTTGCGTGCCGTCGCGGGCGCGCTCTGGATCACGATGCGCGCGTCCACGGCGAGCGCGCCGGACTCATCCACAATGATCGGATTGATGTCCATCTCGCGCAGCTGGGGCAGCTCGCACACCATCTCCGAGACGCGCAGCAGCACCTGCTCGAGCGCGTCCACGTCGGCGGCCGACGCACCGCGCCATTCACCCAGCGTCTGGGCCACGCGGGAGCGCTCGATCAGGCGGCGCGCCAAGAACTGGTTCAGCGGCGGCAATTCCATGGCGCGGTCGTCGATCAGCTCGATCATCGTGCCGCCGGCACCAAAGGTGATGACCGGGCCAAAGGGGTCGTCGGTGACCAGGCCGACGCAGACTTCGCGCCCGCGCTTTTGCCCCGACATCTTTTGCACCGTGACGCCGTTGATGCGCGCCTGGGGCAGCAGCGCCTGCACCGAGCGCACCATCTCGGTGTAGGTGTCGCGCACGCTCATGGCGCCGGTGAGGTTCAGCGCCACGCCTTGCACATCGGACTTGTGGCTGATGTCGGGCGAGTCGATCTTCAGCGCCACCGGGAAACCCAGTTGCGAGGCGATCATCATGGCCTCGTTCGCGTTGCGCGCGAGCAGCGTCTTGCTCACGGGGATGTGAAACGACGCCAGCAGCGCCTTGGACTCCATCTCGGTGAGCACATTGCGCCGCTCGGCCAGAACGCTCTCGATCAACAGCCGCGCGCCTTGCACGTCGGGCTTGGCCAGATGCGACAAGGGCGGCGGCGTTTGCTGCAGCAATTGCTGGTTCTGATAGAAGGAGGCGATGTTGCCGAAGGCACCGACCGCCGCTTCGGGCGTGCGAAAACTGGGGATGGCCGCCGCTTTCAGAATGCTGCGCGCCGCACCCACGGTGGCGTCGCCCATCCAGCAGGTGAGCAGGGGCTTGCCGACGCGGGTGTGCACGTCGGACAGCGCCTGCGCAATGGCGTCGCCGTCGGTGCCGACCTTGGGTGAATAAATCACCAGGATGCCGTCGATGGCACGGTCGTGACCGGCGGCTTCCACGGCCGCGCGGAACTGCTCGGCGCTGGCCTCTTCGGACAGATCGATCAGATCACTGAGCGTGGCCATGGGACCGAGCACCGGCCGCAGCGTCGTCACCTGTTCGGCCGACAGCACGCCCAGCTCCAGTTTGATTTCGCTGATCCAGTCGGCGGCCAGCACACCCGGGCCACCGCCGTTGGTGATGACGGCCAGACGCCGCCCCACCGGTCGGTAGCGTGAGGCCAGGCATTTGGCCGCAGAGAACAGGGCCACAAAGGAGCGCACGCGTACCGCACCGGCGCGGCGCAACGCCGCGTCGAACACGTCGTCGCTGCCCACGATGGAGCCCGAATGCGTGAGCGCGGCGCGATTGCCTTCGGCCTTGCGCCCGGCCTTGAGCACCACCACCGGCTTGGCGTTGGCCGCTGCGCGCAAGGCGCTCATGAAGCGCCGCGCATGGGTGATGCCTTCGAGGTAAATCACGATGCTGTGCGTGTGCGCGTCGGAGGCGAGAAAGTCCAGCACCTGAGCCATGTCCACGGAAGCGTTCGGCCCCAGCGAGACCACGGCCGAGAAGCCCACGCCGTTGCTCCGAGCCCAGTCCAGAATGGACGAGGTGAGTGCGCCCGACTGCGACACCAGCGCCAGCGAGCCCGGCACCGCCAACGTCCCGGCGACGCTGGCGTTGAGCTGCAAATGCGGGCGCTGAAAGCCCAGGCCGTTCGGCCCCAGCAGGTGAATGCCGTCGCGGCGCGCGATTTTGCTGAGCTCGGCCGACTGGGCTGCGTCCAGGCCGCTGGACACCACCAGCGCCGACTTGCACTTGATGCGCCCGGCCAGTTCCAGTGCGGCGGCGACATCCTTGGGAGGCAGCGCGATCAGCGCCAGGTCTGCCGTGGCATGCGCCAGATCGGCCAGGGTGCCGCTGGTGTGCACGTCGATGAAGGTGATGCTGCCGGCAAAGCGCTGCGCCTTGAGCGCCGCCAGCAAGACCTGAGCTTGCGGGGTCTGAGAGGCCGGGTCATCTGCATTGCCGCAGAAGACCACGAGCGAGCTGGGGGAAAAGAGTGACGTCAGAAAGTGCTTGTCCATCAGAATTCCATTCAGGGTTTACCCTGACATTATCCGCCAAGCACTGACGCAGCGGCCAACTTCCACGCCGCCCCCTCATGGCGGCGCTGCAGAACGCGGTGATCGCTCTCGGCCTGTCCCGCGTCGCCAGTCGGCGAAGGCGCCCCAACCGCGCGCCTCAGACGTCGGCCAACACCCGGATATGCGCCTCCACGCTGCGCGCCAGCGCGCTCAAGGCGTAGCCGCCTTCCAGGCAGGAGACGATGCGACCCTGGGCATGGCGGCGCGCCACGTCTTTGAGGCGGTGCGTGATCCACGCATAGTCCTGCTCCACCAGGCCGAGCTGCCCCATGTCATCCTCGCGGTGCGCGTCAAATCCGGCGCTGATGAAAATCATCTCGGGGCGATGCGCTTCGAGCCGTGGAAACCAGGTGGCTTCGATCATCTCGCGGATGTCCATGCCACGGGTATAGGCCGGCACCGGCAGGTTCATCAGGTTGGGCGCGCTCGAGTAGGTCCACTCCGGGTAATAGGGGTGCTGGTAAAAGCTCACCATCAGGATGCGCTCGTCGCCAGCCACGATGTCTTCCGTGCCGTTACCGTGGTGCACATCAAAGTCCACGATGGCCACGCGCTGCAGGCCGTGGCGCTCCAGTGCGTACTTGGCGGCGATGGCCACGTTGTTGAAGAAGCAAAAGCCCATGGCCTTGTCGCGGCAGGCGTGGTGGCCCGGCGGGCGCACCGCGCAGAAGGCGTTTTCCAGCTCACCCGCGATCACCGCATCGGTGGCGGCCAGCGCCGCACCGGCGGCGCGCAAGGCGGCGCTCCAGGTATGCACATTCATCGAGGTGTCGGGATCGACCTGGGTGTGCGTGGGTCCGCCCGCTTCGATCTCTTCGGCCAACTGGTCGCTCAGGCCGCGCAGCGCGGCCACATGCATGCGGCCGTGCGCCAGTTCAATGTCGGTCACCGACGCCGCTGGCGCCTCCATGCGCTCCAGCGCAATGCCCAAGCCGCTGATGAGCAAGCGGTCTTCGATCGCGTCCAGGCGCTCGGGGCACTCGGGGTGGCCCGCGCCCATCTCGTGTTTCCTGCAATCGCTGTGCGTGTAGTAGCCGGTCTTGCTCACGATGAACATCCTCATTTTCGGTTAACGTCGTGCCATGCAAGCACCAATCAAACTCAAATCCCTGCTCGATCAGCTTAACACGGTGATCGTTGGTAAGGCGGCACAGGTGCACGACGGCGTGGCCTGTTTGCTCGCCGGCGGCCACTTGCTGATCGAGGATGTTCCGGGCGTGGGCAAGACCACCTTGGCGCATGCCTTGGCGCGCACGCTGGGCCTGCAGTTCTCGCGCGTGCAGTTCACCTCGGACCTGATGCCCAGCGACCTGTCGGGCGTGTCGGTGTACGAGCGCGCCCGCGAAGCCTTTGTGTTTCACCCCGGACCGCTGTTCGCCCAGGTGTTGCTGGCCGACGAAATCAACCGCGCCAGCCCGAAGACGCAAAGCGCGCTGCTCGAGGCGATGGAGGAAAAGCAGGTCACCATCGACGGCGAAACGCGCCCCCTGCCCTCGCCTTTCTTCGTCATCGCGACGCAGAACCCGCACGACCAGATCGGCACCTACGCCCTGCCCGAATCGCAGCTGGACCGCTTTCACATGCGCATCTCGCTGGGCTACCCGGACCGCCTGGCCGAGCGCGAACTGCTCAATGGCGTGGACCGGCGCGAGTTGCTGGAGCAACTGCCCAGCCTGCTCAACGCCGCCGAGCTGCAACAACTGCAGCAACAGGTGCTGCAGATTCATGTGGCGCCGCCCTTGCTCGATTACGTGCAGGACCTCGTGGCGGCGACCCGAAACGGGCGCTGGTTTGCGCAAGGCCTGAGCCCGCGCGCCGGCATCGCCGTGCTGCGCGCGGCCAAGGCCCAGGCGCTGCTGAGCGGGCGCGACTACGCCGCCCCCGACGACGTGCAGGCGATCCTGCCCCAGACCGTGGCGCACCGCCTGATTCCGGTGGGCGACGCCGGGCGCGGCGCCGTCGAGCAGGTGCGCGCCATGTTGGATGCGGTCAAGTTAGCGTGACGCCGACAAGCACCGTCCGCGCCTGGCGATGAACCGCCTCTTGACCTCCTTGCGCGCGCGCTTTCGACGCTGGTTCGAGCAGCGCCTGCCGCTGTCGGACAGCATCACGCTGACCCAGCGCACGGTCTATATCCTGCCCACGCGCGCCGGGCTGATGCTGTGCGTGACGCTGCTCGTGCTGCTCGTGGGCGCCATCAACTACCAGCTCAATCTGGGCTATTTGCTCACCTTCTTGCTCGGCGGCAGCGCCGTCGTCGGCATGCATATCGCGCACGGCACCTTGCGCGGCTTGAGCCTGCACCTGCTGCCGCCGCAGCCGCAGTTCGCCCGCGCCAACGTGCTGCTCGAGGTGGTGCTGTCGAGCGCGCGCCGCAGCGTGCGCCACGGCATCGGCCTGAGCGTGCTCGGGCTGGATCATTGGGCCTGGACCGACGTTGCGCCCCAGAGCAGCAGCACGCTTGAGGTGGCCTGGCAGCCGCTTGAGCGCGGCTGGCACCGCGTGCCCACGCTCACCGCCGAAACCCGCTTTCCCATGGGCAGCTTTCGCGTCTGGACGGTGTGGCGCCCGGCCGCGCAAGTGCTGATCTATCCCGCGCCCGAAGCCCACGCGCCGCCGCTGCCGCCGGGCCAGCCGCGCAGCGCTGGCGCGGCACTTCAGCACGCCCGCGACAGCGGCGACTACGACGGCGTGCGCGGCTACCGCCGAGGCGACGCGCGCAAGCAGATCGTCTGGAAAAAGGCCGCCCACAGCGAACGCCTGGTCAGCCGCGAGCGCGAACCGCAAGAGGGTGAAGCGCTGTGGCTCGACTTCGAGCACACCGGCATCACCGCGCCCTCGAGCGCCACGGCGCACAACGCGGTTGCGCAAAACACCACCGAGCGCCGCCTGGCCCGCCTGTGCGCCTGGGTCCTGCAAGCCGACCGCCTGGGCCTGGACTACGGCCTGCGCCTGCCAGGCAAGCTCATCGCGCAGGGCAGCGCACAAGCGCACAAACGGGAATGTTTGGAGGCGCTGGCGCTATGTTGAATTTGGGTCTTCGGGTCTTGCGCCGAACTGCGCGCTTTTGCCGGGATGGCGTCGGTCATCGGGACTTGCGCTTGCCCGCGGGGCATGCCGGGTCTCGCCCCGGCGGGCGAGGTACTTTTCTTTGCTTCGCCAAAGCAAAGTACCCAAAAGAAAGGCGAGCCGGATTCGTCGCCCGCCGCTGCGCGTCGGTAAGCTGCGATGCTCGGCGCAGCCGGGGTCTGGCTAAACTCGCTTCGCTCAAACAACGCCAGCCCTTATCCGGCTGCACCTGCGCTTCTCGCCTCCTCATAACGGCTTGGGAACCAAAGACAAGATCCGAAAACCAGGATCCACAAGGACGCGCCATGGCGCGTCCTTGTGGGCTTGGTTTCTGGCGGTTGGACTTTGCATCTGGACTTCACCCTCTGTATGCGCCGAGCAGCGCAGCAGAGAGCGGATCAGGGCGGACGTTGTTTGAGCGAAGCGAGTTTAGGCCGACCCCGCTCGCTGCGAGCAGCGCAGGTTGCCCGCAGCGAAGCGTAGGGACGCAGACAGTGGGGTCGCCTTCTCTTGGCTTACTTTCTCTTGGCGACGCAAGAGAAAGTGAGTGCGCAGTCGGGCGCACATCCCGACAAAGCCCTGCGGGCCACGCGAAGCGCCCGACACCAGAGCGCGAAAGTCGGCGCATGACCCGACATGAATAAGCTCTCAACCCTGCCCCGCGACAGCCGCGACACGCTGTTTTTGCTGGCGGTGATCGCTGTGGTGGTGGCGCCGCAGTTGGGCGAACTGCCGTGGTGGTGCGGCCTGCTCACGGCAGGCGTGTTGTGGTGGCGCGCCACCTTGGCCTGGCTGAACAAGCCGCTGCCGGGCAAGCTTTGGCTGGTGGGGCTGACGCTGGTGACGCTGGGCGCCAACTGGGCCACGCACCGCACGCTGCTCGGGCGCGACGCTGGCGTGACGCTGATCGTGGTGCTGCTGGCGCTCAAGACGCTGGAGTTGCGCGCCAAGCGCGACGCTTACGTGGTGTTTTTTCTGGGCTTCTTCACCATGCTCACGAGCTTCTTCAACTCCCAGTCGCTGGCCATGGCGGCGGCCATTTTGCTCGGTCTCCTGGGCTTGATGACGGCCCTGGTCAACGCCCACATGCCGGTGGGCAAACCACCGCTGTGGCTGGCGGCCAAGACGGCGGGCAAGATGGCGCTGCTGGGCGCGCCCATCATGCTGGTGCTGTTCCTGCTGTTCCCGCGCCTGGGGCCGCTGTGGGGCCTGCCCGGCGACGCCATGACGGGACGCAGCGGGCTCTCGCAGCAGATGCAGGTGGGCAATATCGGCCATCTGGCGCTGGACTCCAGCATCGCGCTGCGCGTGCGCTTTGAAGCCACGCCGCCGCCGCAGCGCGAGCTGTACTTTCGCGGTCCCGTGCTGTCGGTGTTTGACGGTCGCACCTGGACCTCGGCGCAGTCGCGCTATGCGCAGCGTCGGCTGGTGCCAGCGGACTTGCAGGTGCAGGGCGAGGCGGTGCGCTACGAAGTCACGCTGCAGCCCACGCTGCGGCCCTGGCTGCTGGTGCTCGACGCCGCCGTGCAGCCGCCCAGCGCGCGCGCGCAGCAGCCGCGCATGGCGCCCGACTTGCAGTGGTTCACGCAGCAGCCCATCACCGAGCTGCTGCGCTACCAGGCGCAAAGCCACACCCAGTTCCGTCATGGCCCGATGCGCTGGGTTGATGGCCTGCAGCTGGACCTCGAGCTGCCGCCCGGCCTGAACCCGCGCACCCAGGCACTGGGCCGGCAGCTGCGCAGCGAAGCGGCGTTGGCACGCGGCGACAGCGCCGCGCTGGTGGACGCCGTGCTGCGCCGCCTGCGCAATGGCGGCTACCGCTACACGCTGGACCCGGGTGTGAGCGGGCGCGACAGCGCGGACGAATTCTGGTTCGACAGCAAGCAAGGGTTTTGCGAACACATCGCCTCGGCCTTCGTGATCCTGATGCGCTCCATGGACATCCCGGCGCGCATCGTCACCGGCTACCAGGGCGGTGAGCTCAACGCCGTGGACGGCTACTGGGTGCTGCGCCAAAGCGACGCCCACGCCTGGGCCGAGGTCTGGTTCGAGGGACGCGGCTGGGTTCGGGTCGATCCCACCGCCGCCGTCGCACCCGGGCGCATCGGCTCGCTGGCGCGCCTGCAAGCCCCCAGTGGCCTGGTCGCCAGCGCCTTCAACAGCGTCTTTGGTCCGGTCAGTCCGGACACGCTGGCGCGACTGCGCGCCACCTGGGAGGCCATGAACAACGGCTGGAACCAATGGGTGCTGGACTACAGCCAAAGCCGCCAACTCAACTTGCTCAAGGACATCGGCTTTGACTCACCGCGCTGGGAAGACCTGGTGCTGCTGCTGGCCGGCCTGCTCGTGGCCGTGGCGCTGAGCAGCGCCGCCTGGACGCTGTGGGAGCGCCGCCAGAGCGACCCCTGGCTGCGCCTGTTGCAACAGGCCCAGGCAGCCGCGCTGCGTGCCGGTCTGACGCTGCCCGCGAGCGCGCCGCCGCGCCAGATCGCAGCCTTGCTGCAACAACGCCACGGCGCGCCCGCCACCGCAGTCTTGCGCGCCTGGCTGTTGCGCCTGGAGGCCCAGCGCTACGGCCGCAGTGACGCCGCTGACGCGCGGCGCACACTGGCGCAACTTCGGCGCGAATGGCGCACACTCTCCTGGTCCTTCCCATGAATTATTTGTCCTCACTTCGCTGTGTCCTGCTGCTGGCGCTGAGCTGCGCCTTGTGCAGCCCCGGCCACGCGGCCTCGGGCGCCACCCGCAAGAAGGCGGCGGCCCGCGTCGCGGTGATCAGCGGGCCGGCCTACGCCAAGCGCGCCGACGTGATGGCCCAAGTCGCCGACATGGCACGCCGACGCGACCTGGATGCGCGCTGGGTGCGCAAGATCGTCGGCCAAGCGCACTACATTCCTTCGGTCGTGCGGCTGATGGCGCCGCCGCCGCGCGGGGTGGCGAAGAACTGGCGCGCCTACCGCGAACGCTTCATCGAACCGCTGCGCATCCAGGCTGGCGTGAATTTCTGGCAGACCCATGCGCAAGCGCTGGAGCGGGCCGAAAGCGTCTATGGCGTTCCCGCCGAAATCATCGTCGGCATCATCGGTGTGGAAACTTTTTACGGCCAGCAAACCGGCAGCTATCGCGTGCTCGACGCGCTCGCCACGCTGGCCTTTGATTTTCCCCTGGCGCATCCGCGCGCGGCCGAACGCAGCGCCTATTTCAAGTCCGAGCTGGAGCAGTTCTTGCTGTTGAACCGGCGCGCCGGCACCGATCCGCGGGCGGAGAAAGGCAGCTATGCCGGCGCCATGGGGTGGGCCCAATTCATGCCCTCGAGCTGGCTTCTATACGCCGTGGATTTCGACGGCGATGGAGCCATCGATTTGATCCACAGCCCGGTGGACGCCATCGGCTCGGTGGCGAATTACTTCAAGGCGTTCAACTGGAAGGGCGGCATGGTGGCGACCTACCCGGTGCATTTCGATGCGGCCACGCTGGACCTGGACGCGCTGCTCGCGCCCGACATCCTGCCCAGCTTCAGCCTTGCCCGCTTTCGGGCCTTGGGCGCCGTGCTCGAAGACGCGGCGCTGCAGCACAGCGGCCCGCTGGCGCTGATCGAGTTGCAAAACGGCGACGCGGCGCTGGACGGCAACGCCCCGAGCTATGTGGCGGGAACGGAAAACTTCTACGCCATCACGCGCTACAACTGGAGCAGCTACTACGCCATGGCGGTGCTTGAGCTCGGCCGCGCCGTGGCCGCAGCGCGAAGCCCCTGAGGCGAAAAAAATCAAAGTACCATCAAGCCCAACCCACTCTTACTTCAAGCCATGACCTACTGCGTCGCCATCAAACTCCATGCCGGACTGGTCTTCCTGTCCGACTCACGCACCAACGCCGGACTCGATCAGATCAACACCTTTCGCAAGATGATCGTCTATGAAAAGCCGGATGACCGCTTCATGGTGCTGCTGTCGGCAGGCAACCTGAGCGTGTCCCAGTCGGTGCGCGAGATCCTGCAGGTGGAGCAACTCAAGGAGCACCCCGACTCCGAGCCGATCACGATCTGGAACGCCAAGAGCATGTTCGACGCGGCGCGGGTGCTGGGCTCGGCCATCCGCCACGTGTACGAACGCGACGGCGTTTCACTCAAGGCGGCCGGCGTGGAGTTCAACGTGTCGCTGATTTTTGGCGGTCAGATCAAGGGCGAAGGCATGCGCTTGTTCCAGGTCTATTCAGCCGGCAATTTCATCGAGGCCACGCCCGAGACGCCGTATTTCCAGGTTGGCGAATCCAAGTACGGCAAGCCCGTGCTGGACCGCGTCATCACACCCGACACACCGTTGGACGAAGCCGCCAAATGCGCGCTGGTGTCGATGGACTCGACGCTCAAATCCAACCTGTCGGTGGGCCTGCCGCTGGACCTGGTGGTGTACGAGGCCGATCAGTTCCGCACCGACAAGATCGTCTGCATCGACGAGGACAACCCCTACTTTCGCATGCTGCACGCGACCTGGGGCGTGAAGCTGCGCCAGGTGTTCGACAGCATCGAAGACCCGGTCTGGGACGGCGCCCACACTGAGATCCCGCTCAAGGCCAGCTCGGGGCGCAGCAAGGTGTTGAAGAAGATCACCACCCCCGACGAGAAGTTAATCTGAGACCTTGCGCGACAGACCCACACATTCTCATCAACTGACCCTCGAATGCCTCTCATCGTTTTTTCCCACGGCAACAGCTTTCCCGCCAGCACCTATGGCGTGCTGTTTCGCAGTCTGCGCGCGCGCGGCTACACGGTGCGGGCGATTGAAAAATTCGGGCACGACCCGCGCTTTCCCGTCACCAGCAATTGGCCGCACCTGGTGCAGCAACTGGCGGAGTTCGTGCAGGCCGAGGTCGCGGCCCACGGCACGCCCACCTATCTCGTGGGGCATTCGCTGGGCGGCTTCCTCAGCCTCATGCTCGCGGCGCGCCGCCCGGAGCTGGCGCGCGGCCTGGTGTTGCTCGACTCACCGGTGCTGGGCGGCTGGCGCGCCCAGATGCTGGCGCTGGCGAAACACAGCGGCATGGTGGGCTCCCTGTCGCCCGGCGCCGTGAGCCGCAGGCGGCGGCGGCATTGGCCCAGCGAAGCCGAAGCGCTGGCGCATTTCCAGCGCAAGAAGGCCTTTGCCGCCTGGGACCCGCAGGTGCTGCACGACTACGTCGCGCACGCCATGCATGACGAGGACGGGCAACGCAGCCTGAGCTTTGACCCCGCCGTCGAGACCGCGATCTACAACACGCTGCCGCACAACCTGGACCGCTTGCTGCGCCGCCACCCGCTGCGCTGTCCTGCGGCCTTTATCGGTGGCACGGCATCGGCCGAAATGAAACAGGTGGGCATGAGCATGACCCGCCGCCTGGCCGGGGAGCGCATCACGCTGTTGCCCGGTTCGCATTTGTTTCCGATGGAGCAACCGCTGGCAAGCGCTGCGGCCATCGACGCGGCGATCCGGTCTCTGGCCTGATTTGCTGATCTGGCGCAGCCTGGCGCGAGCAAACAAGTGTAGATTTCGCACATCGGCCCTGAACCCGCCGCAACCTCAGTTGGCCCGCGCTGCAGTCTGCAGCACGGCCAGCAGGAAACGGGGGATTGATGCAATTCAAGGACTACTACGAGGTCATGGGCCTGGCGCGTGACGCCAGCAGCGAGCAGATCAAACGCGCCTACCGGCAACTGGCGCGAAAGCACCACCCGGACGTGAACAAGGCCCAGGACGCCGAGCTTCGATTCAAGGAAATCGGCGAGGCTTATGCGGTGCTGAAGGACCCACAAAAGCGCGCCGCCTACGACCAGCTCGGCGCCAACTGGAAGTCCGGGCAAGACTTTCAGCCCCCGCCCGACTGGGGCACGCGCTCCGAGCAGGCGGGCGGGGGTTTCAGCCAGGCCGAGGCGGCGCAGTTCAGCGACTTCTTCGATTCGCTGTTCGGGCGCGCGCAAGGCGGCACGCGCACGCGCAGCCAGCGCGCGTTCCAGGCTCAGGGCGAGGACCACCATGCCAAGATTCAGATCGCGCTGGAAGACGCCTACGAGGGGCCGCAGCGCGAGATCACGCTGCGCGTGCCGCAAGTCGATGCCCGGGGCCAGGTCGGCGTGCGCGAGCACAAGGTGAGCTTCAAGCTGCCGCGCGGCGTGCGCGCCGGGCAGCAGATCCGACTGGCCGGCCAGGGCGGCGCCGGCATCGGCGAAGGCGCGCCGGGCGACCTCTATCTGGAGGTCGAATTCCTGCCCCATGCGCACTACCGCGTGGAGCGGCACGATGTTTACCTGGAGCTGCCGGTGGCGCCCTGGGAAGCCGCGCTCGGTGCCGAGATCGAAGTGCCCACGCCGACCGGCACCGTGTCCTTGACGATCGCGCCGAACTCCAAGGCCGGGCGCAAGCTGCGCTTGAAAGGCCGGGGACTTCCGGCGGCCACGCCCGGCGACTTCTACTTCGTGCTGCAAATCGTTTTGCCTGCGGCCGCCACGCCAGCGCAACAAGCCGCCTACAGCGAGCTCGCCGCCCAATTTCAAGACTTCCAACCCCGCGCCCACCTGGGAGTGTCCGCATGAACCGCATCACCGTGACGAGTCTGATCAACGTGCAACTGCTGGACGAGCATGCCACGCTCAGCTTGGACGAACTCTGCCGCGCCTGCGCCACAGCGCCCGAATTCATCCTGGAGCTGGTGGACGAGGGCATCGTCCCGCCGCCAGGGCCAGACCCCAACCACTGGCGCTTCAGCGGAGCGCATCTGGAACGTGCCCGCATCGCACTGCGCCTGCAGCGCGACCTGGGCGTGAACCTGGCGGGGGCCGCGCTGGCGCTGCAGTTGCTCGAGGAAGTGAACGAATTGCGGCGCCGCCTGGCGGCCTCAGCGCGGACGGATTGACTTCAAAGTCAGCGCTGCCCCATCACCACGTCGCCAAACAGCGCGCTCATGCCACGCGGTTGGGAACGCCAGTACTGCGGCGGCGCCTGCACCTGCGCGCCCAGCTTGGCCGCCGCATGCCAGGGCCAGCGCGGATCAAACAGCATGGCCCGCCCCAGCGCCACCAGGTCGGCCTGACCCTGGGCGATGATGGCCTCGGCCTGTTCGGCTTCGGTGATCAAGCCGACCGCGATCGTCGCCAGTCCGCTGCCTTGGCGCACACGCTCGGCCAGCGCCACCTGGTAGTTCGGGCCGAGCGCGATCTTTTGCAACGGCGACAGGCCGCCGCTGGAGACGTGGATGAAGTCGCAGCCGCGCGCGCGCAGGGCCTGGGCCAAGGCCACGGTCTGCTCGACCTCCCAGCCGGCCTCCACCCAGTCGGTGGCCGACACGCGCACGCCCACGGCCATGCTGGCGGGAACGGCGGCGCGCACGGCGTCAAACACCTGCAGCGGGAAACGCATGCGGTTTGCCAGCGCGCCGCCGTAGGCGTCGCAGCGTTCGTTGGACAGCGGCGAGAGAAACTCGTGCAGCAAGTAGCCGTGCGCGGCGTGGATTTCGATCGCGTCCAGGCCCAGCCGATGCGCGCGCACGGCCGCGTTGGCAAAGGCCTGGGTCACGCGCTCCAGGTCCAGCTCGGTCATGGCGCGTGGCGCCGGCTCGGCCGGGCTGTAGGCGCTGGCCGAGGGCGCCATGGGCCACCAGCCACCCTGCTCCACCGTCTGCAACTGTGCGCCCTCCCAGGGCACGTGGCTGGAGGCCTTGCGCCCGGCGTGGGCCAACTGGATGGCGATCGGCATGTCCGAATGGCGCCGCACCGAGCGCAACACGCGGGACAGCGCGCGCTCGGTCTGATCCGACCACAGCCCCAGGTCGCCAGCGGAAATCCGCCCCTCGGGTTCGACCGCCGTGGCTTCGATGGTGAGCAGCGCCGCGCCTGACAGCGCCAGATTCCCCAGGTGCATCAGATGCCAATCCGTGGCCTCGCCGTCCACGGCCGAGTACTGGCACATGGGCGCGATCACGATGCGGTTCTTCAGTGTCAACGGTCCCAGGGTGAAGGGCGAAAAGAGTGGGCTCATGGTGTTTCCTTGATGGGACGGCAGGCGGTCGGGATGGGGGTCGAAATCAGCCGGCGCAGGCCGCAGCGGCGATCTCCAGCGAACGCAGCCTCAAGGCGGGATCGAAGATGTCGCACACCAGCATCAGCTCGTCGGCCTGCGTCGCCTGCGTCAGCGCGTTCAAGCCGGCGCGCACCCTGGCCGGGCCACCGACCACGGCGGCGCCCAGAAAGTCTTCGATGGCCGCACGCTCCCGGGGCGCCAACTGCGCCATGAAATGCTCCACCGGGGGCGCCAGGCCACGGCGCGCGCCGGTGAGGATGCCGAGCACGCGCTGGTAGGTGCTGCTGGCCAGAAAGTCGGCCTCTTCGTCGCTGGCGGCGGCGATCAGCGGCACACCGATGATCACGTAGGGCTGGGCCAGCGTGGCCGAGGGTTGAAACAAGCGGCGGTACAGGTCGATCGCCTGCAGCAGCAGGCGCGGCGCAAAGTGCGAGGCGAAGGCGTAGGGCAGACCGCGCTCGGCCGCGAGCTGGGCCGAAAACAGGCTCGATCCCAGCAGCCAGATCGGCACGTTCGTGCCCGCCCCCGGATTGGCCACGAGGCGCTGCCCCGGCTGCGCCGGCCCCAGCAGACGCTGCAGCTCGGCCACGTCGCGCGGGAAATCCTCTTCGGTCTCGACCCGATCGCGGCGCAGCGCGCGCATGGTCAAGGCGTCGGTGCCGGGCGCGCGGCCCAGCCCCAGATCGATGCGGCCCGGATACAGCTCGGCCAGCGTGCCGAAGGCTTCGGCCACGACCAGCGGCGCGTGGTTGGGCAGCATCACGCCGCCTGAACCGACGCGGATCGTCTTCGTTCCGCCCGCCACATGGCCCACCAGCACGGCGGTGGCGGAGCTCGCAATCCCCGGCATGTTGTGGTGTTCGGCCAACCAGTAGCGCGTAAAGCCCAGGCTTTCGGCGTGCTGCGCGGTGCGCAGGCAGATCGCCAGCGCATCGGCCACGCTGCCGCCCTCGCGCACGCAGACCAGGTCGAGCATGGACAGGGAGATGTTTTTCAGTGAACTCATGCGATCGATTGTCGTTGCTCGCAGTCGCTGCTGCTGCGCCCCGGCGACAAGTCCGCTCTACCAGCCTGTCGGACGTTGGGCGTGGGCGCGACGCGGGTGCCTTCTGCTGCCGCACCAGCGGCTGACGCCCCCTTGAACCGGCGCGCCGCTGGCCGGCGCACTTTCAGCTTGATGCAAGCCTGGACTGCTAAGCTCGCCGCCTTCCCCTTCAGCGAGCCTTCCGAACATGTTGACCCCCATTCCTGCCACCCTGATTGCCGGCGACGGCATCGGCCCCGAAATCGTTGACGCCACGCTGGCGGCACTGGAGGCGCTGAAGGCGCCCTTCGTCTGGGATCGACAGATCGCCGGCATGGGCGGCGTGACGGCATCGGGCGACCCGCTGCCCCAGGCCACGCTGGACAGCATCCGGCGCACGCGCCTCGCGCTCAAGGGTCCGCTGGAGACCCCGTCGGGTGGCGGTTACCGCTCGTCCAACGTGCGCTTGCGCGAAGAATTCCAGCTCTACGCCAATCTGCGCCCCGCGCTCACCATCATCCCGGGCGGACGCTTCGACAAGATCGATCTGGTGGTGGTGCGGGAAAATCTCGAGGGCTTGTACATCGGGCACGAGGCCTATATCCCGATCGACGGCGACCCGCACGCCGTGGCCATGGCCACCGGCATCAACACCCGCGCCGGCAGCCGCCGTTTGTTGGAATTCGCCTTTGAGCAGGCCATCGCCACGGGCCGCAAGAAGGTCACGATCGTGCACAAGGCCAACATCATGAAGGCGCTGACCGGCATCTTCCTGGAGACCGGCCTGGAGCTGTACGAGCGCAAGTACAAGGGAAAGTTTGAGCTCGATAGCGTGATCATCGACGCCTGCGCGATGAAGCTGGTGCTCAACCCCTGGCAGTTCGACATGCTGGTCACGACCAACCTGTTCGGCGACATTCTGTCCGACCTGGTGGCCGGTCTGGTGGGCGGCCTGGGCATGACGCCGGGCGCGAACATCGGCGCTGATGCCGCAATCTTCGAGGCGGTCCATGGCTCGGCGCCGGACATCGCCGGCAAGGGCATTGCCAATCCGATCGCCATCATGCTGGCCTCGGCCATGATGCTGGACCACTGCAAGCTGCCGGTGCTGGCCACGCGCCTGCGCCGCGGCATCGACGAGACGCTCAACCTCGACCAGGTGCGCACCGGCGACCTCGGTGGCAAGGCCGGCACGGCCGAGTTCACCAAGGCCTTGGTGAGCCGCATCGCCAACAGCTAAGTCGGATCAACAAAAAAAGGGCGTCCCCGCCAGCACGGCGGGGACGCCCTTTTTTATTGGCTCAGACCGCGACCCAGAGTTTGGGCAGATCGGGCAGCGTGTGCAGGATGCGCGCCAGCGAGCCGTCGCGCACCAGGCCGGTGGCGTGCTCGATGTCGGGCGCCAGAAAGCGGTCCTGGTCCAGCGCCGGGACCTGCGCGCGCAGCAGGGCGTGCGCCTGCTCCAGCGCCGCCGAACTGCGCAGCGGGCGCAGAAACTCCAGGCCTTGCGCGGCGGCCAGCAGCTCGATGCCCAGGATGTTGGCGGTGTTGCTGATCATGGCCTGCAGCCGGCGCGCGGCAAAGGTCGCCATCGACACATGGTCTTCCTGGTTCGCGCTGGTGGGCAAGCTGTCCACGCTGGCCGGGTGCGCCAGCGACTTGTTCTCGGAGGCGAGCGCGGCCGCCGTCACATGGGCGATCATGAAGCCGGAGTTCAGGCCGGCATCGGCGGTGAGAAACGGCGGCAGGCGCGACACGCCCGAGTCGATCAGCATGGCGATGCGGCGCTCGGCGATGGCGCCGACTTCGGCGATCGCCAGCGCCATGCCGTCGGCGGCCAGCGCCACCGGCTCGGCGTGGAAATTGCCGCCCGAAATCATGGCGCCGTCTTCCACGAAGACCAGCGGGTTGTCGGTCACGGCGTTGGCCTCGCGCAGCAGCACCAGCGCGCCGTGGCGCAGCTGGTCCAGGCACGCGCCCACGACCTGCGGTTGGCAACGCAGGCTGTACGGGTCCTGCACGCGGTCGTCGCCATCGACGTGCGAACTGCGAATCGCGCTGCCCTTGAGCAGCGTGCGGTAGTACTGCGCCACGGCGATCTGTCCGGGCTGGCCGCGCAGTTCATGGATGCGCGGATCGAAGGGGCCGTCGCTGCCGCGCGCCGCGTCCACCGTGAGCGCGCCGATCACCAGCGCGGCTTCGAGCACCGGCTCAAAGCTGAGCAGCGCGTGCAGCGCCAGCGCGGTCGAGGTCTGCGTGCCGTTGATCAGCGCCAGCCCCTCTTTCGGACCCAACTTCAGCGGTGTGATGCCGGCCTGTTGCAAGGCCTGGGCTGCGGGCACGCGTTCACCGCCCTGCAGCATGTCGCCTTCGCCGATGAGCGCGAGCGTCATGTGCGCCAGCGGCGCCAGATCGCCGGAGGCGCCCACCGACCCCTGCGACGGGACGTAGGGCACGAGTCCCGCGTTGTGCACCGCCAGCAGCGTGTCGATCACCAGCTCGCGCACGCCCGAATGGCCGCGCGCCAGACTGGCCGCTTTCAGCGCCAGCATCAGGCGCACGACCTCGGGGGCCAGCGCCACACCCACGCCCACGCTGTGCGAACGGATCAGATTGAGTTGCAGCGTGGCCAGTTGCGCCTTGCTGATGCGCTGGTTCGCGAGCTTGCCAAAGCCGGTGTTCACGCCGTACACCGGCGCGTCGCCGTCGGCGGCGGCCTGCACCACGCGCTGGCTGGCGCGAATGACTTCGCGGCTCGATTCGGGCAGCGTCAAGGGCTCGACGCCGGCGTGGATGGCCTGGAGTTGCTCCAGGGTGAAGTGGCCGGGTTGAATCAACATCTCAGAATCCCTTCATGGGCAGGTTCAAGCCGTGTTCCTTGGCGCAGTTTTCCGCGATCTCATAGCCCGCGTCGGCGTGGCGCATGACGCCGGTGGCGGGGTCGTTCCAGAGCACGCGCTCCAGACGTTGCGCGGCCTCGGGCGTGCCGTCGGCGACGATCACCACGCCCGAGTGCTGGGAGTAACCCATGCCGACACCGCCGCCGTGGTGCAGGCTGACCCAGGTCGCGCCGCTGGCGGTGTTGAGCAGCGCGTTGAGCAGCGGCCAGTCGCTCACCGCGTCGCTGCCGTCCTTCATGGCTTCGGTTTCGCGGTTCGGTGACGCCACCGAGCCGCTGTCCAGATGGTCGCGGCCGATGACGATCGGTCCCTTGAGTTCGCCGCTGGCGACCATCTGGTTGAAGGCCAGTCCCGCCAGATGGCGCTCGCCCAGGCCGATCCAGCAGATGCGCGCGGGCAGGCCCTGAAACGCGATGCGCTGGCTCGCCATGTCCAGCCAGCGGAGCAGTCCGGCGTGGTGCGCAAACAACTCCTTCATCTTCGCGTCGGTCTTGCGGATGTCTTCGGGGTCGCCGCTCAAGGCGACCCAGCGAAACGGCCCCACGCCGCGGCAGAACAGCGGGCGCACATAGGCCGGAACAAAGCCGGGGTAGTCGAAGGCCTCGGCCACGCCGTAGTCCTTGGCCACCTGGCGCAGGTTGTTGCCGTAGTCCACCGTGGGAATGCCCATGGCGTGAAAGCCCAGCATGGCGCGCACATGGGTGGCGCAGGACTCGCCTGCGGCTTGCGTGAGCGCGGCGTGCTGGGCCGGGTCGCGCTGCGCGGCGCGCCAGCGCTCGACGCTCCAGCCCGAGGGCAGGTAGCCGTTGATGATGTCGTGGGCCGAGGTCTGATCGGTCACGATGTCGGGACGAAGGCCGCCGGCCTGGGCGCGACGCAGCAGTTCGGGAACCACGTCGGCGGCGTTCGCGCACAGGCCGATCGACACCGCCTCCTGCGCCGCCGTGTGCTGCGCCAGCATGTCCAGCGCCTGGTCCAGATTGGCCGCCTGGCGGTCCAGGTAGCGCGTGCGCAGCCGGAAGTCGATGCTGCTTTGCTGGCACTCGATGTTGAGCGAACAGGCGCCGGCAAAGCTCGCCGCCAGTGGCTGGGCGCCGCCCATGCCGCCCAGGCCGGCGGTGAGGATCCAGCGCCCGGCCAGGCTGCCGCCGAAATGCTGGCGCCCGGCTTCGACAAAGGTCTCGTAGGTGCCCTGCACGATGCCTTGCGAACCGATGTAGATCCAACTGCCGGCCGTCATCTGGCCGTACATCATCAGGCCGGCGCGATCGAGTTCGTTGAAGTGCTCCCAGTTCGCCCATTTGGGCACCAGATTGGAGTTGGCGATGAGCACGCGCGGCGCATTCGTGTGCGTGCGAAACACGCCCACGGGCTTGCCCGATTGCACTAGCAAGGTTTCATCCACCTTGAGCTTTCGCAGGCTGTCCAGGATGGCGTCATAGCAGGGCCAGTTGCGCGCCGCCTTGCCGATGCCGCCATAAACCACGAGCTCATCGGGGTTCTCGGCGACCTCGGGATCGAGGTTGTTTTGCAGCATACGATAGGCGGCTTCGATCTGCCAGTTGGCGCAGGCGAGGTCGCTGCCGCGCGGTGCGCGCACCGGGCGGGCGCGGCTGTCGGAGAAGGGGGTTTGCATGAGTTGGGTCCTTGGTTTAACGGGTGAGGAAATTTGTCTGCCGGTTAAGGATTTGCCAGTATAGTTTAGTTGTCTATACAACTTCCTGGACAGCGGGAAAACCCTAGGTAAAAAATCTTTGATGACGAGGCCATCGGGTTGCGATGGAGCGTGCTGCGCGACTTGCTCGAGCGGCGTCTTGTGCTGAATCATGCGTTTCCCAGCTGCCGACTTCAAAGTGACCGGGAGCAGGCGGAGTCAAAACCTAGGGTAAGCACTGAGCATTCGAACAACATCGGCTCTTGACAAGCCAAATCTGGTCGAATAAAGTTGTCTATACAAGTTAAAGAAGCATTTCTAAATTTGTATCCATTCAGAAGTCAACCCGTCGCCTTTTTCGACGCTTTCACCAGGAGTCTCACCATGCAAGTTTCCAGCCGCATTCCTTCCACCCTGGCCGCACTCGGGCTGGCCATGCTCGCCAGCGCAGCCAACGCCGATGTCAAGATCGGCATCACGGTGCCGCTCACCGGCTTTGCCGCAGCCGACGGAAAGTCCGCGCTCGACGGCGCCAAGCTGGCGGTGGCGCAGGCCAATGCCAAGGGCGGCATCAAGGGGGAGAAGCTCGAGCTCGTGATCTATGACGACCAGGCGTCGCCCAAGGAAGCCGTGCCTGCTGCCACCAAGCTGGTGGAAAAGGACAAGGTCGTCGGCGCTGTGGGCGGCTCCTACTCGGGCTCCACGCGGGCCGCCGCATCGATCTTCCAGACGGCCCAAGTGCCCTACGTTGTGGCGTATGCGATCCACCCCGACATCACGCGCGCGGGCGACTTCATGTTCCGCGTCTCCGCCATGGGCGAAGTGCAGGGACGTGGCGGCGCCAAGCTGGTGCAAAACCTGGGCAAAAAGAAGGTCGTGCTCATCACTCTGAAGAACGACTTTGGTCAGTCCCTGGCCGCAGGCTTCAAGGAAGGCGCCACCAAGTTCGGTTTGAACATCCTGGCCGAGCATGAATACAGCATGCAGGACCGCCAGTTTGGCGCCCTGATTTCCCAGGTCAAAGCCCAGGACCCCGATGTCATTTATGCCAGCGGCTATTTCTATACCGCAGGCCCCTTGGTGAACCAGTTGCGTGCCGCCGGCGTCACCGCCACCATCATCGGCCAAGAGGGCTACGACTCGGAAAAATTCATGGAGATCGCCGGACCCGCCTCCGAGGGCGTACTCATCACCACCTCGCTCGACCGCGATTCGGCGAATCCAGTCACCCGGGCTTTTCTGAGCGATTTCCGCCAGGCCAACAACGTCGGCGCCGACATGGTCGCCGCGGCGACCTACACCGCCACGCAGGTGTTGATCGACGGACTGCGCAGGGCCGACGGCAAGGGTGGTGCCACGCTGCGCGACGCCATCGCCTCCGGCAGCTATGACGCGCCCATAGGCAAGCTCGCCTTCAACGACTTGCACGAGGTGAAGAAAGACCTGCAGGTTCAAGTGGTGAAGGACAAGGCCTTCCACCGCCATTCCATCGTCTCGGACCCCGTGCTGCTGGCCCCGCCGAGCAAGGCGTCGAAGTAAACCTTCGCCCTGCCAACCCATCAACGCCAGCGCCATGTTGTATCTCGAGCTTGTCGCCCAAAGCCTGGTGCAGGGAAGTATTTACGCGCTCATCGCGATCGGCCTGACCTTGGTCTATGGACTGCTGCGCATCCTGCACGTGGCCCATGCCAGCCTGTTCACACTCGGGGCCTACGTCGGTGTGCTGGCCTATAACGCCACCGGCAATTTGGCGATCACCTTGCTGGCGGCCATGACGGTGTCGGGCCTATGCGGCGTTGCCATGTTTCGCCTGGCCTACCTGCCGATCCTGAAGCAACCGCCCCACGTCGCGCTGATCGCCTCGATCGGGCTTTTCATCGCGGCAGAGGAATGTTTTCGCATCGTCTTTGGTGCGTCAGGCTTGTCGTTTGCCAATCCGCCGCTGCAAGCTCAGGTACAACTCTTAGGCGGCCTGCAGTTCAAGCAGGCCGAACTGGCGGTGATGCTGGGAACGGTGCTCATCATCGGTGCGCTGGCCTGGTTGCAGACCCGCACCCGCATTGGCGTGGCGTGCCAAGCCACGGTGTCCGACCCGCAGATGGCCGAGTCCTTCGGCATTCGCCTGACGATGGTGCGGGATCTGAATTTTTTGATCGGCTCGGCCCTGGCCGGCTTTGCCGGTGTCTGGGTGGCACTGCTGAACAACCTGGTGGAGCCCACCATGGGCAGCGTACCGTCCTACAAGGCCCTGGCAATCATCGTGCTGGGCGGACTCGGTTCGGTGCCAGGCACCTTGATGGCAGCGCTGGTACTGGGGCTGGTCGAATCCTTTGGCACCGTCTATCTGGGCAAGCTGCTGGACCGCAACGCCATTGCCTTCACCTTTCTGATCGTGGTGCTGATGCTGCGACCCCAAGGCCTGTTCGCCAAACGCTGAAGGGCCCACCATGGACTACGAAATTTCGCTCATCACCACCATCGGCATCAGCGTGATGTTTGCCTTGTCACTCAACCTCATCACCGGCTTTTGCGGGCAGATCAGCCTGGGGCACGCGGCCTTTCTGGGGCTGGGCGCCTACACCTCGGCCATGCTGTGTCAGGCCGGTCTGCCGTTCTTCTTGACGCTGCCGTTTTCCATGTTGATGGCGGGACTCCTAGGCCTGTTGGTGGGACTGGCCAGCCTGCGCGTCCGAGCCGACTTTTTGGCCATCACCACCATGGGCGTGGGTTTCATTTTCATCGGCGTCGTGCGCCAGCAGGAGTGGATGGGAGGCGAGATGGGCATCACCGGCTTCCCCGCTTCTGGCCTGGGCAAGACCGGCTTCATGCTGGCGTCGCTGGCGCTGGCTGCGCTGACGGCGGGCTTGAGTCTGTACATCCAGCGCTGCTGGATGGGGCGCGTGTTCAACGGCATCGCGCAGGATGAGGACACCATGCGCGTGCTCGGCATCGATGTGCCACGCTACAAGCTGGCGGCCTTTGCCATCGGCACGGCCCTGGCCGGTGCGGCCGGTGCCATGTACGCGCAAAACCTCAAGTTCATCGGCCCCGACAGCTTTGGTTTTGTCGAGTCGGTCACGGTGTTGTCGATGGTGGTGGTGGGTGGCATCGGCTCGGTATTCTGGGTCACCATCGCGGCGGCCGTGCTCTCGGCCCTGCCGGGCTGGTTTCAGTTCATTGGCGACTACAAATTGCTGGTCTACGGCGCTTTGCTGTTCGCCATGATGCGTTTCTCTCCACACGGCCTGGCCGGATTGGCCGCGCGCTGGACCGCCAAAGTCAAAGGAGATCGAGCATGAGCGGCCCTGCAAGCCAGGGGCTGCTGCGCGTCGAAAACGTGACCGTGCGCTTTGGCGGACTGACGGCGGTGGACCAGGTGTCGTTCAGCGTGCAGCCGGGCGAACTGCTGGGCCTGATCGGTCCTAACGGCGCCGGCAAGACCACCTTGCTGCGTGCCATCACCGGCGTGGTCCGGGCCACCGAGGGCGAGGTGTACTTGCACGGTCAGGCACTGGTGCATTTATCGATCGACCAGCGCGTGCGCCGCGGCATGTCGCTGTCCCAACAGTTGGTTAAACCGCTGCGCGACATGACGCTGCTGGAGAACGTGAGTCTGGCCGCAGGCTTTCACAAGACCGTGACGCCGCTTCGCTCCTTGCTGCACGTCGACAGCAGCGCCGAGCGGGCGATCGCCATGCAGATGCTGGAACGTGTGGGTATTGCCGAGTGCGCGCATCAGCTACCGGGAACGCAACCCCTGGGCATTCTGAAGCGCCTGGAACTGGCGCGTGCCCTGGCTTTGCAGCCCGAATTATTCCTGCTGGACGAACCGCTGGCCGGGCTCAACACCAAGGAGGCGAAGTCCTTCGCCAACACCATTGCCGACATCCATCGCAGCGGCATGACAATCGTGCTGATCGAGCACAACCTGGGCGAAGTCATGCGCCTGTGCCAACGCCTGGTGGTGCTGGAGAACGGACGGAAGATCGGCGACGGTGAACCGCGCCGCGTGATGAACGATCCGCTGGTGCAGGCCGCGTACCTCGGTGGCGACGTGCTCGGCGGCGCCCAGGCCAAGGAGGCGCGACATGCTTGAGCTCAAGAACATCTGCTGCGGCTATGGCGCGTTCAGCGCCGTGCACGAACTCTCGCTGCGGCTGCGCCCCGGCACCATCACCGCCCTACTGGGTGCCAACGGCGCGGGTAAGTCGTCCACACTGATGTGCATCGCCGGCCACGGCGAACTACAAGCTGGACAAATCCTGTTTGCAGGCCACGACATCAGTGCCATGCCGGCGACGCAACGGGTGCGCGAGGGCATCGCCATTTCGCCCGAAGGACGGCGCTTGTTCAAGGATTTGTCGGTGGAGGACAACCTGCGCGTGGGCGGCATGATTCATCCTGTCAAGGGCTACGCCCAGGACCGCGAGCGCGTGCTTGCCCTGTTTCCGCGCTTGGGCGAACGCCTGAGCTCACTGGCGGGGAATCTGTCGGGTGGCGAACAGCAAATGCTGGCGATAGGGAGGGCCTTGATGACGCGCCCCAAGCTAATCATGATCGACGAGCTGTCGCTGGGTCTCATGCCCAAGGTGATCGACCAGTGCTACCAGGCCTTGAAACTGCTGCGCAGCGAGGGCATGACGGTGCTGCTGGTCGAGCAAAATACCGAGCGCGCGCTGGCCGCTGCGGACGACGTCTGCGTGCTCGAGTCCGGCGCCACCGTGTGGCGCGGTTGCGCCGCCGATGCGCGCAATGACCCGAGCCTGACGGCGGCCTATCTGGGCCTGCATTCAGGCGCATAGCCTTGGATTTTTCTGTCACTGATGTCTTTGTCGGCGCGTTTGCACACAGACCACACACACTTGGAGATTCGAGCAGTGACTCCCAGATCTATGAATAATCCCACCCCATGCCCCGCCTGACCCTCAACCCTTTGCCGGCCTACGAACAGGTCAAGGCCTTTGTCAAAACCCAGATCAGCTGCGGCCACTGGCGCCCCGGCGATGCCGTGCCGAGCGAAGCGGCTTTGCAGCAGCAGTTCGGCTTGAGCCGCATGACCATCAACCGCGCGGTGAAGGAGCTGGCGGTGGAAGGCCTGGTGACCCGGATACAGGGCTCGGGCACGGTCGTGGCGCAGCTGCACCGGATCTCGAGCACGCTGGCGATACGCGACATTCACGAAGAGGTGCTGGAGCGCGGCCACGAGCACAGCGTGCACCTGGACCGGCTGGAGACCGTGCGCGCCAACCTGGCGCTGGCGCAGACCTTCAAGCTGCGCCAGGGCGCCAAGGTATTCCACTCGGTGCTGGTGCACCACGAGGACGGCGTGGCCATTCAGATCGAAGATCGCTACGTGAATCCGGCCGCAGCGCCGAAGTACCTGAGCGCCGACTTCAGCAGCACCACCCCCACGCGCTATCTGCTGGAGCACGCGCCGCTGACCGAAGCCAGCTATTCGATCGAGGCCAGCCTGCCCAGCGCGCACGAAGCCCAATGCCTGGGGATCCAGGCCAGCGACCCCTGCCTGGTCATGACCCGCAGCACCGTCAGCGGCGCGCACGTGGCCAGTTGGGTGCGGCTGGTGTATCCCGGCACGCGCTACAGCTTCAGCGGGAAATTCCAACTGTGAGCTGGCACATCGTCAGCCTGGCGCAGACGCCCCCCAGCCCCTGGCGCAATGGCGGGGGCGTGACGCGCGAGCTGGCCGCCTGGCCCGATGCGCAGCACTGGCGCTGGCGCCTGTCGGTGGCCGAGGTGACGCGCAGCGGCCCGTTTTCGCGCTTTGACGGCGTGCAGCGCTGGTTCGCCGTGCTCGCCGGCGCGGGCGTGCGGCTGACGCTGGACGGCGCCACGCACGAGCTCGACCGGCACAGTGCGCCCTTCGCCTTCGATGGCGCGGCCGGTGTGGAATGTGACTTGCTCGCTGGCGCCACGCAGGACTTCAACCTGATGCTGCGCGGCGCTGGGGTGGCGCGCATGCAGCGCCTGTCCGGAGCCAGCAGCCACGTCCTCGAGCGCCGCACCAGCGTCGCGCTCTATGCCGTTGACGCCAGCGCCACGCTGGGCCTGGGCGCGCAGTCCACCGGGGTCGCGGCGCACAGCCTGGCCTGGCGCGAGCTCCCGGCCGGCAGCCAGGTGCAGGTGCAGGCCAGCAACGCCCTGTGGATGGAAATCGAACCATGACGCTCAAGCTGTGGACCGGCTGCCGCGTGGCAACCATGGCCGCCGACGGGCCCCGACCCTACGGCCTGATCGAGGACGCGGCGCTGGTGGTGGAGGGCGAACGGCTGCGCTGGGTCGGGCCGCGCGCCGACCTGCCCAGGGAACTGGAGGCGGCCTGCGCGCAGCGCATCGACGCGCACGGCGCCCTGATCACGCCGGGCCTGATCGACTGCCACACGCACCTGGTCTACGGCGGCGACCGCGCCAACGAATTCGAGGCCAGGCTGGGTGGCGCCAGCTACGAAGAGATCGCGCGCCAAGGCGGCGGCATTGCCTCCACCGTGCGCGCCACGCGCGCGGCCAGCGCGGCCGAACTCCAGGCCCAAAGCCGGGTGCGCCTGCGCCAGTTCCTGAGCGAGGGCGTGACCACGCTGGAGATCAAGTCCGGCTATGGCCTGGCACTGGAGCACGAGCGCAAGCTGCTGCAAGTCGCACGCAGCCTGGGGCGGGAGCAGGCGCTGGACGTGCGCACCACCTTCCTCGGAGCGCACGCCCTGCCGCCAGAATTCGCCGGTCGCGCCGACGACTACGTGGACGAGGTGCTGACCATGCTGGCACAGTTGCACGCCGAAGGCCTGGTGGACGCAGTGGACGCCTTTTGCGAGCGCATCGCCTTCAGCCCGGCCCAGGTGGCGCGCGTGTTCGCGGCGGCACAGGCGCTGGGCCTGCCGCTCAAGCTGCATGCCGAACAGTTGAGCGACTGCGGCGGCGCGGCGCTGGCGGCGCGCTTTGGGGCCCTGAGCTGCGATCACCTGGAGTGGCTGTCCGAAGAAGGCGCGGCGGCCATGGCCGATGCCGGCAGCGTGGCCGTGCTGTTGCCCGGTGCCTTTTACTTTCTGCGCGAGACCCGGCTGCCGCCCGTCGCCCTGCTGCGCCGCCACGGCGTGCCCATGGCCATCGCCAGCGACTGCAATCCGGGCAGCTCGCCCTGCACCTCGCTGCTGCTGATGCTCAACATGGCGTGCACCTTGTTTCGCCTCACGCCCGAGGAGGCGCTGGCCGGCGTCACGCGCCACGCGGCCCAGGCCCTGGGCCTGCAGGATCGGGGTGTGCTGGCTGCGGGCATGCGCGCCGACTTCGTGCTGTGGGACCTGCAAGGACCGGCGCAACTGGCCTATGCGCTGGGCGCCAATCCCTGGCGCCAGACCATTTTCAAGGGTGAGAGCCGATGACATTCAAATTGCACCGTGGCAGCTGCGCGCTGCTCGTCAGCATGCCGCATGTCGGCACCGACATTCCCACCGAGTTGCGCGCCGACTACGCGCCACGGGCGCTGGACGTGGAAGACACGGACTGGCATCTGCCGCGCCTCTACGACTTCTTGCCGGCGCTGGGCGCGTCGATCTTGCAGCCGCGGCTCTCGCGCTACGTGATCGACCTGAATCGACCGCCCGACGACACGCCCATGTACCCCGGCGCGGCCAACACCGAGCTGTGCCCGACCCACTTCTTCAGCGGGGACGCGCTCTACCTTCCCGGCCGCGTGCCGGATGCGGTCGAGCGTGAGCGCCGACGCCTTGCCTATTGGCGTCCCTACCATGAGGCACTGGCCGCCGAGCTGCAGCGCCTGCGGCAGTTGCACGGCTACGTCCTGCTGTGGGACGCGCACAGCATCCGCTCGCAGATTGCCTGGCTGTTCGACGGGACCTTGCCCGCACTCAACCTGGGAACCGCCAGCGGGGCCAGCGCCGACCCCTCGATTGCGCAGGCCCTGGAGCAGGTCTGCCGGGACTGGCCGCAGTTCAGCCAGGTGCTCAACGGCCGCTTCAAGGGCGGCTACATCACGCGCCACTATGGGCAGCCCGAGCAGCGCGTGCACGCGGTGCAACTGGAAATGTGCCAGAACCTGTACATGCAAGAAGTGGCCCCCTTTGCCTACGACGCAGCCCGGGCGCGGGCGATCGCGCCGCTGCTCCAGGCCATGCTGCAAAGCGCCCTTGGCGCCTGCGCCGCCCGGTATGGAAAATGAGATGAAGACCTTCTTTGCCGAACAGGCCTGGATCAACGGTGCCTGGGCGCGCGACGTGCTGCTGCAGGTTGACGCGGCCGGCCGCTGGTGCGGCGTGCAGGCCGATGCGCCAGTGGCGCAACGGGCCGGTGCCACGCTGCTGAGCGGGCCGGTGCTGCCCGGACTGGTGAACGCGCACAGCCACGCGTTTCAGCGCGCCATCGCCGGCCTCACGGAGCGCCAGGGCGTGGCCGGCGGCGTCGACGATTTTTGGAGCTGGCGCGAGCGCATGTACTCGGCCGCGCTGCGCATCACGCCCGAGCAGTTGGAGGCGATCGCCGCCTTGCTCTACGCCGAACTGCTGGCCGGCGGCTACACCCAGGTGTGCGAGTTTCACTACCTGCACCACGGCGTGGCCGGCGCCGCCGACCCGCTGCAGATGTCGCTGGCGCTGGTGCGTGCGGCGCAGCGCGTGGGCATGGGTTTGACGCTGCTGCCCACGCTGTACATGCGCTCCGGTTTTGGCGCCAGCGGCTTGCGCGAAGACCAGCGCCGGTTTGCCTGCACGCCCGAGCGCCTGATGCGCCTGGTCGAAGGCGTGCAGCGCCAGACCCAGGCGCTGGACCAGATCCACATCGGCGTGGCCATCCACTCGCTGCGCGCCGTGGCGCCCGCCGCGCTGCACGAGATCGCCGCCTTTGCCCAGAGCGGCGGCCTGCCGGTGCACATCCATATCGCCGAACAGACGCAGGAGGTGCAAGACTGCATCGCGCACACCGGTCAGCGACCGATCGAATGGCTGCTGCAGCAGGTCGCGCTGGACGCACGCTGGAACCTGGTGCACGCCACGCACACCACGCCCGACGAGTTGCAAGCGGTCAGCACGAGCGGCGCGGCCATCGTCATCTGCCCCAGCACCGAGGCCAATCTGGGCGACGGCGTGTTCGACTACACGGGCTATGCGCGCGCGGGCGGGCGCTGGTCGATCGGCTCGGACAGCCACGTCACGCGCGCCTGGAGCGAAGAGCTGCGCCTGCTCGAATATTCGCTGCGCCTGACGCAGCGTCGGCGCAATGTGGCGGCCCATGACGGCAGCGCCAGCACGGCCGCAGCGCTGTTCGAAGGCGCGCTGGCCGGTGGCGGCAGCGCCAGCGGGCTCGCCCTGGGTGCGATTGCAGCGGGCCAGCGCGCCGATTTTCTGGTGCTCGACGCCACAGCACCGGCGCTGCTCGGCCTGCCCGCAGAGCAGACACTGGACGCGCTGGTGTTCTCCAGCCCGAGCGCGCCTTGCCAGGAGGTGTTTGTGGCCGGGCGCCAAGTCGTGCGCCAGGGCCTCGTCAGTGCGGCCGCTGGGACGGGCGCGTCCTGGCCCGAACTGGCCCGCGCTTACACGCAGGCCATGCAGGCCCTGTGGCCGCGTTGAGTCGGCCGGGGCGCAAGGCGATGGAGGCTTCTGGCATGATCAAGCCTCTTTGGCTCCGGGTCTGGACTATGCTTTTCCTTCGTCGTGTTGTTGTATTCGCCTTGCCGCTGTTCCTGCTCTGGGGCTGCACCCAACTGCTGGGGGATCGCACGCTGTCGGTTTCCCAAACCGAGCTGCAATCCCGACTGGCGGCCCATTTCCCGCTGCAAAAGAAGCTGCTGGAGGTGTTCGTCTTCACGGTGGACACGCCGACGCTGACGCTGCAACCCGACGCGCACCGCATTGCCAGCCATTTGAACGTGTCGCTGCACGACCGCTTGGCCGGGCGCGACTACCGCGGTTCGGTGAACCTGGGTTTTGGCCTGCGTTTTGACGCCGAGGCGCAGGCGCTGCGCATGGTGAATGTGCGCGTGGACAGCCTGCAGATCGAAGGCCTGTCGCCGGCGGCGCAACAAGCCGTTGCGCTGCTCGGGCCTATGCTGGCACAGGAAAAACTCGAAGACCAACTGATCTATCAGTTCAAGCCCGAGGACCTGCGACGCGCCAGCCTCATGGGCTACGGCGTCAGCAGCATTGACGTGACGCCGCAAGGCGTGTCGCTGCGCTTGGCAGCCAAACCCTAGCGGCCTGTCGGACTTTGGGCGGCGATTCGCCCTCACCCCCACCCTCTCCCGCACGCGGGCGAGGGTGGGAGAGGGTGGGGGTGAGGGTTGGTTTTAGACGGCCTTGCTGTGGCTGCCGTCGCACAGTGCCTGCTTCGCGCTGGCCTTGCAACCGCAGAAATAAACGGTCTTGCTTTCGGCTGCGCTGTACTTGACCGGCGCGAAGCTGCCACCCTTGTGCGAACCGTCGCACAGAGGTTGCGACTTGCTCAGGCCGCAGGAGCACCAGTAGTAGTCTTTTCCGGCTTCAACGACGACGGGAAATGGGGTCTCGGAGGCGCGAACGGGGGTCGTCATGTTGAATCCTTGGGGTTTTGCTGGGGAATGAATGGGAACTCGCCGCGCCATTGTAGTGGCGCCGTCACCCAGCCCCGCAGCTACTTCGGCAACAGGCGCTGCAGCACATCCATGTTCAAATTGATCCTGGCTGCTGCGGCCGTCACGCCTGCGGCCCGCGCCGCGCAGTCGAGCGCCTAAGCCACGCGCAGCAGCTTTTCGCGATCGCCGTCGGCCACGATGCGCCCGCCATCCAGGGCCAGCACGCGCTGCGTCAAGCCCAGCATGATGGCGCTGTGGCTGGTCATGATCAGCACGTCCTGCGGACCCAGCAGTTGCGGCAGTCGCACGGCCAACTGACGCTCGCTGTCCGGGTCCAGGCCCAGCGTGGGCTCGTCCAGCAGCAGCAGCCGGGCGGACTGGGCAAACACCCGCGCCAATGCGACTTTTTGGCGTTGACCGCCCGACAGGTTGCCCCCGCGCTCGTCCAGTTGCATGCCCAAGGTCATGCGCCCGCTGCTCAATTCATCGTCCAGCCCGGAGGCCCACAAGGCCTGGGCGAAACGTGGGCTGTTGGGTGCGCTGCCCGAGACCCGCAGATTGTCTTCCAGCGTGCCGAGAAACAGCGCCGGATCCTGCGACTTCCATGCCAGCCAGCGCGTGCGGTCACGCCGCGAAATATCTTCCAGCGCCAGGCCGTCGATCAGGATTTGCCCCGAATCGGGCGTGCACAAGCCGGCGATGCAACGCAGCAAGGTGGTCTTGCCCGCACCGGGGCGGCCCAGCAGGCCGATGCGCTCGCCCGGAACAATCGTCAGCGACACGGCGTCCAGCGCAATCGGGCGCTCGGGGTAGCGCTTGCTCAGCTTGAGCACGGAAATATGGCCGCCAATGCTGGAGCGCGAGGTCAGTTCGCGCTCGGGCGCCGGGCTCAGACTGCTTTCCATGCGCACGGCGGCACGCTGGAAATCCTGCCATTTTCCCAGCACCATGAAGGCCGAGGTGACCAGTCCCATGGCGCGTGCAGTCAGCAGGTTGCAGGCGATCAGTCCGCCCACGCTCAGGGCGTGCGCGTCGATCAGATAGGCGCCGACGGTGAGCATGGTGACCGTGCTCAAGCTCATCATGCCTGCAGCCAGAGCGCTGGAGTGGCTCGCTGCCGCGCGGCGCTCGCCGTCGATGCTGGCGGACGCGGCGCTGAGGTCGCGCCAGCGGCGCAGAAAGACCGCGGCACCGGGCACCGTGCGCACCACATCGAGCGTGCTCAGGACCTCGCTCATGAAGGTCAGCTTGCGCGTGCTTTGCTGCTCCGCTTCCTTGCCCAGCCGCGTGCTGCGGCCCTGCAACGCATAGCCGATGCCGGCGTAGAGCAGCACCAGCAGCGTGGCAACGATGGCGGCCGGCCAGGCAATCAAGCCCACGGCCAGCAAATAGAGCAGTAAAAAAGGCAGATCGACCAGCGCCAGCAAGTAAGACGAAGAGACAAAATCGCGGGCCACGGCCAGATCGCGGTAATTCGAGAGAAAGCGCGCAAAGCCACCGGCCAAATCGGTCTGCGCCACCAGCCTGTGCCACAGGGATTCGTCGCCGCGACGGGTCAGGTCCTCGGCCATGCGCTCGGCCGACCAGGAGCGCACCAGGCGCATGCCGGTGTCGGTGGCGATGTAGATCAGCATGCCCAGCGTCAGCGCCCACAGGGTCTCGAACACGCCGTTGTTCACGACCTTGTCGTACACCAGCATGGAAAACAGCGGCAGCAACAACTGCCCGGTGTTCACGAACAGACTGGCCAGACCGACCTCGGCCCAGGCGGCGCGCAGCGCCGGCCAGAGTGCCGCCAGCGAGGTGAAGGCACCCGACTTGGCCGGCGTGCGCGGCATGCGCAACACCACGGCCTCGGTCAGGGCGTCGCCGGCCGAATCCGGCACGTCGGCCAGCGGCTCGCCCTGGTCATCGAGCGTCTGCCAGCGCTGCTGGGCGCGCTGCAGCAGCAAGAAACCGCCGCCAAACAGGCGCAGCAAGGCGAGGTCGCCGGGCAATTCCAGAATCTCGCGCAAGGCCGCTTCGCCGTGGCTCGCGGACCACCCGGCGCGCTGCAAACGGCGCACCTGGGATGGCCAGTTGTCGGTTCGCAGCGCCAGTTGCCCCACGACCCGGCGCAGCTTGGAAGCCGCGCGCCGGTCGGCCGCGCACAGACCTTGCACGGCACTCAACAGCGCCGCCCGGTCCATGCCCTTGTCCGCCATCTTCTCGGCCTGCGCGGTGGCTGGATGGGTCATCGTGGCATGGCTCGGGCTAGGGGTTGCGGCAGCCGAATCAACCACCGCTTTGCCAATGGATTTCCGCCACTTGCTGCCCCAGACTGTTGAAGATCACGTAGTCGTAGCCACCGGTCACGGCAAACATTTGCTGGGTTTCACCGGCCGCCAGATTCAGGTTGATGCTGTCGCCCGAATCCGCCTTGATCCACATTTGCGAGCCATTGCCGCCGTCCACGAAACTGCGCACATCCAGGCTGGAAATGCCCAGCGCCGTGCTCACGCCATCGCCCTTGATGTTCAGGATGTCCATGGAATTGGTCACGTTGGCCAGCGCCGTGAGCGAGTAGGCGCCCGCCGTCAGACCCGAGAGCACGATGCTGTCGCCGCCACCATTGAGCGAAGGCGTGTTCCCATCGCCCTGCACCAACGTGGGCAGATTCGCCACATTCGCGTCCACCAGGAAGCTGTCGTCGCCGTTGCCGCCGTAAGCCGCGTCGCGCCCGGAGCGCACATCCAACACGTCGTTGCCGTCAAGCCCAGACATCGTATCGTTGCCCGCGCCACCGACCAGCACGTTGTTGTTGGCGTCACCCGTGAGCGTGTCGCCGACGCCCGAGTTCGAGCCGGTGAGATTTTGAATGTTGGAATAGGTGTCGCCATTGGCGTCGCCCAAAGTGCCGCTGCCGGTGCTGAGATTGGCCGTGACCGACGCACCCGCCGTGGCATAGGACGCGGTCGTGATGCCGGTGCCGCCGATGAGTTGATCGGCGCCGCCGCCGCCGATCAACACGTCGTTGCCCGAGCCACCGCCATTCAGAATATTGGCGTTGGCGTCACCGGTCAGGGTGTCATCCAAGGCCGAGCCGGTGAGGTTCTCAAACTGGGTCAGCACATCGCCGGCCGCGTCGCCGCCGGTGTTGGTCGCGCCGACCACCAGGCTCACGGTGACGCCCGCGCTCGAGTGGGCGTAGCTGGCGGTGTCGCTGCCGACGCCGCCAATCAGGGTGTCGGCCCCAGCCCCGCCCTCAAACAGGTTCGCATTGCCGTCGCCGGTGAGCACATCAAGAAAGGCCGAGCCGGTGATATTCTCGACATTGCTCACCGTGTCGTGGCGACTGCCGTCGAAGGCGTTGGCATTCACGCCGCCGGTCGACAGGTCCACGGTCATGCGGGAGCTGGCGCCGCTGTAATCCACGGTGTCGATGCCGGCGCCGCCGTTGATGGTGTTGCTGCCCAGTCCGGCGTCGAACAGGTTGTTGTTGCCGTCACCGGTGAGGCTGTCGTTGGAGGTCGAGCCGATCAGATTCTGTATGCTGGTGAGCACATCGCCGGCCGCGTCGCCGCCGGAGTTGCTCGCCCCCAGCACCAGGCTCACCGTCACGCCCGCAGCCGACGACGCATAGCTGGCGGTGTCCGTGCCGCTGCCGCCGATCAAGGTGTCGGCACCCGCGCCGCCGATCAAGGTGTTGGCTCCGGCGCCGCCGTCGATCACGTTGTTGTTGGCGTCGCCGGTGAGAATGTCGTCGTAGGCCGAGCCAGTGATGTTGGCAAAGCCGCTCAGCGTGTCGTTGCCCTCGCCGCCGCTGGCGGTATTGGCCAGAAGGCTGACGACGACCGCTGCCGTGGAATTGGCGTAGCTCACGGTGTCCGTGCCGCCACCGCCACCGCCATTGAGCGTGTCGTTGCCCAGTCCACCCTCGATCACGTTGTTGAGTGTGTCACCCTTGAGCGAGTCGCCGTAGATCGAGCCATAGATGTTCTCGAAGTTGCTCAGCACCTTGCCGTCGGAGCTGCTGCTGTTGAGCACCACCGTCACAAAGCCGCTGGAGCTGGCGTAGGAGATGGTGTCCACACCGGCGCCCGCATTGATGCTGTCGGCGCCTGCGCCACCGTCGATCCAGTCGTTGCCGCCGCTGCCGGTGATGCTGTCGGCAAAGTTAGAGCCGATGACCGTCTCGATGCTCACCAGCGTGTCGCTGCGCCCGCCGCCGCCGCTGACGGTATTCAGCGCCAGGTTGATGGTGACCGCCGCGCCGGCGTTGAGGTAGCTGGCCGTGTCAATTCCGCCACCGCCATCCAGCGTGTTCGTTCCCAGGCCGCCGTCGATCACGTTGTTGTTGCCGTCGCCGGTGAGTTGGTCATCCCATTTGGAGCCGGTGAGGTTCTCGATGCTGGTGAAGCTGTCGCCCGCGGCGTCCCCGGTCGGAACGATCACGCCGACCTGGCCCAGGTCCACCACCACGCCCGAGTTGGCGTGCTCGTAGCTCACGGTGTCGCTGCCGGTGCCGCCTTGGAAGGTATCGGCGCCGCCCAAGCCTTCGAGGATGTCGTTGCCGGTGCCACCGCTGAGGATGTTGGCGCTGGCATTGCCGATCAGGCGGTCGTCGTAGTTGGAGCCCAGCAGATTCGAGATATTGGAATAGGTGTCGCCCTGGGCGTCGCCCGAGGCGGTCACGGCCGGTCCGTTGCTGAACGTGGTCGATGTCAGGTTGGCGGTCACCCCCATGCCGACGGCGGTGGTGGCCGAGCCCGCTGCCAGCAGACCGGCATGCGCGTAGCTCGCCGTGTCCGAGGTGCCCGTGCCCCCGCCTTCCAGCGAGTCCGCCCCGGCCATGCCTTCGAGCATGTCGTTGCCGCTATTGCCCTGCAGATAATCGGCGCCGCTGCCGCCGTACAGAAAATCGTTGTAGCCCGAACCGAGAAGCTGCTCGATGTTCACCAGGGTGTCGCCGGCGGCGGTGTCGGTGAAGACAATGCCCAGCGCCGCGTTCAGGGTCGGCGTCATCAACGACACGGTCACGCTGCCGCTGTTGAACTGATCGTAGCGCGCCATGTCGCCGGTACCGGCGCCGCCGTCGATGTAGTCCGCGCCCTGTCCGCCGTTGAACTGGTTGTTACCCGAGTTCCCAAACAAAATGTCGTTGAATTGACTGCCGTAATAAATGCTGTCGATATTGATCAGCGTGTCGTTTCCGCCGCCGCCGGTGGCGGACTGCGCATTCAGCGTCTGCCCGTTGACGCTGTGCGATACCGTGTCGAGGTTCGCGTACACGCCGGACACCGCGTTGCGGTAGTCCACATAGTCGTAGCCACTGCCGCCGGTGATGACGTTGTCGCCATTGTCCAGATAGACGTACAGGCTGTTGGCGCCGGTGGCCGTGATGTTTTCAATGTTGCTGAAGTTGGCGAACGAAGTCCCCCAGTTGTTCTGGATCGTGCCGCCGGTCTGCACGGCCGAGACCCCCATATTGAAATTCCAATAGCTCGCCACCGCCGTGCCTGCCACCAAGGTGTCGGTGCCGGCGCCACCGTCGATGGTGTCCACGGCCGCGTCATAAGCGGTGAAGGTCAGGGTGTCGTCGCCGTTGCCGCCG
>CAIMSP010000017.1 GCA_903844215.1 uncultured beta proteobacterium | reverse complement strand
GCCGACGCCGAAATGGGGCGCAAGCGCACGGCGGTGCAGCAGCTGATTGCCGCCTACCGCAACGTCGGTGCACGCTGGGCCGATCTGGATCCGCTCAAGCGCACCGAGCGCGCAAAAATTCCCGAACTCGAGCCCTCGTTCTACGGCTTCAGCGACGCCGATCAGGAAGCCGTGTTCAACACCAGCAACACCTTCTTCGGCAAGGAAAGCATGAGCCTGCGCGAGCTCATGAATGCGCTGCGTGAAACCTACTGCGGCACGCTGGGCGCCGAGTACATGTACATCACGGACCAGAACCAGAAGCGCTGGTGGCAGCAAAAGCTCGAAGCGATTCGCAGCAAGCCCAGCTTCTCGGCGGAAAAGAAACTGCACATCCTGGACCGCATCACCGCCGCCGAAGGCTTGGAGCGGTTCCTGCACACCAAGTACGTCGGGCAAAAGCGCTTCTCGCTCGAAGGTGGCGAGAGCTTCATCGCTTGCATGGACGAGCTGATCCAGCAAGGTGGTTTGAAGGGCATCCAGGAAATCGTCATTGCCATGGCGCACCGGGGCCGCCTCAACGTGCTGGTGAATTCGCTGGGCAAGATGCCTGCGGACCTGTTCGCCGAGTTCGACCACACCGCGCCCGAAGACCTGCCCAGCGGCGACGTCAAATACCACCAGGGTTTCAGCTCGGACGTGACCACGCCCGGCGGCCCGGTGCACCTGACGCTGGCCTTCAACCCCTCGCATCTGGAAATCGTCAATCCGGTGGTGGAAGGTTCGGTGCGCGCGCGCATGGATCGACGCGCTGACCCGCAGGGCTTGCAGGTGTTGCCGGTGCTGGTGCACGGCGACGCGGCCTTCGCCGGTCAAGGCGTGGTGATGGAGACCCTGGCGCTGGCCGAAACGCGCGGCTACTCCACCGGCGGCACGGTGCACATCGTCATCAACAACCAGATCGGCTTCACCACCAGCGATCCGCGCGACAGCCGCTCCACGCTGTATTGCACGGACGTGGTGAAGATGATCGAAGCGCCGGTGCTGCACGTGAACGGCGACGACCCCGAGGCGGTCGTGCTGGCCACGCAACTGGCGCTGGAATACCGCTCGGAATTCCACAAGGACGTGGTCGTGGACATCATCTGTTTCCGCAAGCTCGGCCACAACGAGCAGGACACGCCGGCGCTGACGCAGCCGCTGATGTACAAGAAGATCGCCGCGCATCCGGGAACGCGCCGCATCTATGCCGACAAGCTCACGGCCCAGGGATTTGGCGCCACGCTGGGCGACGACATGGTCAAGGCCATGCGCGCCGCGCTGGACGCCGGACGCAACACCTTCGACCCGGTGCTGACCAACTTCAAGAGCAAGTTCGCCGTCGATTGGACGCCGTTCCTGAACAAGAAGTGGACCGACGCGGGCGACACCGCGATCCCCATGGCCGAGTGGAAGCGCCTGGCGCAAAAGCTCACCACCATCCCCGAGAGCGTGACACCGCACCAACTGGTGAAGAAGGTCTATGCCGACCGCGCCGCCATGGGTCGCGGCGACACGCTGGTGGACTGGGGCATGGGCGAGCACATGGCGTTCGCTTCGCTGGTGGCCAGCGGCTATCCGGTGCGCCTGTCGGGCGAAGACTGCGGACGCGGCACCTTCACGCACCGCCACGCGGTGATCCATGACCAGAACCGCGAAAAGTGGGACGTGGGCACCTACACGCCGCTGCAGAACGTGGCCGATGGTCAGGCGCCCTTTGTCGTGATCGACTCGATCCTGTCGGAGGAGGCGGTGCTGGCGTTCGAATACGGCTACGCGTCCAACGACCCCAACACCCTGGTGATCTGGGAAGCGCAGTTCGGCGATTTCGTCAACGGCGCCCAGGTCGTGATCGACCAGTTCATCGCTTCGGGCGAAGTCAAGTGGGGCCGCGTCAACGGCATCACGATGATGCTGCCGCACGGCTACGAAGGCCAGGGGCCGGAGCACAGCTCGGCGCGCCTGGAACGCTTCATGCAGCTCGCCGCCGACACCAACATGCAGGTGGTGCAACCCACCACCGCGAGCCAGATCTTCCACGTGTTGCGCCGCCAGATGGTGCGCAACCTGCGCAAGCCGCTGGTGATCATGACGCCCAAGTCGCTGCTGCGCAACAAGGACGCCGCGTCGCCGCTGGCCGAGTTCACGCGCGGCAGCTTCCAGACCATCATTCCGGAGAACAAGGAAGCGGTCATCAAGAAGTCCGACAAGGTCAAGCGCCTGGTGGCCTGCTCGGGCAAGGTGTATTACGACCTGGTCAAGCACCGCGAAGAAAAGGGTGCGGACGACACGGTGCTGATCCGCGTCGAGCAGCTCTATCCGTTCCCGCACAAGGCCTTTGCCGCCGAGCTCAAGAAGTACCCGAACGTCACGGAAGTGGTCTGGTGCCAGGACGAGCCGCAGAACCAGGGCGCCTGGTTCTTCGTGCAACACCACCTGCACGAGAACATGGTCGAAGGCCAGAAGCTGGGCTACTCCGGTCGCGCCGCATCGGCCTCGCCGGCCGTGGGTTATTCGCACCTGCATCAGGAACAACAAAAGGCGCTGGTTGACGGCGCGTTCACCAAGCTCAAGGGCTTTGTGCTGACTAAATAAATTGGAGATAAATTCATGGCCATCATCGAAGTTAAAGTACCGCAGTTGTCGGAATCCGTGGCAGAAGCCACGCTGTTGCAGTGGAAGAAAAAAGTGGGCGAGTCCGTCGCCATCGACGAAATCCTGATCGACGTGGAAACCGACAAGGTGGTGCTGGAAGTGCCGGCACCGGCCGCCGGCGTGATCGTCGAACTGCTGGTGGGCGACGGCGCCACCGTCGCCGCCGAGCAACTCATCGCCCGCATCGACACCGAAGGCAAGGCCGGTGCCGCTGTGCCAGCGCCGGCCGCCGTGGCGGCCGCCGTGGCGCCAGCGCCCGTCGCAACGTCGAAGTCCGCGGTGGCCATGCCCGCTGCGGCCAAGCTCATGGCCGACAACGCCCTGGCCAGCGGCTCGGTCGCCGGCAGCGGCAAGGACGGTCGCGTGCTCAAGGGCGATGTGCTGGGCGCCCTGGCGGCACCTGCGGCCAAGCCCGCAGCCGTGGCCATTCCCACCGGCGCACCGACCAAGTCCCTGCCGCAGGTGGCGGCTCCCAAAGTCGATCTGGGCGAGCGCCCGGAACAGCGCGTCCCCATGAGCCGTTTGCGCGCGCGTGTGGCCGAGCGTCTGCTGCAGTCGCAGTCCACCAACGCCATCCTCACCACCTTCAATGAAGTGAACATGGCGCCGGTGATGGAAATGCGCAAGCGCTTCCAGGACAAGTTCGAGAAGGAGCACGGCGTGAAGATCGGCTTCATGAGCTTCTTCGTCAAGGCGGCGGTGCATGCCTTGAAGAAGTTCCCGATGCTCAACGCCTCGGTCGATGGCACGGACATCGTGTACCACGGCTACTTCGACATCGGCATCGCCGTGGGTTCACCCCGCGGTCTGGTGGTGCCGATTCTGCGCAACGCCGATCAGATGAGCTTTGCCGAGATCGAAAAGAAGATCGCCGAGTACGGCGCCAAGGCGCGCGACGGCAAGCTCGGCATGGAAGAGATGACCGGCGGCACTTTCTCCATCAGCAATGGTGGCACCTTCGGCTCCATGCTCTCCACCCCCATCATCAACCCGCCGCAGTCTGCCATCCTGGGCGTGCACGCGACCAAGGACCGGGCCGTGGTGGAGAACGGGCAGGTGGTGGTGCGCCCCATCAACTACCTGGCCATGAGCTACGACCACCGCATCATCGACGGCCGCGAAGCCGTGCTGGGGCTGGTGGCGATGAAGGAAGCGCTGGAAGATCCGGCACGCTTACTTTTCGACATCTAAGTACGTAATGGATGATCGACCAACTCAAGAGCAGGTAACTCTTGAGTTCGTAATTGAGCAGGCGCATTTGCAGTTTGCAAAGACCCTGCTTTCTACACGGACCAAGGTGCTTCTTATTGGTGGCTTCAAGGATGAAGCCACCGCTGTGAAAGCTTATCTTTCTAGAAGTCGCCCTGGTATCGATGGGCGAAGGAAGCTGTCCGTCGAGGATGAGCATCATGTCAGGGCCGTGGAGACATATGCAGTAAGCGCGCGCCAATATATTGACTGGATTCGAGAGGATGGAGGACATCCAATTTGGCGTGAAGCTCTTGTGGGCTACTGCGTGGCCTTTGAAAATTGCTTGAAGGCAGTTGCTCTTGCTCTCTACTTGCTTGATGAAAGTCCCGATCTGGGGTTGTCGTCGCAGATTCTTGTTCCTAGCAGTAGGCTTTCGGCGGCTAGGCGCGTGGTTTCAAAGAGGTGGCAGCAGGATGAAGCAGACATTCCAAGAGTCCAGCGTTTTTTTGAGACGTATCTGACAACTGACCAAGCAAAGTTGTTTTATCCGCGAATCTCGAAGTTGCCACCGGATTCAGTCTGGGAAATCTGCGCGTCTGCCTTTCAGGTTCGAAATGCATTAGTTCATAACTTGGGTTTTATGCCTCAAACGGTCCAGTTAGGTGAAATCACTTTACATGCTTCCTGGCAGGTAGAACTGACCCAGGCTGCACTCAAGTCTGTCGCCGATGCTTTTGAAGAGGTTCTATGCGCGTTTGGAGCAGATCGCTTCTTGCTGGACCTCTGAATATCAACTTAAGAAGAGGGAATTTTTATGAGCAAACAATTCGACGTCATCGTCATCGGCGCCGGTCCCGGCGGCTATATCGCGGCCATACGCGCGGCGCAACTGGGCTTCAAGGTGGCCTGCATTGACGAGTGGAAGAACGCCTTGGGTGGCCCCGCGCCTGGCGGCACCTGCACCAACGTGGGCTGCATCCCGTCCAAGGCGCTGCTGCAATCGAGCGAGCACTTTGACCAGGCCAGCCACCACTTTGCCGATCACGGCATCGCGGTGAAAGGGCTGAGCATGGACGTGGCCACGATGGTCGCGCGCAAGGACCTGGTGGTGAAGCAGAACAACGACGGCATCCTGTACCTGTTCAAGAAGAACAAGGTCGCGTTCTTTCACGGTCGTGGCTCGTTTGCCAAGGCGGTGGAAGGTGGCTACGAAATCCTGGTGAACGGTGCGACGCAGGAGTCACTCACGGCCAAGCACGTCATCGTCGCCACCGGCTCCAGGGCGCGTGCCTTGCCGGGAACGCCGTTCGACGAGGAGAACATCCTCTCCAACGATGGCGCGTTGCGCATCGCCGCGGTGCCGAAGAAGCTGGGCCTGATCGGCTCGGGCGTGATCGGCTTGGAGATGGGTTCGGTCTGGCGTCGCCTCGGCTCAGAGGTGACGATTCTCGAGGGCCTGCCGACCTTCCTGGGCGCGGTGGACGAACAGATCGCGAAAGAGGCGCACAAGGCCTTCACCAAGCAGGGCCTGAAGCTCGAACTCGGTGTCAAGGTGGGCGCGATCAAGGTGAGCAAGAAGGGCCTGTCGGTCGCCTATGAAAACGCCAAGGGCGAAGCGCAGACACTGGACGTGGACAAGCTCATCATCTCCATCGGCCGACTGGCCAATACCGAGGGCTTGAACGCCGAAGCCGTGGGCCTGAAGCTGGACGAGCGTGGCCTGGTCGTGGTGGACGACGACTGCAAAACCAATTTGCCCGGCGTCTGGGCCGTGGGCGATGTGGTGCGCGGCCCGATGCTGGCGCACAAGGCAGAAGAAGAGGGTGTGGCGGTGGCTGAGCGCATCGCCGGTCAGCACGGGCACGTCAACTTCAACACCGTGCCCTGGGTGATCTACACCAGCCCCGAGATCGCCTGGGTCGGTCAGACCGAGCAGCAGCTCAAGGCCGCTGGTCGAGCCTACAAGGCGGGCACTTTTCCGTTCCTCGCCAACGGCCGGGCGCGGGCGCTGGGCGACACCACCGGCATGGTCAAGTTCCTGGCCGATGCCGCCACCGATGAAATCCTGGGCGTGCACATCGTCGGTCCGATGGCGAGCGAGTTGATTGCCGAGGCCGTGGTGGCGATGGAGTTTCGCGCCAGCAGCGAAGATATCGCGCGCATCTGCCACGCCCACCCTTCGCTGTCCGAGGCGACCAAGGAAGCGGCGCTGGCGGTGGACAAGCGTGCCCTGAACTTCTGAGTTGAACGTGCGGGTGCAGGCCGCGTATCAGGCGGAACTCGACAGTCGCGGTTACGCCAGTGACCCGGCGCAGTTGCGTGCGGTGCAGGCGCTGGAGCGTTGTGCCTCGGAGTGGGCGCTGTACAAGGTGCAGCGCGCCAATGCGCTGAAGAAGCTCATCAACCGGCCCGACATTCCGCGCGGCGTCTACCTGTATGGTGGCGTGGGCCGGGGCAAAAGTTTTCTGATGGATTGCTTTTTCAGCGCGGTGCCCCTGAGGCGAAAAACGCGGCTGCACTTTCACGAATTCATGCGCGAGGTGCACCGCGAACTGCACGATCTGCAGGGCACGGTGAACCCGCTGGACGAACTGGGGAAGCGTATCGCCAAGCGCTACAAGCTGATCTGCTTTGATGAATTCCACGTGGCCGATATCACCGACGCGATGATCCTGCACCGTTTGCTCGATGCCCTGTTTGCGAACGGCGTGGGCTTTGTCACGACCTCCAATTTCGCGCCGGATGATCTGTATCCGGGTGGGCTGCACCGTAGCCGCATCCTGCCCGCCATCGAGCTGCTAAAGAACACGATGGAGGTGGTGAACGTGGACAACGGCACCGATTACCGGCGCCTCACCTTCGAGCAGCTCAAGCTCTACCACTGTCCCCTGGGGCCTCAGGCCGACGCGGAGATGACGCTTGCTTTCGAGCGCCTGGCCGAATGCCACGATGAGCCGGCGCTGTTGCAGATCGAGGCGCGCGAGATCCGCGCCCGGCGTCGCGCCGGCGGCGTCGTCTGGTTCGATTTCAAGACCCTGTGCGGTGGACCGCGCTCGCAGAACGATTATCTGGAGCTGGCAACGCAGTTTCACACGGTGTTGCTCAGCGACGTGCCCGTCATGCCGGTGCGCATGGCCTCGGAGGCGCGGCGCTTCACCTTGCTGGTGGACGTGCTCTATGACCGCCGCGTCAAGCTCATCGTCTCGGCGGCGGTGCCGCCCGAGGCGCTCTACACGGAGGGACCACTGGCACATGAATTTCCTCGAACGGTGTCGCGTTTGCACGAAATGCAGTCGGCGCAGTATCTGGCCCAGCAGCGGCGCGTGGTGGACACGCAAATCACATGAAGCGCTGGGTCCTGGCCGCCGCGCTGGGGCTGGCCTGGAGCCTGGCCCTGGCGCAGAGTCCCGCCGCCACGGCAACGCGACTGGAGCGCTCGCGCATCGCGGCTCAGCGCCAGCTGGACCTGGCGCGCTATGCGCAGCAGGAGAAGGACTGCGCAAGCCAATTCCTCGTGAACGATTGCCTGGTCGCCGTCAAGGCGAAGCGCCGCCAAACCCTGGCTGAATTGCGCCGTCGGGAACTTGAATTGAACGAGACCGAACGCCTGCGCTTGGCCGAGCAGCAGGGCGAACTCACGCAACAGAAATCGGAGTCCACTTCACCCGGTTCGTCCGCAGCGCAGGAATCGGCCGCCGAGCGCCTGCAACGCAAGTCGCTGGCGAAGCAAGAAGCGCAACAGCAAGGCGACTTGGCAGCGCAGCAGCGCGCGCAGCAGCAGGAGAAAAAACTTGCAAAGCGTGTCACCAGTGAGGCCGCTCAGGCGGCGCAGGCCGACCTGGCGGCGAAGAATGCGCGCGCCTTCCAGGAGAAAAAAGCCGCCGCAGAAAAACATCGGGCCGAGCTGCTGTTGCGCCGCCAGACCAAAGCCCCCGCCAAACCCCTGCCCGATCCGCCCTGAGCTGGATGCCACGGCCGCGCACGGCGCGCCGTCATGAACGCCTGATTCTTTCGCGCCAAGGGCGGGGCGCGAACTACAGTGGGTCGAACTTGATCACGATCAGCGACAGGTTGTCGCCGTGGCCGTGGGCACGCGAGCGTGCCTTGGAGATAAGAAATTCCGACGCATCGCGCGCCGACAGCGTGGTCAACACCGAGGCCAGTTCCCGGTCATTGAAATAATGCCAGACGCCATCGCTGCAGGCGAGCAGGGCGGAGCCGGGCACGATCTGCGTGATCAGGTGGGTCTGTACCGGTGGGTCGTCGGCCGAGCCGGCGCAGCCGGTGAGGATGTTGGCCTTGGGATGGTTGTTGGCTTCTTCTTCTGTGATTTCGCCCCGGTCCACCATCTTTTGCACCAGCGAATGGTCCAGCGTGCGTTTCATCAACTTGCCCGCGCTGAAGTGGTAGATGCGTGAGTCTCCGCTGTGGGCCCAGTGGCAGTCCCCGCCGGGGTTGATGAGAAAGGCCGCGATCGTGCTGTGCGGGTGCTCCTCGGTGGAGACCGCGATGAGCTTGATGACCACGTGGGCTTCCAGCACCAGTTGCTTGAGCAGGCTGGTGGCGTCGTCGGTCGCCGGGTCGTAGCGCTCGAACAACTGCCGCGCCGTCATCATGACCTGGTTCGAGGCCTTGCGACCACCGCTGAGTCCACCCATGCCGTCGGCCACGATGCCCAGCACGCAGCCATTGACGTGCGGGTGGGCGATCAGCGCGACCTGGTCTTGCTGGTAGTCACGGTCCCCCTTGTGGATTCCGGTGGAGGCGCTAAGGCGGTAGCCGATGGACATGAAATATTCGCTGCCGCGTTGTGCACTCACTGCAGTGCGTTGAAAGCACGTATTATCCAGTGAAGAGGCGCGCCGGCGACGGCGCTAGGCTTTATTCTTGGAACCCGATCTGAACCCGCTGCAACGACGCACCACCGCACCCCGAATGACGCCTGCCCCAACGCCGAAAGTGCCTGGCTGATGCTCGATCAGGTGCGGCAGGTTTTTTCGGAGCAGGGCGTGCTCTCGCGTGCAGCCGAGCAGTTTGTGCCGCGTCAGGGTCAGACCGACATGGCGCTGGCTGTGGCGGCGGTGATCGAGTCCGGCGGCGCCCTGGTGGTGGAAGCCGGGACCGGCGTCGGCAAGACCTTCTCCTACCTGGTGCCGGCGCTGCTCAGTGGTGAGAGGGTGCTGCTGTCCACCGCCACCAAGACCTTGCAGGATCAACTCTTCGGCCGCGATCTGCCGCGTCTGGTCCAGGCCCTGGGCCTGCCCACGCGCTTGGCGCTGCTCAAGGGTCGCGCCAGCTACCTGTGCCTTTACCGCATGGAGTTGGCGCGTCAGGGTGGCAGTCTGCCCGACCGGTCGGCGTTGGCGACCCTGGCAAAAATCGAGCAATGGTCGCAGGCCACGCGCAGCGGCGACCTGGCAGAACTCTCCGGGCTCGATGAACGCTCGGCGCTGATTCCGCTGATCACGTCCACGCGCGACAACTGCCTGGGCGCTCAGTGTCCCCGGTTTCGCGCCTGCCATGTGAACCTGGCGCGGCGCGAGGCGCTGGCGGCCGATGTGGTGGTGATCAACCACCATCTGTTCTTTGCCGATCTGGCGGTGCGCGAGTCCGGCATGGCCGAGTTGCTGCCCAGCGTGCGCGTGGTGGTGTTTGACGAAGCGCATCAACTCAACGAAACCGGCGTGCAGTTTCTGGGAGCGCAACTGTCCACCGGGCAATTGCTCGATTTTTCCCGCGACCTGCTGGCCGCAGGCCTGCAACTGGCGCGCGGCCTAGCGGACTGGCAGTCGCTCGCAGCCGCCACCGAGCAAGCAGCGCGCGAACTGCGTCTGGTCGTGGGCAAAAGCAGTGGCGCCAAAGTGCGCTGGACCGAGTTGGCGCCGCAAGGCATTCACGTTGAAGAATGGAGCGATGCGCTGCAGCAGTTGCAGCGCGTTTGCACCCAGGTCATGGAGTCGCTGGACGTGGTGCGCGAGGCCGCACCCGACTTCGAGCGCCTGTCTGCGCGGGCGGAACAATTCATCGGGCACATCAGCCGCTTTTCTGGTCCCTGCAGCGCTGACGCCGTGCGCTGGCTGGACGTGGGCCATCAATTGCGCCTGGTCGAGTCACCGCTGGACATTGCGCAAGCGGTGCAAACGCGCATGCTTGGACCGGCGCCGCCGGACGGACCGGGCAAGGCATGGATCTTCACCTCGGCCACGCTCGGCACCGACGACGCCCTGAGTTGGTTCACCGAGCCCTGTGGTCTGAGCAGCGCCACCACGCTGCGCGTGGGCAGTCCGTTTGATTACGGCGTGCAGGCCAGCGTGTATGTGCCGGCGCATTTGCCGCGTCCCAGCGACGCCGAACACAGCGCTCAAGTGGCTCTCTTTGCGGCGGATGCGGTGGCGCTGCTGGGCGGGCGCACCATGCTGCTGACGACGACGCTGCGCGCGCTGCGCAGCATTGGCGAGGCCCTGCAACAGCGCTTTGAAGGATCGAATTCGGTCGAGGTCTTGGTCCAGGGGCAGTTGCCCAAGCGCCAGTTGATCGAGCGCTTTCGCCAGGGCCAGGCGCATGGCGGCTGTGGCTGTGTGTTGGTCGCGTCGGCTTCGTTCTGGGAGGGCGTGGACGTGCCGGGTGAGGCGCTGCAAATGGTGATCATCGACAAATTGCCGTTTCCACCACCGAATGATCCGCTGGTCGAGGCGCGCTCGCAGCGCCTGCAGGCGGCCGGGCGCAGTCCCTTCAAGGACTATTTTTTACCCGAGGCGGCCGTCGCGCTCAAGCAGGGCGCCGGTCGCTTGATCCGGCGCGAGTCCGATCGCGGCATTCTGGTGGTCTGCGATACGCGGCTCACGGCCATGGGCTATGGCCGCAAGCTGCTGGGCGCCTTGCCGCCGATGCGGCAATTGCATTCGCAGCAAGAGTTCAATCAGGCGCTTCTCAATCTCACCACAGCTTCCACCACGGCGCCTGCTGACCTTTGAAGTCCTTGCTCAGGTAGATGCTGTTGGGATAGGTGCGTTCCAGCACGCGTCTGGCGTCGTCACGCAACTCGGGCATGCCGATGGCGTCTTGCGCGCTCATCAGGATGTACAGCGCCTCTTCCTGCGCCGACACATCGCGGTAGTCCGACAGCGCTGACTGGGCGCGGTTGATCGCCGCCACATAAGCGCCGCGCACGAAGTAGTAGCGCGCCACGTGCACGTCGTACCGGGCCAGCGAGTTCGTGATGTAGAGGATGCGCTGGCGCGCGTCCGGCGTGTAGCGCGACTCGGGAAAGCGCGTGACGAGTTCCTTGAACGCCTCGAAGGAATCTTTGGACGCCTTTTGGTCGCGCTCGGACAGGTCCTGTTTCAGGATGGATCCAAACAGGCCCAGGTTGTCGTTGAAATTGACCAGGCCCTTGAGGTACAGCGCGTAATCCAGCGCCGGGCTGGCCGGGTGTTGTTTAATGAACCGGTCCAGGGTGGCGATGGCGGCCACCCCTTCGCCCGACTTGTGCTGGGCGTAGGCCTTGTCCAGTTGGGCCTGCTGGGCCAGCGGCGTGCCTGCGGCCCGACCCTCGAGCTTGTCCAACAGGACGATGGCCTTGTCGTATGCGCCCGAGGACATTTCGTCCTTGGCATCGGCGTAGATCTTGGCCGGCTCCATCGCGGCGGTTTTGTCATCGGTGGCGGCACAGGCGGCAAGCAACAATGCGAGCGCGACCACGACAGTGGACGGGACGACCGATAATTTGGGGCGAAGCAACATAGGCAACCTTCTTGAAACAAAGCGACTTGATTATATCGGCCGACCCCCAGGTCGAAGACCCGTTCGTGGGCATGGATGACGGCGCCGAGGCGGCGCTCGAGGTGGAACAGCGCCGCTTGAGCATCGCGCCGGGGCAGCATGGAGAGCGGCTGGATCGGGTTTTGGTCGAACTGGTGGCCGAGTTCTCGCGCAGCTACCTGCAGCAGCTCATCCTGGCCGGCGCCGTGCAGCTCAAGGGCGCGGTGGTCACCAAGCCATCGGCGCGGGTGCATGTGGGCGAACTGCTGGTGATTGAATTGCGCCCCACGCTGCAGAGCCAGGCGTTCAAGCCGCAGCCGATGGCGCTGGAGGTGGTGTTCGAGGACGAGCACCTGCTGGTGATCAACAAGCCCGCCGGCCTGGTGGTGCATCCGGCCCCCGGCAACTGGAGCGGCACCCTGCTCAACGGCCTGCTGGCGCGCGACCCGCAGGCGCAGTACCTGCCGCGCGCCGGCATCGTGCACCGACTCGACAAGGACACCAGCGGTCTGATGGTCGTGGCGCGAACGCGCAGCGTGATGGACGCGCTGGTGCGATTGATCGCCGCACGCGACGTGAGCCGCCAGTACCTTGCGCTGGGCCACGGGCCCTGGCTGGGGGCGCGCTCGCAGCGCGCGCAGTGGCCGATCGGCCGCGACCCGCGCAACCGCCTGCGCATGGCGGCCGTGGATCTGGCGCAGCACGCAGGCAAGGCGGCGTGCACCGACATCGAGCTGCTGGAAAATGCCGCTCTTGGCTGTTGGGTTCGCTGCACCTTGCACTCCGGGCGCACGCACCAGATCCGTGTGCACATGATGATGCTGGGCCACCCCCTGGTCGGGGACGCCCTGTATGGCGGCGCCGCCGCAGCCGGTTTGCAGCGCCAGGCCCTGCACGCCTTTCGGCTCGCCTTTGTCCATCCCGTGACGGGCGAGGCGTTGGAGTTTCGCTCCAGCCTTCCCGAGGACATGCGCCAGGCGCTGACGAACTGGGGCCTGGGCTACAATGGTGCCTGACCGCAGGCCAGACTGCGCCCGCATGGGCCGCACGCGAGCGCAATGAGCGACAAGCCGCACCAACGAAGCCACTGCTTGGTCGCGTGTTGAACGCCCCGTGTGAAGCCCTCGCCGATCCTTTTGCCTTTGAGGCACCATTTTTCCGAAGATTGCCATAGCCATGAATACCGCGGACGCCAAGCGTGTCCTCGAGACCGCGCTGATTTGCTCGCAGCAGCCCTTGCCGCTGAGCGAGATGCGCGTGTTGTTCGACGACGCATTGGGAGCGGACACGCTCAAATCCCTGTTGTCGCAGTTGCAGGACGACTGGTCGCAGCGCGGCGTCGAACTGGTGTGTGTGGCCACGGGCTGGCGCTTTCAAAGCCGCCCCGAGATGCGCGAATACCTGGATCGGCTGCACCCCGAGAAGCCGCCCAAATACACCCGCGCCACGCTCGAGACGCTGGCCATCATTGCCTACCGCCAGCCGGTGACGCGCGGCGACATGGAAGACATTCGCGGCGTGACCATCAACTCGCTGCTGCTCAAGCAACTGGAAGAGCGCGGCTGGGTGGAGGTCATCGGTCACAGGGAAACCGTGGGTCGGCCCGGCCTGTACGCCACCACCCGGCAGTTTCTGGATGATCTGGGGCTGGCGTCGCTGGACCAGTTACCCGCACTCGACGCGCCCGGGCAGCAAGCCATGGCGCTGCAAGCGCTGGAGCGCGAAGTGCAGGAGCAGCAGGCTATTTTGCCGATGGAACTGCTGGCGGAGCCCTCGCTCCTGCCAGAGCCGAACGAAACACCGATGCAAGGGGAATGATGTATGAATCTGCCGATTGAGGGCTTGCCCGCCACTGCCGTGCCCGCTGCTGCCGATGCCGTGATCGCTGTGGCCACGCCTGCCCAGGCATCGGCAGCGCAGGTCGCCTCGGCGGCCGCGCCGGCGGCGTCGCCCAGCGCCGCGTCCGGCACGGACCGCTTTGCCGAAGTGGTTTCTGGCGACTTTGACGCCGAGGAGGAGGAGGGTGGCGAGCTGCTGGCCTTCAAGCGCGTGCTGGCGCCGGTGGCCGAATCCCCCAAGCTGCACAAGGTGCTGGCCCAGTCCGGTCTGGGCTCGCGCCTGGAGATGGAGCAACTCATCACCGAGGGCCGCATTTCGGTCAACAACGAGCCCGCGCACATCGGTCAGCGCATCCAGTTTGGCGACCAGATCAAGGTCAACGGCAAGCCGATTCGCTTTCGCATCGATCCTCCGCCGGCACGCGTCATCGCCTATCACAAGCCGGCAGGCGAAGTGGTCACGCACGACGATCCGCAGAACCGCCCGACGGTGTTTCGCCGCCTGCCCAAGCTGTACCAGGGGAAGTGGCAGTCCGTGGGCCGACTCGATCTGAACACGGAAGGGCTGCTGCTGTTCACCAGCTCCGGCGAGTTGGCCAACCAGCTCATGCACCCGCGTTTCGGGCTGGAGCGCGAATACGCGGTGCGCGTGCTGGGTGCCTTGACCAAGGAAGAAAAACAAAAGCTGCTCGACGGTGTGCAACTCGATGACGGCCGGGCGCAGTTCGGCTCCATCGAAGAAGGCGGCGGCGAGGGCTCGAACTGCTGGTACCGCGTGACGATTTCGGAAGGGCGCAATCGCGAGGTGCGGCGCATGCTGGAGGCCGTAGGACACGCGGTCAGCCGGCTGATCCGCATTCGCTACGGCGCCATGGTGTTGCCGCGCGGACTCAAACGCGGCGCCTGGATGGAACTCGACGAGACCGATATCCGCTCGCTGGCTCAGGCCGCAGGGCCTCGGGTGGTGCGCGACGCCGATGGCGAAGTGCTGCCGTCCTCCGTGCGCCGCGAAGGCAATCGGCGCCGCGGTGGCACGGGCGGCGGCGGCGCCAGGCCATCGCGCCCGGGCAGCGCCCCGGCCGCGCCGCGCCCCCAGCAGCGCCCGCGCAACGTCCAGCCTTCCCCCCCGCGCGAGCGGGGCGAGACCCCGGATCACGAAGGAGCGAATCAGCCCGACCCGATGAAGACGGCGTTTGGCTACATTGGGGCCGACAGCTTCATGCGCCAGCGCCAGGCGCCGGGCCAGGGTCAGCGCCGTGGCGGCCCGGGCACGGGCGGCGGCGCGCGCCGCTCGGGCGGGCGCGGTCGCTGAGGCGCCGCTCGGCGCTGCCATGCCGGCGGCGGGTCCAAGGGAATGGCCAGCCGGGTTAAAATCAAAAGCTTTTCTCGAAAAGAAATTTTTCAATACTTCAACCTAAGAATCACTCATGGCCATCGAACGCACTCTTTCCATCATCAAACCCGACGCCGTGGCGAAAAACGTCATCGGTCAGATTTATGCCCGCTTCGAAGCTGCTGGCCTGAAGGTCATTGCCGCGCGTCTGGCGCAACTCTCGCGCGCCGAAGCCGAGGCTTTCTATGGCGTGCACAAGGCGCGTCCGTTCTTCAAGGATCTGGTGGAGTTCATGATCTCCGGTCCGGTCATGATTCAGGTGCTCGAAGGCGAAGGCGCTGTGCTGAAGAATCGCGACCTGATGGGCGCGACCGACCCCAAGAAAGCCGACGCTGGAACCATCCGCGCTGACTTTGCCGACAGCATCGACGCCAACGCCGTGCACGGTTCCGACGCGCCAGAAACGGCTGCTGTGGAAATCAGCTTTTTCTTCGCTGGCATGAACATTTACTCGCGCTAACCAGCGCTGAACTATGCAATGACGGCCAATCTGCTCGATTACGACCTCGAGGGTTTGGCCGCGTTTTGCGAGCGGCTCGGGGAGAAGCGCTTTCGCGCGACCCAGTTGTTTCGCTGGATCCACCAGAAGGGCGCGCACGACTTTGACCAGATGAGCGATCTGGCGAAATCGTTGCGCGAAAAGCTCAAGGTCAGTGCCCACGTGCAGGCGCTGCCGGTGGTCTCGCAGCACGAGTCAGCGGACGGCACCATCAAGTGGCTGTTTGACGTGGGCGACGGCAACGTGATCGAGTCGGTGTTCATCCCCGAGGCCGACCGTGGCACCTTGTGCCTGTCATCCCAAGCCGGGTGCGCCATGGGCTGCCGCTTTTGCTCCACCGGACACCAGGGTTTTAGCCGCAATCTGACGACCGGCGAAATCGTCGCCCAACTCTGGTTTGCCGAGCATTTTCTGCGCCAAAAGCTGGGCCGAAGCGAGCGTGTCATCTCCAATGTCGTGATGATGGGCATGGGCGAGCCACTGCAAAATTACGCGGCCTTGCTGCCGGCGCTGCGCGTCATGCTGGACGATCACGCCTACGGTTTGTCGCGCCGCCGCGTCACGGTCTCCACCTCGGGCGTCGTGCCCAAGATCGATCTGCTGGCGCAGGACTGCCCGGTGGCGCTGGCGGTGTCGCTGCATGCGCCCAACGACGCCTTGCGCGACCATCTGGTGCCGCTGAATCTGAAATATTCGCTCACCGACTTGCTCAACGCCTGCCTGCGCTACCTGAAACACGCGCCGCGCGACTTCATCACCTTTGAATACTGCATGCTCGATGGCGTGAACGACCTGCCCGAGCATGCCGAGCAACTGGTGCGCCTGATGCGCGAGTTCGGCGGAACCGGCGTGCCGTGCAAGTTCAACCTGATTCCCTTCAATCCCTTTCCGGCTTCGGGCCTGCTGCGCTCCACGCCAGCGGCGGTGACGGCCTTTGCACAGATACTCAACAGCGCGGGTTTCGTCGCCACCGTGCGCAAGACGCGCGGCGACGACATCGACGCCGCCTGCGGTCAACTGGCCGGCGACGTGAAGGATCGCACGCGCGTGGCCGAGCGCATGGGCGCCCAGCGCCGGATCATGATAAAAGCGCTTGCGCCCTCAATCCAGGAGACTTGAAGCATGAAACGATTTGATACGCGATGGCTCAATGCCCGTGCGCTGCTGGCGTGCCTTGGCCTGGCCGGCGTGCTGCTCTTGGCCGGCTGCGCCGGTGCAGGCGCCTCCGGCGGCGCGGCTGTCGGCGCCGCCAAAGCCGATATCGTGACGGCCTCAGACCAGCCCGAGGTGCGCCGCCGCGCGAGCATTCGTCTGGAACTCGCGGTGAGCTATTTCTCCGAGGGCAAGACCACGTTTGCGCTGGATGAACTCAAGCAGGCGCTGGTGATTGACCCGAGCTATGCGCAGGCCTACAACCTGCGTGGTCTGGTGTACATGCGACTCAACGACCCGGCTTTGGCCGAGGAGAGTTTCAAGCGCGCCATGGCGCTGGATCCCGGTGACTCGGGCGCGCTGCAAAATCTGGGCTGGATGATGTGCCAGTCAGGCCGTTTCGCCGAGGCCAACGGCGCCTTCGATCGGGCCCTGGCCAACCCGCGCTACACCGACCGGGCCAAGACCCTTCTGACCATGGGCCTGTGCCAGGCCCAGGCCGGGCGCGTGGAAGAAGCCGAGCGCAGCTTGACGCGCTCGTACGAACTCGACGCCGGCAACCCGATCGCGGCCTTCAATCTGGCCAGCCTGCTGTTCAAGCGCGGCGAACTGGTGCGTGCCCAGTTCTACATCCGACGCCTGAACAACAGCGAGTTGGCGAATTCGGAGTCGCTCTGGTTGGGCATCAAGATCGAACGCCGCATGGACAATGCGGTGGCCATGAATCAGTTGGCCGACCAACTGAAGAAACGTTTTTCGCAATCGCGCGAACTCAGTCTGTACGAACGAGGTGCTTTCGATGAATGATGAGTCCACCGCCACGGCGCCGACAACGCCGTCCGAGCCCAGCCCGCAGGCCGTGCTGACGGCCGGTGGCTTGATTCGCCAGGCGCGCGAGGCCAGCGGTTTGCACATTGCGGCGCTGGCGGTGTCGCTCAAGGTTCCGGTGCGAAAGTTGGAGTTGCTCGAAAGCGATCGCTTGGACACGCTGCACGACGGCGTGTTCGTGCGCGCACTGGCCGCGAGCGTGTGTCGTTCGCTGCGCATCGATCCAACGGCGGTGCTGGACAAGCTTCCCCAGAGCGCAACACCGGCCCTGTCCTACGCATCGGGTCTCAACGCGGCGTTCCAGACGTCCGCCGGCATCCAGGGCTTGTCGCTGGCGACGCGGCTGCGTCATCCATTGGTGCTGGCGGTATTGGCGCTGCTGCTGGGTGCCGTCGTGCTCGGTTTTCTGCCCGAATTGCAACGCGCCTTGGAGGGCTCCTTGGCCACGCATTCGGCCGCGCCCGTGGCTCCGCCGACGCCTCCGGTCACCGTTGCCCCAGCCCCCGCGCCCGACACCTCGGCATCGGCGGCGCTGGCCGACGGTGCCAGCGGCGTGGTGCTGGAAACGGTGGTGCGCGAGCCCGCGCCCGCTGCCAGTGCGGCAGCGCTGGCCCTGGCCAGCGGCCAAACGGCGTTGGACCCGAACGGCAGCGCGCTGCTGGTGCCGGGTTCTGCCCCCGGACTGAATCCCGTTTTGAGCTTCAAGGCCCGGGCGGCGACCTGGATAGAAGTCACCGACGCCCAGGGCGTGGTGCTGCTGCGCCGGACCCTGCTGGCGGGTGAGAGCGCGGCGGCGTCGGGCGCGCTGCCACTGAAATCGGTGGTGGGTCGCGCTGATGCGCTCGAGGTTCAGGTGCGCGGCAAGCCGTTTGACCTGGGCCCGATAGCCAAGGACAACGTGGCGCGATTTGAGGTGAAACCATGAACGCGGCGCTGCCCATCGACGCGGCCGCGCCCGGCGCGCGCCGCTCCCGCCAAGCCAGCGTGCGCTGGGGCGACAGGCTGGTGACCATCGGCGGCGATGCGCCGGTGCGGGTGCAGTCCATGACGAACACGGACACGGCCGACGCCATTGGCACGGCGATTCAGGTCAAGGAGCTGGCGCTGGCCGGCTCGGAGTTGGTGCGCATCACGGTGAACACGCCCGAGGCGGCTCAGGCCGTTCCCTATGTGCGCGAGCAACTCGACCGAATGGGCATTGACGTGCCGCTGATCGGCGACTTTCATTACAACGGACATCGGCTGCTGACCGACTATCCCGACTGCGCCCAGGCCTTGTCCAAGTACCGCATCAATCCGGGCAATGTGGGCAAGGGCGACAAGCGCGATCGTCAGTTCGGGCAAATGATCGAGATCGCCATGCGCTGGAACAAGGCGGTGCGCATCGGCGTCAACTGGGGCAGCCTGGATCAGGAATTGCTGGCGTCATTGATGGACGCCAACCGTCGGCGCGCCGTGCCCTGGGACGCCAAGCCGGTGATGTACGAGGCGCTCATCACCTCGGCCATCGAATCCGCGCGCTTTGCGCAAAGCCTGGGCTTGAACGCCAACCAGATCCTGCTGTCGTGCAAGGTCAGTGGCGTGCAGGATCTGGTTTCGGTCTATCGCGAACTCGCCCGCCGCTGCGATTACGCCCTGCATCTGGGGCTCACAGAAGCGGGCATGGGGACCAAGGGCACGGTGACCTCCAGCGTGGCCTTGGCGATCTTGCTGCAGGAAGGCATTGGCGACACCATCCGCGTGTCGCTCACGCCGCAGCCGGGCGAGTCGCGCACCCAGGAAGTGGTCATCGCCTCGGAAATATTGCAGGCGCTGGGGCTGCGCAGCTTTGTGCCCAGCGTCACGGCCTGTCCGGGATGCGGCCGCACCACCAGCACCACGTTCCAGGAGCTGACGCAGCAGATCGACAACTTCTTGCGCGAGCAAATGCCGGTCTGGCGCGAGCGCTATCCGGGTGTGGAAAAGCTCAAGGTCGCGGTCATGGGCTGCATCGTCAATGGCCCGGGCGAGAGCAAGCACGCGGACATCGGCATCAGCCTGCCCGGCACCGGCGAGGCGCCCGCCGCGCCGGTGTTCATCGACGGCGAGAAGCGCCTGACGCTGCGCGGCGAACACATCGCGCAGGAGTTCCAGGTGATCGTGGAAAACTACATCCAGAAGCGCTTCGGCGCGGCCGAGCCAGCGAATTGAATTCACCCCATGACCGATCTCCCAGCGGCTGCAGCGCCAGCCAATTCCATCGCCCCCTTGGGCAAGCGTGAACGCCTGAATGCCGTCAAAGGCATGAACGACATCCTGCCGCCGGACTCGGCGCGCTGGGAATGGTTCGAGGCGCATGTGCGCGACGTGATGGGCGCCTACGCCTACCGCAATATCCGCACGCCCATCGTCGAGCAGACGGCGCTGTTCGTCAAAGGCACGGGCGAGAGCACCGACATTGTGGAAAAGGAGATGTACTCCTTTGTGGACCGGCTCAACGGCGAGCAACTCACGCTGCGCCCGGAGAACACGCCCGGTGTGGTGCGCGCGGCGATCGAGCACAACCTGACCTACGACGGCGGCAAGCGGCTGTTCTACATGGGACCGATGTTCCGCCACGAGCGTCCCCAGCGCGGGCGCTATCGCCAGTTCTACCAACTCGGCGCCGAAGCCCTGGGTTTTGCCGGTCCGGAAGTGGACGCGGAACTGATGCTGATGGTGGCGCAGTTGTTCGAGCGTGTGGGTCTGAACAACGTGCGTGTGGAACTCAACAGCCTGGGCGTGCTGGCCGAGCGGCTGCAACACCGCGCTGCGTTGGTCGACTATTTCGGGCGCCACTTCGATGCGCTGGATGCCGACTCGCAGCGCCGCCTGCAGACCAACCCCTTGCGCATCCTGGATACGAAAAATCCGGCGCTGCAGGAGCTGGTGCAAGGCGCGCCGCAACTCTTGAGTTTCCTGGGCGAGACATCGCTGAAACACTTCGACCAGGTCAAATCCCTGCTGGACGCCTGCGGCGTAGCCTGGAGCGTGAATCCGCGCCTGGTGCGCGGGCTGGACTACTACAGCCACACGGTGTTCGAGTTCATCACCGACGAGCTCGGCGCGCAGGGCACGCTGTGCGGCGGCGGTCGCTACGACGGCTTGTTCGAGACCCTGGGCGCCAAACCCACGCCGGCCGTGGGCTGGGGCATGGGAATCGAGCGCGTGCTGGAGTTGATCAAGGTGCAGGGTGAGGCGCTGGTGCTGCCGGTGCCCCACGCCTACGCCGTGATCCCGCAGGAGTCGGCCCTGGCGCTGGCGCTGCCGGTGCTGCAGGCCTTGCGTCAGGCCGGCGTGTCGGTGCAGATGCACGCCGCAGCGGACGCCGGCCTGGGCAGCATGAAGTCGCAGTTCAAGAAGGCCGACGCCAGCGGTGCGGCCTTTGCCCTGGTGTTCGGCCCGGACGAGCTGGCCCAGGGCTGCGTCACGGTCAAATCCCTGCGTGACGGCAGCGGTGCCCAGGTCACGCGCACCCTCACCGACGTGGCGCAGTGGGCATCCACCCTACAATCACCGACTTAACCAAATTCATCCATGTCACAACATCTCGACCTCGAAGAACAAGAACAGCTTGAGGAACTCAAGCACTTCTGGAAACAATACGGCAACCTCATCAGTTGGATCCTGATCGCTGTGATGGGCAGCTACGCCGGCTGGAATGGCTACCAGTATTGGCAGCGCAGCCAGGCCGCACAGAGTTCTGCCATGTACGACGAAGTCGAGCGCGCGGCGCTGGACAGCGACGCCAGCAAGTTGGACCGCGCGCTGGCCGACATGAAAGACAAGTTCGCCAGCACCAGCTACGCGCAGCAGGCCGCCCTGCTCGCCGCCAAGACTTACCACGATCGCGGCAATCTCGAAGCGGCCAAGGCGGCGCTGGCCTGGGTCGTTGAAAAGTCCTCCGATCAAGGCTATCAGGCCATCGCGCGGCTGCGCCTGGCGGGCGAGTTGGCGCAGGCCAAGGCCTACGACGAAGCCGCCAAGCAACTCTCGGGCAGCTTTCCCAAGGAATTCGCCGCCCTGGCGGCCGACCGCCTGGGTGACATCTATCTGTTGCAGGACAAGAAAGACCCGGCACGGTTGGAATTCGAGAAGGCCTACAAGGGCTTCGAAGATCAGGTCGATTACCGGCGTCTGGTTGAAGTCAAGCTCAACGCCCTGGGCGTGGACCCCAAGGCCAGCGCCGCGCCGGTTGGCGCCGCGTCGGCGCCGGAGACGCGCAAGTGAACTCCAGGTCCTTTGTGATGTCCCCCCGGCGGCTTGGCCGCCTGGCGCTGCTCGGCTTCATCGCCGCGCTGGCCGCCTGTTCGAGTACCGACAAGCTCAAGCCCGCAGAACTGGGGCCCAACGTGGTGTTGCAGCCGGTGCGCGCCGCCTGGACGGCCCAGATCGGCAGCGTGGCTTTTCCACTTCAGCCCAGCGTGCAAGGCAGCACGCTCACGCTGGCCGCCAGTGACGGCACGGTGGCGGCGCTGGATGTGCTCAGCGGACGCGACCTGTGGCGGGTGCAGGTGGGCGCCCGCATCACCGCCGGTGTCGGCGGCGACGGCAAGACCGCAGCGGTCGTGACCGACGAAAACGATGTGGTGGCGATTGAATCGGGTCGCGTGCTGTGGCGCCAAAAGCTGCCGGCACAGGCTTATACGCCGCCGCTGGTGGCCGGCGGTCGGGTGTTTGTCGTCAGCGCCGATCGCTCGGTGACGGCGCTCGACGGCGCCAGCGGGCGCAAGCTCTGGACCCAGCAACGCCCGGGCGACGCCCTGGTGCTCAAGCAATCGGGCGTGTTGCTGGCCGTGGCTGACACCTTGGTCGTGGGCCAGTCCGGGCATCTGATCGGATTGAATCCGTCCAATGGCAGCGTGCGCTGGGACTCGACGATCGCGACCGCGCGCGGCACCAACGACGTGGAGCGGCTGATTGATTTGGTGGGTCGCGCCAGTCGCTCCGGCAATGGGGTTTGCGCCAGGGCCTTCCAGTCCAGCGTCGGTTGTGTCGATGCCGGCCGGGGCCAGTTGCTGTGGAGCAAAAAGTCCAATGGATCGGTGGGCCTGGGCGGCGACGACAAACTGCTCATTGGCGCCGAAGCCGACGGCAAGTTGCTCGCCTGGAACCGGGTCGATGGCGAGCGTGCCTGGAGTTCCGAGTTGCTGATGCACCGGGAACTGAGCGCGCCGCTGCTGGTCGGTAAATCGGTGGTCGTGGGCGACGGCACCGGCTTGCTGCACGTTTTGTCGCGCGAAAACGCCAGTCCCCTGAATCGCCTCACCACCGATGGCTCGGCCATCAGCGTGAGCCCGGTGCTGGCGGGAAAAACCATCGTGGCGGTGACCCGCAACGGTGGTGTCTATGGCTTTGTCCCTGAGTAAACGCGTCGCATGAAACCTGTTTTGGCCCTGGTGGGCCGCCCGAATGTGGGCAAGTCCACCTTATTCAACCGCTTGACGAAATCGCGTGACGCCATCGTCGCCGACTACGCCGGCCTGACCCGCGATCGCCACTACGGCCAGGGCAAGCAGGGCAAATACGAGTACATCGTGATCGACACCGGCGGCTTCGAGCCGACGGCCGAAAGCGGCATCTACAAGGAAATGGCCAAGCAGACGCGCCAGGCCGTGGCCGAGGCCGACGTGGTGCTGTTCGTGCTCGACGCGCGCGGCGGGGTTTCGACCCAGGACCACGACATCGCGAATTACCTGCGGCGCCTGGGCAAGCCGGTGCTGCTGGTGGCGAACAAGGCCGAAGGCCTGAAAGAAGGCGCGCACCTGGTCGAGTTCTTTGAACTCGGGCTGGGCGAAGCGCTGGCGGTATCGGCCGCGCATGGCCAGGGCACCAAAGACCTGGCCGAAATCGCGCTCGCGCCGCTGAACCTGTTCGACGGCGAGCCGGTCGAGCCCGCGCCCGACAACGGCGCCATCAAGCTGGCCGTGGCCGGGCGTCCGAACGTGGGCAAGTCCACGCTGATCAACACCTGGCTGGGGGAAGAGCGCCTGGTGGCCTTCGACCTGCCCGGCACCACACGCGACGCCATCACCGTGCCGTTCGAGCGTGACGGACAACTGTTTGAACTGATCGACACGGCGGGCCTGCGCCGTCGCGGCAAGGTGTTCGAGGCGATCGAGAAATTCTCCGTCGTCAAGACCTTGCAGGCGATCGAGTCGGCCAACGTGGTGCTGCTGCTGCTTGACGCGACCCAGGGCGTGACCGATCAGGATGCCCACATCGCCGGCTTTATTCTGGAGAGTGGCCGCGCCGTGGTGCTGGCCGTGAACAAATGGGATGCGGTGGACGCGTACCAGCGCGAGTTGGTGCAGCGCTCGATCGAGACGCGCCTGCCGTTCCTGAAATTTGCCGACATCCATTTCATTTCGGCGATCAAGCGCCAGGGCCTGGGTCCGGTGTGGAAATCGATCGCCGACGCGCACCGATCGGCCATGTGCAAGATGTCCACGCCGGTGCTCACGCGGCTGCTGCTCGAAGCGGTGCAGTTTCAAAGCCCCAAACGCGCCGGCATGTTCCGCCCGAAACTGCGCTACGCGCATCAGGGAGGCATGAATCCGCCGCTGATCGTGATCCACGGTAACTCGCTCGAGCACGTGACCGACTCCTACAAGCGCTTCCTCGAGGGTCGATTCCGCAAGGAATTCAAGCTCGTCGGCACGCCGCTGCGCATCCAGCTGAAAACCTCCAGCAATCCCTACGCCGACAAGGACTAAAGCGGCGCCCGGCGCGGCCTGTACAGCAGGCGCCTCGGGGTCCGTCCTGTGGTAAGGTGACAACCTTATTAACTCTTTTTAGAACACGGAGCATATCGTGAGCAACAAAGGCCAACTCTTGCAAGATCCCTTCCTCAACGTCCTGCGCCGGGAACATGTTCCGGTGTCGATCTATCTGGTCAACGGCATCAAGCTTCAAGGGCAGATTGAGTCCTTCGATCAATACGTGGTGTTGCTGCGCAACACGGTGACCCAGATGGTTTACAAGCACGCCATTTCGACCATCGTTCCAGGGCGTGCCGTCAATTTTTCGACCAGCGACGAAGTTGACGCCCCAACGGTCTGAGCCGGCTGCCAAGCCGTTGCATGGTCCTGCCCTTCACTTGCGTGAGTCCGCTTGAGCCTTCCTGAATCCCCTGCCAGTGCCGCCGTTCCCACCATTCTGGTCGGGGTCGATTTGGGCTTGCCGCATTTCGACACCGAATTGCAGGAATTGGGCTTGCTGGCGCAAACCGCCGGCCTCAATCCGGTGCTGCGCATCACCTGCAAGCGCAAGGCGCCCGACGCGGCGCTGTTCGTCGGTTCGGGCAAGGCCGACGAAATCAAGATGGCGGCGCAATTGCATGGCGCGCGCGAAGTGCTGTTCGACCAGGCCTTGAGCCCGGCCCAGCAGCGCAACCTGGAGCGCCATCTGGAGCTGCCGGTGAACGACCGCACGCTGTTGATCCTGCAAATTTTTGCCCAGCGCGCCCGCAGCCATGAGGGCAAGCTCCAGGTGGAGTTGGCGCGGCTGCGCTACCTCAGCACGCGCCTGGTGCGGCGCTGGTCTCATCTGGAGCGGCAAAGCGGCGGCATCGGGCTGCGCGGCGGACCCGGCGAGCGCCAGATCGAACTCGATCGGCGCATGATCACCGACTCGATCAAGCGCACGCGCGAACGGCTCGACAAGGTCAAGCGCCAGCGCCAGACGCAGCGCAAGCAGCGCGTGCGGCGCGACACCTTCAACATCTCGCTCGTGGGCTATACCAATGCCGGCAAGTCCACGCTGTTCAACGCGCTGGTCAAGGCGCGCGCCTACGCCGCCGATCAGCTCTTTGCCACGCTCGATACGACCACGCGCCAGTTGTACCTGGGCGACGCCGCGCGCTCGGTGTCGCTGTCCGACACCGTGGGTTTCATCCGCGACTTGCCGCATGGCCTGGTGGACGCTTTTGCGGCCACGCTGCAGGAAGCCGTCGACGCCGACTTGCTGCTGCACGTGGTGGACGCGTCCAGCCCCGATTACCCCGAGCAGATGGAGCAGGTGTACAAGGTGCTGGGTGAAATCGGCGCCCAGGACATTCCCCAGATCCTGGTGTTCAACAAGATCGATGCGCTGGAAGTGGGACGTCGTCCGGCGCAACTGAGCGACACGTTCGAGGTGCACGGCACGCCGGTTCCTCGGATTTTTCTGAGCGCCCGCAGCGGCGAGGGCCTGTCGGCCTTGCGCGAACTGCTGGTGCAGCGAGTGGGTCGGCTGGCCGAAGCGCACGAGGCGCAGACGCCGGATGACGAATTGGGCACAATCGAAGCATGAATCACAAGAGACTGAGCGCATGAATCTGCAATTACCCGCCTGGTCCTGGGGCGCGCTGCAAAGCCGCCTGAAGGGCATGTTCAACCTGAACGATTCCAAGTGGGGACGTGGCGACGACAAGTCCGAAGCGGGCAAGCCCGCCGAGGGCGGCGACGCGCCACCACCGCCACCACCACCACCACCACCACCGCCACCGCCGCAAAAACCGCGCGGCGCAAACCAGGGGCCACCGGATCTGGAGGAGCTTTGGCGCGACGTCAGCAAGAAGCTCGGCGGCCTGTTTGGCGCACCCAAAGGCCCACGTCCGCCAGCACCCGAAGGCGGCGGCTCGGGCTTTCAGCCGGACATGAAGAACGCCGGCATCGGCTTTGGTCTGATCGCCGGCGTGGTCCTGCTGATCTGGCTGGGAACGGGCTTCTTCATCGTGCAGGAAGGCCAGCAGGCGGTGATCACGCAGTTTGGCAAATACAACTCGACCAAGGGCGCCGGTTTCAACTGGCGTCTGCCCTATCCGATTCAGCGCCATGAACTGGTGTTTGTGACGCAGATCCGCTCCGTCGATGTGGGGCGCGACAGCATCATCAAGGCCACCGGCTTGCGCGAATCGGCGATGCTCACCGAAGACGAGAACATCGTCGAAATCAAGTTTGCCGTGCAGTACCGGTTGAGCGACGCACGCGCCTTCCTGTTCGAGAGCAAGGATCCGGCGCAGGCCGTGGTGCAGGCGGCGGAAACCGCAGTGCGCGAAGTCGTCGGCAAGATGCGCATGGACTCGGCCCTGGCCGAAGAGCGCGACCAGATCGGGCCGCGGGTGCGCACCCTGATGCAGAAGATCCTGGACCGCTACAAGGTCGGCATCGAAGTCGTGGGCATCAATTTGCAGCAGGGCGGCGTGCGTCCGCCGGAGCAGGTGCAAGCCGCTTTCGACGATGTGCTCAAAGCCGGCCAGGAGCGCGAGCGCGCCAAGAACGAGGCCCAGGCCTACGCCAACGACGTGGTCCCGCGCGCCGTCGGAACGGCCTCGCGGCTGAAGGAAGAGTCGGATGCCTACAAGGCCCGCGTGGTGGCGCAGGCCCAGGGCGACGCCCAGCGTTTTCGCTCGGTGCTGAACGAATACCAGAAGGCGCCGCAGGTGACGCGCGACCGCATGTACCTGGACACGATGCAGCAGATCTACAGCAACGTGACCAAGGTGCTGGTCGATTCCAGCAAGGGCTCGAACCTGCTGTATCTGCCGCTGGACAAGATCATGCAACTCAGCGCGACTGCCGCCGAACCGGTGGCCGGGGCCACCGCAGCCGCCCCAGTCGCCCCTGCGCCGGCCGCCGCCGGCTTGGCCAACGATGCGCGCACCCGGGATGCCGGACGCACGCGTGAACGTGAAACGCGCTAGGACATGAACATGAACAGGATTGGTTTCATTGGCGCGGCCATCGTCGCCGCACTCGCCTTGCTGAGCTCCATGCTCTTTGTCGTCGATCAGCGCCAGTTTGGCGTGGTCTATGCGCTCGGGCAGATCAAGGACGTCATCACCGAACCGGGCTTGAACGTCAAGCTGCCGCCGCCGTTCCAGAATGTCAGCTATATCGACAAGCGCCTGCTGACGCTGGAGAGTGCCGACGCCGAGCCGATGCTGACGGCGGAAAAGCAGCGCATGGTGATCGACTGGTATGTGCGCTGGCGCGTCACCGAACCCACGCAGTACATCCGCAACGTCGGCCTGGACGAAAACGCCGGCGCCTTGCAGCTCAACCGCGTGGTGCGCAACGCGTTCCAGGAAGAGATCAACAAGCACACCGTCAAGGAAATCCTTTCGCTCAAGCGCGAAACCCTGACCGCCAACGTCAAGCGCGAGGTGTTGCTCGTCGTGGGCGGTGCCAAGCCCTGGGGCGTGGACGTGGTGGACGTGCGCATCACGCGCGCCGACTATGTGGACGCCATCACCGAGTCGGTGTACCGGCGCATGCAGGCCGAGCGCACGCGCGTCGCCAACGAACTGCGCTCCACGGGTGCGGCCGAGGGCGAAAAGATTCGCGCCGACGCCGATCGGCAGCGCGAAGTGACGGTGGCCAACGCCTACCGCGAAGCGCAAAAAATCAAGGGCGAGGGTGACGGCCAGGCCGCTGCCATCTACGCCGAATCCTTCGGTCGCGACGCCAAGTTTGCCCAGTTCTACCGCAGCCTGGACGCCTACAAGGCCAGCTTTGGCAAGAAGAGCGACGTGATGGTGCTCGACCCTGCCTCCTCGGAGTTCTTCAAGGTCATGCGCGGCGACGCTGCGCCGGCCGCCGCCAAGAAGTAAGCCTTGGAAGGCGATACGCTTTGGCAGGCGCTGGCCCTGGTGCTGGTGTTCGAAGGACTTTTGCCCTTTGTCTCACCGACGGCGTGGCGCCGCGTGTTCGCGCAAATCCTTCAGTTGCAGGACGGACAGATCCGCTTTTTCGGACTGTTGAGTGTGCTCGCGGGCCTGAGCTGCCTGTGGTGGCTGTTGTGAATCGACGCGCTCGGGGCGCTTGCGCCCTGGCGGCCCGGTAAAATCCTGCTTTTAACAGCACCCGAAAACACACATGTCCGCCTGGGTTCTGCCAGATCACATTGCCGATGTCCTGCCCTGTGAGGCCAGGCACATCGAAGACCTCCGTCGCGATTTGCTCGACACCGCCCGTTGCTATGGCTACGAACTGGTGATGCCGCCGCTGGTGGAACACCTGGAGTCGCTGCTCACCGGAACCGGTGAGGCGCTGGACTTGCAAACCTTCAAGCTCGTCGATCAGCTCTCGGGGCGCAGCCTGGGTCTGCGCGCCGACACCACGCCGCAGGCCGCGCGCATCGACGCGCACCTGCTCAACCGTCAGGGTGTCACGCGCCTGTGCTACTGCGGCCCGGTGCTGCACACGCGTCCGGACAAGCCGCACGCGACGCGCGAGCCGCTGCAGTTCGGCGCCGAGATCTTTGGCCACGCCGGTCTCGAGGCCGATCTGGAGACGCTGTTGCTGGCGCTGGACTGCCTGGGGCGCGCTGGCGTGCACGGCCTCAGCGTGGACATGGCGCACGCGCGCATCGTCCAGTTGCTGCTCGCCGGCCTGCCCTTGTCGGCGCCCAAGCTGGCGCAGCTTCACGCCGCGCTCGCGGCCAAGGACGGCCCCGAACTGGCGAGCCTGACGCGTGAGCTGCCGGCCGACGTGCGCCAGGCTTTGCTCAGTCTGGTGCAGTTGTACGGCGACAGCGCCGTGCTGGCCGAGGCCGCACGCGCGCTCAAGGCCTTTCCTGCGGTGCAGCAGTCGCTGTCCGAATTGCAGTGGCTGGCCGGGCAGCTCAAGGGCGCAGCGCTGAGCTTTGATCTGGCCGACCTGCAGGGTTACGCCTACTACAGCGGCGTGCGTTTTTCCATCTATGCCCAAAGTGCCAGCGACGCGCTGGCGCGCGGCGGTCGCTACGACGAGGTCGGCGCGGTGTTTGGCCGCAAACGCCCGGCGGCGGGCTTCAGCCTGGATATCAAGGCCCTGGTGGGTGCGGTGGCGCAACGCGCGCTGCGCGCTGCGGTGCGCGCCGCCTGGACGCCCAACGACGCCTGGCGCGCGGCCGTGGCCCAGTTGCGCCTGCAAGGCGAAACCGTGGTCTGCGTCCTGCCAGGCCACGAGAGTGAAGTGGATGAATTCCATTGCGACCGCGAACTGGTTTCGGTCGGCAACCAATGGCTGGTGCAAGCCCTTTGAAATGAACAGCATGAACAAGACAAATTTTGGCAGAAACGTGGTCGTCGTCGGCACCCAGTGGGGCGACGAGGGCAAGGGCAAGCTGGTGGACTGGCTCACCGAAAGCGCCCAGGGCGTGGTGCGCTTTCAGGGCGGCCACAACGCCGGTCACACGCTGGTGATCAACGGCGTCAAGACGGCGCTGCACCTGATCCCCAGCGGCATCATGCGCGCTGGCGTGAAGTGCTACATCGGCAACGGCGTCGTGCTTTCAGCAGCCAAGCTGTTCGAGGAAATGCAGGGCCTGGAAAAGGCTGGCGTGGAAGTGCGTTCGCGCCTGCGCGTGAGCGAGCTGTGCCCGCTGATCCTGCCGTTTCACGCGGCGCTGGACGTGGCGCGCGAGGCGGCGCGCGAGCAAGGCGGCACCGAGAAGATCGGCACCACCGGGCGCGGCATCGGCCCGGCCTATGAAGACAAGATCGCGCGGCGCGCGCTGCGCGTGCAGGATCTGAAATACCCCGAGCGCTTTGCCGCCAAGCTGCGCGAACTGCTGGACCTGCACAACCATGTGCTGACGACCTACCTGGGTTCGGCGGCCTTCGATTTCGGGCCGACGCTGGCGCCCTATCTGTTGGACGGTCGGGTGCAGTTTGACGCGGTTTATGACGAGGCCATGCGCCACGCCGAACTGTTGAAGCCGATGATGGCCGACGTCTCGCGCGAGCTCAACGACGCGCATCGCCAGGGCGCGAACCTGCTGTTTGAAGGCGCGCAGGGAACGCTGCTCGACGTGGACCACGGCACCTACCCCTTTGTCACCTCGAGCAACTGCGTCGCGGGCAACGCGGCCGCGGGTGCCGGCGTCGGCCCCGGCCTGCTGCACTACATCCTGGGCATCACCAAGGCGTATTGCACGCGCGTCGGTGGCGGACCGTTCCCGACCGAACTCGATTGGGAAGTGCCCGGCACGCCGGGCTATCACATGAGCACCGTGGGTGCGGAGAAGGGTGTGACCACGGGTCGCAGCCGCCGCTGCGGCTGGTTTGACGCGGCGCTGCTCAAGCGCAGCGCCCAGGTGAATGGGCTCACCGGCCTGTGCATCACCAAGCTCGACGTGCTCGACGGCCTCAAGACGCTGGAGCTGTGCATCGGTTACCAGCTCGACGGCGAGCGGGTGGACATCCTGCCCATGGGTGCCGACGACATCAGCCGCTGCGTGCCGATCTACGAAACCTTGTCGGGCTGGAGCGAGAACACCGTGGGGGTGACGCAGTACGCCCAACTGCCGGCGGCAGCGCGCCATTACCTGGAGCGCATAGCGCAGGTCACGGGCGTGCCGATCGCGGTCATTTCAACCAGCCCGGACCGGGAGCACACGATCATGATCGAGCACCCGTTCGGCGCCTGATCGCTTCAAGAACAAAAATATATCCGGGGAGATTCACGATGTTGACGGAAGACGGCAAACACCTGTACGTCAGTTATGACGAATACCACAACCTGATCGAGAAGCTCGCGCTCAAGGTGTACCAGTCGGGCTGGGAGTTCGACACCATCCTGTGCCTGGCGCGCGGTGGCATGCGCCCGGGTGACATCCTGTCGCGCATTTTCGACAAACCCCTGGCCATCATGTCCACCAGCTCGTACCGGGCCCAGGAAGGCACGGAACAAGGCAACCTAGACATCGCACGCTACATCACGACGCCGCGCGGCGAGATCGCCGGGCGCGTGCTGCTGGTGGACGATCTGGCCGACACCGGGCACACGCTCAAGGCGGTGATTCACCAGCTCAAGACCGGCTACGCACCGATCACCGAATTGCGCAGCGCGGTGATCTGGACCAAGGGGGTGTCCGGCTTCACGCCCGACTACTCGGTGGAGTATTTGCCCACGAATCCCTGGATCCATCAGCCCTTTGAAGGCTATGACGCGCTGCGCCCGGCGCAGTTGCTGGAGAAGTGGAAGCTGTGAGCCCCGCCCTGGTGCCCAATCCCATGACCGATCTTTCGACCCAACTCATCCACCACGGCTACACGCCGCCGGCCGGTTTCGCCGCGCCCCAGCCGGGCGTGTTCAAGGCCTCGACGGTGATTTTTCCCAACGTGGCGGCGATGCGCAGCACCGAGTGGAAGGACAAGTCGGGCTACACCTACGGACTGCACGGCACGCCCACCAGCTTCATGCTGGAAGAGCGCCTGTGCACGCTGGAAGGCGGGCTGCAGTGCCTGCTGGTTCCCAGCGGTCTGGCGGCGATCGCGAATGTCGCGCTGGCCTTGTTGAAGACCGGCGACGAGGTGCTGATTCCGGACAACGCCTACGGCCCCAACAAGACGCTGGCCGAGGGTGAACTCAAGGGCTGGGGCATCACGCATCGCTTCTACGACCCGATGGATCCGTCCGATCTGTCCGCCAAAATTTCATCCCGCACGCGCCTGGTCTGGCTCGAGGCGGCGGGCTCGGTGACGCTGGAGTTTCCCGATTTGCTGGAGCTCACACGCGTCTGCCGACGCCATGGCGTGATTTCTGCGCTGGACAACACCTGGGGTGCGGGCCTGGCGTTTCAGCCCTTCGATCTGGAGCCGGGTGCCGGCACCGGGCTGGGTGTTGATGTGTCAGTGCATGCGCTGACCAAGTACCCCAGCGGCGGTGGCGACGTGCTCATGGGCAGCGTCATCACCCGGGATGTGGGCCTGCACATGCGGCTCAAGCTGTGCCATATGCGCCTGGGTTTGGGCGTGGCGGCGAACGACGTCGAAGCCGTGCTGCGCGCCTTGCCCAGTCTGGAACTGCGCTACCAGGCGCACGACCGCTGTGCGCGCGCACTGGCCCAGTGGTGCACTCAGCGCCCAGAGTTTGCCCAGGTGTTGCATCCGGCGCTGCCGGCGTCGCCCGGACATGCGCACTGGCAGGCGCTGTGCGGTGCTGCCAGCGGCGGCGCGGCGGGTTTGCTCAGCGTGATCGTGCACGAGCGCTACCGCCCATCCCAGGTGGATGCATTTTGCGATGCGCTGCGCTACTTCAAGCTGGGTTACAGCTGGGGTGGCCCGATGAGCCTGGTCGTTCCCTATGAACTCGCTTCCATGCGGCTGGCCTGGCCGAGCCACCTGGCGCGCGGAACCCTGGTGCGGTTTTCGGTCGGGCTGGAGGCGGTGGCCGATCTGCAAGCCGATCTGCAGCAGGCGCTGACCCGGCTGGCTTGAAGCGCGCGGCGCGGCTTCGGACAAATTCCTAAATATCTCCTGCAATCGGGGCAGCGCGCGGCAAAGCGGCGCGCCAAGCTGGTACAGTGGCCCCATGCATGCGAATGAACTGACTTTCATGATCCAGTCCCCTTCGCGGACCTGGCATCAAAGTTAACCTGAAAGACTATTTTGGCTACACCGAATTACGGCTACGAGAAGCGTCAGAAAGAGCTGGCGAAGAAGAAGAAGAAGGAAGAAAAGCTCAAGACCAAGGCCCAGCGCAAGACCGGTGAGGGCGAGGGAGAGGGCGCAGCCGACGAAGACGGCGACGCTTCCGAGCAGGCCACCGAGCCGGGCGCAACGCCCACGCCGCCCGCCGCGGGCTGATCAATCCTTTAGCGTGTGCAGCGGGATGTCGTGGCGCGACGCCAGACGCTCCAGCTGCGCGCAGGTCTTTCCCGAAAACCATTGCTCCAGCGCCCTGTGGGTCGGCGCTGAGCGCATCAGCGCCGCGCACTGGGCCACGGACGCTGGCACGGGAAGCGCTGCGACCGCGCACAGCGCGGCAGCGAAGTGGGGCTCCAGCGCCGCCAGTGCCACGCGCCCGTCCTTGCAGGCATAGACGCGATAGCCGGCGTGCCCGCCTCCCACATCCGCGCCGGGCCGAGTCAAACCCCAGGTCCGCGGCAGGGCGAGGTACTGCGCCGCATCCGACAGCGCGATTTCCACGTACCGGCCCTTGATCGCGCCAGCGTCCAGGCCCTTGATCAATTGCTGTTGCCGCTGCACCACCGACTGCAGCACGGCTTCAGTGACCAAGAGCGACCCCCCCATGTCGGCGTACAGGCTGGGCGGCAGTTGCAGACCCGACACCAGGTCGTTTTCCGCCAGGTAGGTCAGGTCATGGCCCGGCTCCTCGGCGCGTGCACCGGGAGCGCCCACGATCGCGATCTGATGCAGCGTGGGGTAGCTTGCGTGCAGCGCCTTCCACGACAGCCCGAGTTTGTTCAAGGCCGAGGGCCGAAACGAGGTCAGCAAGACGTCGGCCTTGGCCAGTTCACGGTGCAGCCGCTTTTGCCCGGCAGCGGTCTTGAGGTCGGCTTCGACCTGGCGCACGCCGACATGCAGGCGCGCGAAAGCAGGGGCGCAATAGGCCTGCATCGGGTCGCCCGACGGCGGCGCCAGCTTCACACAGGTCGCGCCCATGGCGTGGCAGCGCATGAGCGCGGCCGGACCCGGCAGATTCAGGCAAAGGCTCAGAATGCGCGTGCCTTTGAGCGCTTTGGGTGTGGGCTGGCTGGGGTAGGTCATGGGGTAGTCCATTGAAGCAGTGGCGGGGTGATTGTGGCCTCTAGGGCGTGATGCACCACGGCGCGGTGTCGTGCACCAAGCCCATCCACAGTGCCCAGCCCGAACTCGCCGCCAGCGCCAGACCGGCCAGACGCAGACCCCAGGCACCGCTGCCGGGGGAGCGCAGGCGCAGCCAAAGCCAGGGGCCGGCCATGAGCGAGACGCTGGTGCCGGCGACAAACAAGGCCATCACGGCAGCCCCTTCGAGTGCGTGGCTGGTCAAGGCGGCCACCAGCAGCGCCGAATACAGCAGGCCGCATGGCAGCAGGGACCAGAACACGCCCAGGATGAGCGGAGCGGTTGGCCCGGCGCGCTGGTTGAAGCGACGCACCTGGCCCCAGATCCAGCGCCCCATGCCCTCAAGCCAGACCGGCTGCCGGGCCTGCCATAGCAGCATCAGGCCCAGCGCGATGCAGGCGACATGAAAAAAGCTCCAGAGCGGACGCAAGGCGGCACTTTGCCCGGTGAGCCAGCCCAGCCCCTGGAGCGACGCCGCCGCCAGCGCGCCCAGGCTGGAATAGCCCAGCACCCGGCCGAGTTGAAACAGCCACATCGCCTTCAGGTTGGTGCGCGCGCCCGGACCCTGATGGCCCAGACCGGCGCAAGCCGCGCCGCACATGGCGACGCAGTGCGGGCCACCGGCCAGTCCCATGAGCAAGGCCGTGACGGCCAGTGAGGCTTGCAAGGAGGGTGCGTGTGAGCGTTGAAGAACCAAGCTTCCTGCTCGGGCCGCGCGGTGCACCGGGCAGGAAAGTTGGCGGGGAGGTCAGAGAATCTTGGAAAACCGCGCACGCGTGCGGTCGGTCTGCAAATGGCTGTCGAACACCATGGCCACGGCGCGCACAAAGAACCAGCCCATGGGCGTGACTTGGATGCCCTTGTCGTCCACTTGCACCAAACCCTGTTCCTGCAGCGCCGCCAGGGATTCCAGTTCAGCCGCGAAATACTTCTTGAAATCCAGCAGGTGCGCCAGTTCGATGTCTTCGAATGGCAGGTTGCCCTGGCACATGATGGCCATGATCACGGCGCGGCGCACCAGATCGTCGCGCGTCAGTGCCAATCCGCGCACGACCGGGAAATGGCCGTGATTCAGGATGTCGTAGTAGTCGTCCAGGGTCTTGGCGTTCTGGCTGTAGGTGGCGCCCACTCGACCGATGGACGAGACGCCCAGCGCGATCAGGTCGCAGTCGGGCTGCGTGCTATAGCCTTGGAAATTGCGGTGCAATCGACCCTGGCGCTTGGCCACGGCCAGCGCGTCCTCGGGCAGGGCGAAATGGTCCATGCCGATGTACACATAGCCGGCCTTTTCAAAGGCGTTGAGCGACTGCGACAGCATCGACACCTTGGCGGGCGCGCCCGGCAACTCGATCGTGATGATGCGCCGCTGGGGCTTGAAGCGCTCCGGCAAATGGGCGTAGGCGTAGAGCGCAATGCGGTCCGGGCGCAGCGTGGCGATCTGTTCCAGGGTGCGGTCAAACGACTCCGGCGTCTGCTTGGGCAGGCCGTAAATCAGATCCACGTTGATCGAGTCAAAGCCCAGCGCGCGCGCCGAGGCCACCAGCGCAAACACCTGTTCGGCGGGCTGGATGCGGTGCACGGCGGCCTGGACATCCGGATCGAAATCCTGCACGCCAAAGCTCAGGCGGTTAAAGCCCAGCGCCTTGAGCGTGGCCAGACGCGCGGCGTCCACGGTGCGCGGATCGACCTCGATCGAGTATTCGCCATCGGGCGCCAGCGTGAAGCTGCGCTTGAGCATGGCCATGAGTTCATGCAGTTCGGCGTCGCTCAGGAAGGTGGGCGTGCCACCGCCCAGATGCAACTGCGACACCAGCTGCCCGGCGCCCAGGTGCGCGATGTGCAGGTCCACTTCACGGCTCAGATAGCGCAGGTATTCAGCGGCGCGCTCGTGGTGTTTGGTGATGATCTTGTTGCAGGCGCAGTAGTAGCACAGGGACTCGCAAAAAGGAATGTGGATATAAAGCGACAGCGGCGACACCATGGCCGCAGGGCCGTCGCGGCGCTGTTCCAGGGCGCGCACGTAGTCGTCGGCGCTGAAGGCTTCGACGAAGCGGTCGGCGGTGGGGTAGGACGTGTAGCGCGGTCCTGATACATCAAACTTGCGCAATAGTTCTGGCGAAACGGTGTCCATGAAGGGGTTCCTGTGGGGTAGCGTGCGAATGTGCCTTGTTGGCGATTTTATTTCCTTGATCCGGATCAACTGATTACCACTGCGGTGAAAAGGGGCGTCTGATCGCGCTGTTCGCCTTCAGTCGCTATGATGGCGCCTGTCCCGGATCGATCCCGTACCGGGAAGCGGCACTAATCGGTATCCCAAACGCATGAACCCACAAACCATCAAGGTCGCCTGCTCCAGCTGCAACTTGCGCGAGTTGTGCATGCCTTTGGGCCTGAATGCGGGCGAGCTTGAGCAGATCGACGAGATCGTGGGAGTGCGGCGCAAAGTCAAACGCGGCGCGGCGCTGTTTCGCAATGGTGAAGTGTTCACCTCACTGTTTGCCATCCGCACCGGTTTCTTCAAGACCTCGATCGCTTCCGAAGACGGGCGCGATCAGGTCACGGGCTTTCAGATGGCCGGCGAGGTCATCGGACTCGACGGCATCGTGAACGACCACCATACCTGCGACGCCGTCGCCCTGGAAGACGCCGAGGTCTGCGTGATGCCGTTTGCCGACATCGAAGCGCTGTCGCGTGAGGTCAGCGGCTTGCAGCGCCACATCCACAAAATCATGAGCCGGGAAATCGTGCGCGAGCACGGCGTGATGCTGCTGCTGGGTAGCATGCGCGCCGAAGAGCGGCTGGCGGCCTTCCTGCTGAACCTGGTGCAGCGCCTGCACGCGCGCGGGTTTTCGCAGTCGGAACTGATTTTGCGCATGACGCGCGAGGAAATCGGCAGCTATCTGGGGCTCAAGCTGGAGACGGTGAGTCGCACCTTTTCCAAGTTTGCCGAAGACGGCATCGTCGAGGTCAAACAGCGCCATGTGCGCATCCTGGAAACCGATGCGCTGCGCCGCATCGTCAATCCCCAGACACTGCTGTAGCCAGGCCCTCAGGGCGCGGGGCGGTTGCCGCAGTTCAAGGCGGCAGCCAATTCAGGCTGCGCTTGATCCAGGCGCCAAAGCGTGGTTCCCTTGCGGGTGAAGACGGCCTGGGCCGATCCGAGATAGGCATAGCGGGCCTGCATACCGCTGCGCCCCATGACCCAACTGACTTTGGCGCCGCACAGCGCGGCGCTCAGCGCGGCCTCACCGATCAGCGTGGTTTGCGCGCGCGCCGGATCGAACTGCCCGGCGTGGATCAACTCCTTGTGGCCATCGTCGTGCTTGAGCATCTCGGGGTTCTTCCAGTCGTTCACCACCGGCACGGCGTCGCTCAGGTGGGCGTACAAAGGCAGGTCGTAGAAGTAGTCGTTGAGCATGAGCAGCGGCTCGCCGGCCTGGCGCTGCGCCACCAGCAGTTGCGCCATTTGGCGCGACGATTCACGGGGGTAGAAGGCGAAACCCAGCACCGTGGCCACGCTCAACACCGCGCTCAAGCCCACGCTGGCCCACCACAGGCGCTGTTGGCGCACGCTCACTTGACCCAAGCCCAGGAAGCCGTCGGCCATCAGCCACGCCAGCGGCGGCACGGCGGGCAGGACGTAACCCAGCAGCTTGGACTTGGGCATCGAGAAGAACAGCACCACCATCACCACCCAAACCCACATCAGCAGGCGCAGCGCGGCGCGCTGCGGGTCGGCGGGGGCGCGCAGTTGGCGGTAAAGCCAGGGCAGGCCGGGAAGGCTGACCAGCAGCAGCACGGCGGGGTAAAACCAGAACGGCTGGACGTTGTTGAAGCCGCTGGCGGCGAAGCGCTTGAAATGTTGGACCACGAAAAAGTAGTCCAAAAAGTCAGGAAAGCGCATTTGCATGGCGACGAACCAGGGCCCGGCCAAGGCGAAAAAGACGACAAAGCCGGGCAGCGAAAACAAGGCCAGCATGACGCGCCAGCGGCCCAGCAGTGCCAGCCAGGCCAGCACCACCAGCGCCGGGATCACGACGCCGATCAGCCCCTTGGAGAGCACGCCCAGCGCGGCCATGGCATAGGCGCCCAGCAGCGCGCGCCGAAACGCCAGGCCGTGTTCCATGCAGAGCACGGCGTGGGCCAGCAGCAAGATCGTGGCGCTGATGCAACCCGCCACCAGCATGTCCAGATTGGCGTATTGGCCGCCGATGTACAGCAGCGGTTGCGCCAGCAGCGCCAGCAGCGTCAGCCGCGCGCCGCGCGCGCCCCACCAGCGCAGTGCAAACAGGTAGAGCGCAAAGCTGCCAAGCCAGGCACCGAGCAGCGGCGCGGCGCGCGCCGCGCCTTCGGTCATTCCGAACAGCGACAGCGAGGCGCCGGTGATCCAGTAGAACAAGGGCGGCTTGTGAAAGAACGGCAGGCCGTCCAGCGTGGGCGTGAGCCAGTCGCCCGAGCGCATCATCTCCCAGGCCACGCCCACGTAGCGGCCCTCGTCGGGCAGCGCCAGCGGGCGCAGCCAAACGGTCGTGGCCAGCCACAGGAAGATCAGTCCCGCGACCAGGCCCAGTTCGCGCCAGCTCGCGCCGGCCAGGGCGGGCCCCGAACCGAGCGGCCCGGACGCGATGCTGCGATTGTCAACTGCCATGCCCTGCGCTGCCTCAGATGTGCAGCACGGCCAGCACGCCCACCACCAGGCCCACACCCGCGACGCCGAACATGGCGTACTCAAGCCACTTCTTGCGCGTCAACAGCGCGATCGCGGCCAGCGCAATGGCCACCTGCAAGATGGTCGTGGACTGCGCCCAGCGGTGGTGCTGGTGCATTTGTTCATCGCTGCGCGTGTCCCAGGCGGTGGCGTCGGCTTCGAGCTTTTCGGCGACCAGCTTGATCTGCGCCTTCTCCTTGTCGTAGCGCTCGACCTTGGCCTTGTAGGTCAGCTTCTTGTCCTCCGACGCCAGGTCCTGCGCCAACTCGGCCAAGGACTGCTTGGTGCTCTTGGATTGGTAGTAATTCCACTGGTTCGAGGCTTCGGTCTTCTTGATCGCCGCGTTGTTCTTGAACAGGCCGGCGTCGGCCTGGGTCGCGCCGCCCATGTAGGAGAACATGGCGCCCACGGTGGCGATGACGGCCGTGATCATGGCGATCTGATTCGTGAACTTGTCGTCGTGGCCGCCTTGCGCAGCATGTTCCAGCGCGTGGTCGTGTGGGCCGTGAACGTGAAAACCGCCTTCTGACATATCAAACTCCTGTGTGGGTATAGGTGACGAAGCTAAAAGGAAGGCCGCCGCTGGAGACATGGGACGCGCGCGCGCTTTCCTTCCATTGCGGGCCGAATTGTGGCGCATAAGCGTCGCCATCGTATTCGGCGTCGATTTCAGTGACGACGGCGCTGCGCGCCAGGGGCAAAGCCTGGGCGTAAATTTGCGCGCCGCCGATGACCCAAACCTGCGCGTTCGCCGGGCACAGCGCCAGCGCTTCGTGCAACGATGCAGCGCGCAGCGCGCCAGCGGCGTGCCAGTCGCTTTGGCGTGTGAGCACCACGTTCAGACGGCCCGGCAGCGGGCGAAAACGCTCGGGCAGCGAGTCCCAGGTCTTGCGCCCCATGATGACCGGGCAGCCCAGTGTGGTGCGCTTGAAATGCGCCAGGTCTTCGGGTAAATGCCAGGGCATGGCATTGTTTTTGCCGATCACGCCATTGGCGGCGCGGGCGAAGATGAGGTGCAGCGTCATGGGTCGCTCCCTCAGACCGCCACCGGCGCCTTGATGGCGGGGTGGCATTGGTAATCGAGCATCTCGAAGTCTTCGAACTCGTAGTCGAAGATCGACGCCGGGCGGCGCTTGATGTGCAGTCTGGGATAGGGCAGGGGCGCGCGGCTCAGTTGCAGCGCCACCTGTTCGGCGTGGTTGGTGTAGATGTGGCAGTCGCCGCCGGTCCAGATGAAGTCGCCGACCTCCAGATCGCATTGCTGCGCCACCATGTGCGTGAGCAAGGCGTAGCTGGCGATGTTGAACGGCACGCCCAAAAAGATGTCGGCGCTGCGCTGGTACAGCTGGCACGAGAGCCGGGCGCGGTGCGTGTCGGTGGCCGGAGCGACATAGAACTGGAAGAAGGCGTGGCAGGGCATGAGCGCCATCTTGTCCAGATCGGCGACGTTCCAGGCGCTGACGATGATGCGGCGCGAATCCGGGTTGCTCTTGAGGGTTTGCATCACCTGCTTGATCTGGTCGATGTGGCCGCCGTCGGGCGTGGGCCAACTGCGCCACTGCACGCCATACACCGGCCCCAGGTCGCCGTCGGCTCGCGCCCATTCGTCCCAGATGCTCACGCCGCGATCCTTGAGCCAGTGGTTGCTCGATGAACCGGTGAGAAACCACAGCAGCTCCTGGATGATGGAGCGCAGGTGCACCTTCTTGGTCGTGACCAGCGGGAAGCCTTGGTTCAGATCGAAGCGCATCTGGTGGCCGAACACGCTTTTCGTGCCGGTGCCGGTGCGGTCGGCCTTGAACACGCCATGCGCATCCACGTGGCGCATCAGGTCTTCGTATTGGGAGGGTGCAGGATGAGGCATCAGTGACTTCCGAAAAGCATGTCGAGTGCGTCTTGTATCGCCAATTGTTGTGCCGCGAGATTGGTGGCTTTCTTGGGGACTCTTTCGGTCTGCAGCATGAGGCACTTCAGATGGGGAAGTTAAAAATTATATGCGCATGCAGTGTGCGCAAGGAGGCTGCACTCAAGCCCGCAACACGCGCCCCGGGTTCATCGTGTTGTGCGGATCCAGCGCCTGCTTGATGGAGCGCATCAGCGCCAGCGCCACGGGTGGCTTGTGCTGTTCCAAGTGCTCGACCTTCAAGCTGCCGATGCCATGTTCGGCGGAGATCGAGCCATCGAACTGGCGCACCGATTCGAACACCAGGGCATTCACCTCGGCCTCGTGCTCGCGCAGGAAGGCCGCCGGCTCCACGCCCACCGGGGCCTGCACGTTGTAGTGCAGGTTGCCGTCGCCCAGATGGCCGAAGTTCACCAGGCGCACGCCGGGCAGCCGCTGGGCCAGCAGCGCATCTGTGGCCTGAACAAAGCGCGGGATGCTCGATACCGGGATCGAGATGTCGTGCTTGATGTTGAGTCCTTCCAGCGACTGGGCCAGCGGGATACTCTCGCGGATGTGCCACAGCGCGCGCGCCTGTGCCAAGCTTTCGGCCACGACGGCGTCGCTCACCACCTGCTGCTCATAGGCGACTTCCAGCAGTCGCTCCAGTTGCAGGCGCGCATGGGCCTCGGACTCATGGTCCGAACTCTCCAGCAGCACCGCCCAGGCTGGCGCGGCGCTGTCGCCGGCGCTGAGCAAGGGCACGCGCTGCTGCGGGAAATGCCGCGCCACCAGGCCCAGCGCAAACCGGCCCATGACTTCAAAGCCGGTGAGGCTGGCGCCCAGGTGCTGGTGCGCCAAGCTCAGCAGGCGCACGGCGGCGTCCAGCGTGGGCAGCGCGGCCCAGGCCGTGAGTCGGGCTGCGGGCTTGGGGAAGAGTTTGAGCGTGGCCGCCGTGATGATGCCCAGCGTGCCTTCGCTGCCGATGAACAGGTCGCGCAGGTCGTAGCCGGTGTTGTCCTTGCGCAGACCGCTCAAGCCGTTCCAGATCTCGCCCTGTGCCGTGACCACCTCGAGTCCCAGACACAGCTCGCGCGCGTTGCCGTAGCGCACGACCTGGGTGCCGCCGGCGTTGCTCGCCAGGTTGCCGCCGATACTGCAACTGCCTTCGGCGGCCAGGCTCAGCGGGAACAGCAGGCCGGCGTCGGCGGCGGCCTGCTGCACGTTTTGCAAAATGCAGCCGGCCTCCACCGTCAGGCTCAGGTTCGCCGCGTCAAGCTGGCGCAGTGCCTGCATGCGCTGCAGGCTGAGCAGGATCTGCGTGCCCGAGGCGTCGGGCGTGGAGCCCACCACCAGGCCGGTGTTGCCGCCCTGGGGCACGATGCTCACGCCAGCGGCCGCGCAGGCCTTCACGACCTGGGCCACTTCCTGGGTGCAGCCGGGGCGCACCACGGCCAGCGCGCGGCCTTGCGAGCGGCGGCGCCAGTCGTTCTGATAGGCGCTCAGGTCGCCCTCGGTCAGGACCTGGCTCGGACCGACGCTGCGGCGCAGGGCTTCAAGCAGGGCTTGCATGCTTTAGCTCGCCTCAGGGTTGGCGCTGGCCTCCAGCCGCGGACCCTTCAGGCGCAGCCGCACATGCAGGCTGCAGGCCACAAACAGCAGCACGCACAGCAGCACCTGGAGCAGGGCCAGATAATTTCCGGGCGCGCGGTCGCCCCAGGCACGCACCACGCCCTCGGCAAAGTACAGCCACAGCAGCAGGCTTAGCCAGCGGTAGGTGTACATGCGGTTTTTCAGCAAGCCGGCCAGCGGCAGGCACAGTGGCAACACCTTGAGCACCAACCAGGAGCCGCCCGGGCGCAGCGGCGCGAGCCAGAGCTCCCAGACCAAGCCGAGGGCGATCAGTCCCAGCACCGAGCCCACGGCCAGCCGTCGGGTGAGTTCTACGTTTTGTCGATTCATCGTGGTGGCATGATAGCGGTCATGAAAATTGAAGCTTGGTTGCTGGCCCTGAAAGCCACGTTGCAGACCTTTCCCTGGCGCGAAACGGCGCGCACTTTGGCGCAGCGCTTTCGCCAAGACCGTCTGGGCAACACCGCCAGCAGCCTGACCTTCACCACGCTGATTTCACTGGTGCCGCTGTTCACCGTGGTGCTGGCCGTGTTCACGGCGTTTCCGATGTTTGGCAAGCTGCAACTGGCATTGCAGCAGTGGCTGACCGAGAGCCTGATACCCGAATCCATCGCCAAGCAGGTCATGGGCTACCTGACGCAGTTTGCCGCCAAGTCCAGCCGCCTGGGCTTGGCCGGGATCGTGGTGCTGCTGGTGACGGCGATTTCGCTGATCCTCACCATCGACCGCACGCTGAATGCGATCTGGCGCGTGCGCCGTCCGCGCCCGCTGGCGCGCCGCGTGCTGACCTACTGGGGCGTGCTCACGCTGGGTCCGCTGCTGCTGGCGGGAAGCCTGGCCATCAGCTCCTTCCTGGTGTCGGTCTCGCGCGGACTGATCGGCGAAATGCCCGGCGGCCTGGGGCTGCTGCTGGACCTGTTCCAGTTTGCCTTGATCGTGGCCGGAATTGCCGCCTTGTACCGCTACGTGCCCAACACCGAGGTCAAGTGGAATCACGCCCTCAGCGGCGGCGTGTTCGTGGCGCTCGGGCTGGAACTGGCCAAGCGTTCACTGGGCTGGTACCTGTCGAAGATGCCGGCCTATTCGGTGATCTACGGCGCCTTTGCCTCGGTGCCGATTTTGCTGCTGTGGGTTTACATGGTGTGGTTGATCGTGCTGCTGGGGGCGGTGATCGCGGCCTACCTGCCCAGCCTGCTGTCGGGCATTTCGCGCCGTGCCGATCATCCGGGCTGGCGCTTCCAGTTGGCGCTGGAACTGCTGCGCGAGCTGCAGGCGCAGCGCGCCGGGCTGCATCTGGTGGAACTGGCGCAGACGCTGCGCCTGGATCCGCTGCAGTTGGAGGGCCCGCTGGAGGCGGTGGAGTCGCTGGGCTGGATCGGCTCGCTGCAGGACGGGCGCTATGTGCTGCTGGTGGACACGGCGCGCACGGCCGTGGCGCCGCTGGCCGAGCGACTGCTGCTGGAACGCAATCCGAACACGCGCAAGCTCTGGGAGCAATCCCATTTGTCATCCGACACCATGACCCTGAACCAACTGCTGTGAGTGCCATGAAGCATCTGTCCCAAAGCCTGTCCATGAAGACCGCCTTGAGCGCCGCGCTGCTGAGTCTGGCCTGCGCCCAGGCGCTGGCCGAGGTGCGCCTGCCCCAGGTCTTTGGCGAGCACATGCTGCTGCAGCGCCAGCAGGCCATTCCGGTGTGGGGTTGGGCCCAACCCGGGGAGCGGGTGCGGGTGCAGCTGCATCGCCAGTCGGCCACGACCACGGCCAATGCCCAGGGCCGCTGGCAGCTGCGGCTCCAGCCCGAAGCCGCAGGCGGGCCGTACACGCTGCGGGTGCAGGGCGAGAACCGGATCGAGTTCAAGGACGTGCTGCTGGGCGACCTGTGGCTGGCCAGCGGCCAGTCGAACATGGAGTGGAGCCTGGCCCAATCGGCGAATGCCGAGCGTGAAATCGCGCACTCGAACCTGCCAAAGATGCGCCACCTCAAGATCCCCAAGAGCGTGGCGTTTGCGCCGCAGGACGACTTGGCGCCGGCGCAGTGGAAGGCGGCCAGCGCGCACAACAGCGGCGAGTTCAGCGCTGCGGCCTTCTTCTTTGCGCGCAAGCTGCTGCGCGAAACCGGTGTGCCCATCGGCATCGTCAACGCCTCCTGGGGCGGAACGAATGTCGAGACCTGGATCAGCCGCAGTGCGCTGGCGACGCTGCCGGAGATGCAGTTGGACGCGATGCCGCTCGATGCGCCAGCCGCACGCCTGCGCTACACGCAAAAGATGGATGCGGTGGTGCGGGCCTGGCAGCATTCCGCAGTGGATGAATCGGGCGCCGCGTCCCAGTGGAAGAAGGCCGACTACGACGACCAGCATTGGGTCACGCTGAAGGCGCCGCAATATTGGGAAGAGCAGGGCCTGCCCGATTTCGACGGTGTGGTCTGGTACCGACGCGATGTCTATCTGAACGACGCCCAGGTGGCGCAGTCGGCCGTGCTCGAACTGGGCACCGTGGACGATTGCGACGACAGCTATGTGAATGGCAAGCGCGTCGGCAGCATCTGCCAGTGGGACGCTCCCCGGCGCTACGCACTGCCCGCAGGCCTGCTGCATCCGGGGCGCAATGTGATTGCGGTGCGCGTCACGGACAACGGCGGGGGCGGCGGCTTTTACGGCGATGCGGCGGCGCTGAAACTGCGCCTGGGCGACGAAGCCCTGGCCTTGTCGGGCGTGTGGAAAGCGCGGGTCGAAAGCTATCTGGACAAGGGCGATCCGCCGCCGAACGATCTGCCAAGCCTGCTATTCAACGCCATGGTGAACCCGCTCATTGGGCTGCCGTTGAAGGGCGTGATCTGGTACCAGGGCGAGAGCAATGTGCCGCGCGCCCAGCAGTATGCGCAGACCTTCCCGCTGCTCATCCAGGACTGGCGCACGCAGTGGAACCGGCCCAAGCTGCCGTTCTATTTCGTGCAACTGGCGTCGTTCCTGCCGCTGGAGAAGAACCGCCTCATGGGCAGCGACTGGGCCGAGCTGCGCGACGCGCAATCCCGCACCCTGAAGCTGCCGGGGACCGGCATGGTTGTGGCCACCGACATCGGCGACGCGCAAAGCATCCATCCGCTGAACAAGCAGGACGTGGGGCTGCGCCTGGCCTTGCTGGCGCTGAAGAACGACTACGGCAAGAAGAACCTCGTGGCCAGTGGCCCCGTGTACCGCTCCATGCGGGTGCGCGGCGCGCAAGTCGAAATTGTTTTTTCCGAAGTGGGTCGCGGTCTGGCAATCGCCAAGGGGGCCCAGGCCTTGCAAGGCTTCACGCTGGCCGACGCCAGCCAGCAGTTCCTGCCCGCGCAAGCGCGCATCCAGGGCCACAAGGTGATCGTCTCGCGCCCCGGCATGGAACACCCCGTGGCCGTGCGCTTTGGTTGGGTGGACAACCCGCAGCAAAACAATCTTGTCAACCGCGACGGCCTGCCCGCATCGCCGTTTCGCAGTGATGACTGGCCCGGCCTGACGGATGGGGTGAAGTACCAGTTCTGAGGACTTGCGGGTGCGTGCTTGCGGAAATTGCTTTGCCCAGTGGGCGTCAAGAGCGACGTGGCACTCAATGGCGGGGCAACTGCTCACGACTCTGAGAATGTCTGGAAAGGCTGAAAGCGGGTGCAGCGTTTTGCGATCTGCCTGCTCCAGACCGGCCCTTGACAATCAGGAATCGGTTGGCAGTTTTGTGGCGAACCTATCGTCAAAGGGTGCAGCGGCCATCGACCCAAAATGGCCCAAGACTCGAGCTTATCTGCAATAATTGCCTATGTGCCACAGTGCACTTGCTTTGTAACACATAAGGATGCCGTCATGAGCGAAGCAACTTTTACCTTCCGGGTTGATGAGAGGTTGAAAGACCAATTCTCCACGGCTGCGAAATCCCGTGACCGAACAGGCGCCCAACTCTTGCGTGACTTCATGCGGGATTTTGTGAAGCAGCAACTGGAAGCCGCAGAGCACGATGCCTGGTTCCGTCGAGAGGTGCAGATTGGAATCGACGCGGCCAACGCCGGAGCTGTGGTCTCATCCGAGGAAGTCGAAGCGCAGGCACAAGTTTGGCGCGCCGAGACCCGCCGCAAGATGGCCGACGCTAGCAAGTGAAACTGGTTTGGACGTTTCCGGCTCGCGCAGACCGGAAATCGATTCGTGAATTCATCGCGATTGACAACCCTAGCAGCCTGTCGGACTTTGGGCGTCCCGCGCGCAAAGTCCGACAGGCTGCGAGCGCAGCCCTCGATCTTGATGAATTGCTATCCGAGCGGGCCGCGCGCCTGCTGGACCATCCCGGCCTTGGGCGTCCTGGCAGACTCAAAGGTACCCGCGAACTTGTCGCGCACCGAAACTACATCTTGATTTATGACGTTGTTGGCGAACTGGTGCGAGCGCTGCGCGTGCTTCACACGGCCAGGCAGTGGCCACCAGCAAGACATTGAAAGTACCCTCAAGCGCCGCCAGCGACTGCGCGTTAACGTGCGTTCTATCGTCGAATGTGCGCCCGCATGGACAAACCCAGCGCCAACACGCGATGGTCAAGGGGCCAAGGCCTAGCGCGCCTTCACGCCGCCCGATGCAAGGCCGTGTTTGAAGTTCTTAAATGCCCTCTGCCCAACAGTTCGTGGGACTGGAACATCGCGCTGGCGACCGAATAACATCGAGCTGCCGAGCCGCCCACGCCAATCACATCTGAGCGCGCCAAGCAAGTGACGCGGTCAATAGACGGCTTACACTGCAACGTGCCCATCTGGGGGTGTGTATTGAAATGCAGTGGATGGCAATCGGATAACGGACAGGGACAGGAAAATAGAACCATGGCGCTTTCGCTCAACAAACCCAAGCTCGACAACCTCACCAACGAAATCTGGAAGTCTGCCGAGCGCCTGCGCGGCAAGTTCAAGTCGTACGAATACCAAAGCGTCATCCTGCCCATCATCGTCATCCGCCGCCTGGAATGTGTGCTGATGGCGTGGCGCGCAGCCAAAAGCGCCGAGGTGCTGGCCAAACGACCCAACCTCACGCCCGAGGCGCTTGCCAAGCTGGTCAAAGACCTGGAACTCAACCCCAAGCAGTCCCCGTTCTCCAACGCCACCACCTGGACGCTGCGCGGTGTCTATGAAGACGACCAAACGCTGCTGGCTGAAAATTTTCGCGCCTATATCAATGGTTTCTCTGCCAACGTAGATCAAATCATTCAGCACTTCAACTACCGCGCCACCATCACCACCATGGTGGCTTACAACCGACTGGCCCCGATCCTGAACCAGTACAAAGAGCTGCCGCTTGGCCCCGACCAGCTCTCGGGCCTGGAGATGGGCTACATCTACGAAGAGCTGCTGCGCCGCTTCTCGGAGCAAAGCGGCGACGAAGCCGGGGAACACTTCACCCCGCGTGAAGTGGTGCGCCTGATGGTGGAACTGTTGGACATCCCCATACCTGAGCGGCATTTTTCCGTCTATGACCCAGCCAGTGGCTCGGGCGGCATGTTGTCAGTCTGCAAAGAACACCTGCTGGACCGCGCCAGCACAGCGGCTGAGAAAGAGCGGGTTGAGCAGTTTCTGACCATCCACGGTCAAGAGCTGTCGCCCACCAATTTTGCGGTATGCCAGGCCGACCTGCTGATCAAAAATGACCAGACCGCCAAGGTATTTTTAGGCAATTCGCTGATTCCGCACGACCCGCACAGTCGCGATCCCGGCGACCAGTTGCCCGAGACCAAATACCGCTTCAACCGCATGCTCAGCAACCCGCCCTTTGGCGTGACCTGGGGCGGCAAAGACGGCTACGAGTTAGAAGCGCGCAAGCTGCAAAAAACCCGGTACAGCGCCGGGTTGCCCCGCGTGAACGACGGAGCGCTGTTGTTCCTGCAAACCATGCTGGCCAAGATGGTGGCACCCGCCGACGGCGGCAGCCGCATTGCCATCGTCTTCAACGGCTCGCCGCTGTCGAACGGCGACTGCGGCTCGGGCGAGAGCGAAATCCGCCGCTGGATTCTGGAAAACGACTGGCTCGACGCCATCGTCATGCTGCCCGACCAGCTTTTTTACAACACCGGCATCTTTACCTACGTCTGGCTGCTGCGCAACGACAAGCCCGCCAGCCACAAGGACCGCGTGATGCTGATTGATGCGCGCCAGCAGTTTGAAAAAGAGCCCAAAGCCTTTGGCAACAAGCGCAACCGCATGACCGACGCGCACCGGCAGTGGATCGAAACCCGGTATGCCAAAGGCTGGGCCAAGAATTTTGACGATGCCAACGTGAAGCTGTTCAAGACGAAGGACTTTGCCTTTCACAAAGTCAAAGTGGTGTTCTGGCAGAGCGACGCGCACGACCAGCCCGCTACCGTGACCGAGCCTTACGAAAAAGCCTTTACCGCCGCCAACCTGAAGAAAGAGCAGGAGTTTCATGACAGTGAGATCACGTTTCGGGTGCGCGTGAAGGTCGAAGGCAAAGAGAAGACCATCACCATCGCTTTGACACCCGCCGACAGTGCGGCCAAGAAACTCAAAACCGCGCTGGGTCAGACCTCTGCCTTGTGGCCTGAAATTCTGTCGGTCGAATGGACACACCGCCACTACGTGGCCGACGATGAATACATCCCGCACGGCGAAGACATTGCCGCCTTCCTGAAACGCGAAATCGCCAAGCCCATCATTCGTTGGGAAGACAGCCCGCAACTGGGCTACGAAATCCTGCCCAACAAATACTTCTACCGCTACCAGCCACCCACACCGGCCAAAGATTTGCTCGCGCAGTTTTGGGAGCTGGAGAAAGAGGCGGAAGCGATGTTGGAGGGGCTGGCGAAATGAGCGTTACTCCATCGGGCTGGGCTGTTGAGCGTCTCAAAGACGTGGCGGTCATCAACGCTAACGCGCTACCCGCCGGAACTGACGCTGACTACGAGTTTGACTACCTTGAAATCTCGAACGTCAACTACAACGGCATGGTTGATCCCAATGCGATAGAGCACCTGCGTTTTGAAGATGCGCCGTCTCGCGCGCGGCGGCGGGTGGCCGCTGGAAGCACAGTCATTTCATCTGTCCGCCCCAACTTGCAAGCGGTGGCCTTTTTTGCCGATGCGCCGGAGCATTTGATTTGTTCGACTGGTTTTAATGTTGTGGAGCCACAGCCGAGCAAACTCGCACCGCAATTCGCTTACTACCACCTGTTGTCCGAGAACGCCCGGCAGTATTTCGAGGCAGCGGCGACTGGCGTTGGTTACCCGGCCATTGGTGACAAGGATTTCAATGCATTCACTATCACTCTGCCACCCTTGCCCGAGCAACACCGCATCGCCGCCTATCTCGACGCAAGCTGCGCCGCCATCGACGCAGCCGTCACCGCCAAACGCCGCCAGCTCGACACCCTGGATGCCCTGCGCAAGTCCATCATTCAGCGGGCGGTCACACGGGGCATTGCATCCGACGCCGTGCTTGAATCCACCGGCAATGTATGGCTGGAGCAAGTTCCGCACGGCTGGAAGTTGGTTGCCCTCAAACGCATCGCCGAAATTCGGGGCGGGCTGACCCTCGGCAAGCAATATGAGGGCACGCTGATCGAACGCCCGTATTTGCGCGTCGGCAACGTGCAAGATGGCCACCTTGACTTGTCCGATGTGTCCGTCATCGAACTCCCGGCCAGCGTGGCGGCCGGGGTGGAACTGTGCCCGGACGATGTGCTGATGACCGAGGGCGGCGACCTTGACAAGCTGGGGCGCGGCCATTTGTGGCGTGGCGAGTTGGCGGGCTGCTTGCACCAAAACCACATCTTCGCTGTACGCTGCTTCCCGCACAAACTTAAACCCATGTTCCTGGCCTATGCCACCGCCGCCCAGTACGGGCGCG
>CAIMSP010000016.1 GCA_903844215.1 uncultured beta proteobacterium | reverse complement strand
TGGGAAATGAATTGGTAAGCGCCGTGACCGAAAGGACCACCAAGGCCGACATGGAGCTATTGATGGAGAATTTTCTCGGCCATTTGAAACACCACCTGGAGACCGAATCCGTCGTCCTGATGCACGCCAAGGCGTCGAGTCTTTTGAATTGGCAAAAGAAGCGCAACTTCCTGCTGACCAAGGCCGAAAGTATTCGCGAAAATTTTCACCGTAACGAACTCACGGCGCGCGAGCTTGCGGGCTTTGTCACCTATGACGTGGTCGTGGACCACATCCTGAAGGCGGACCTCAAACTGGAGCTGATGCGCGGAAGAACAGCGAACGCGAAGCGCTCGGGCAAGCGCGGCGCTCGGGGCACGAATCGCGACCCCGCCCGGTCGGCGCCGGCTTCGCTGCAAGCAGCCGATTCGGTCTGGGGTGAAACCTACTTCCGTTGAACGCCGGCCTCAGGGGCTGACTTCCTTGAGGTCCACGACGAAGTATTCGGTCTCGCCAAAGCAGGACGAGGGCAGTCCCTTGTGCTGTTCATACTGCAGCGTCACGCGCTTGCCCATCGACGCTTCGAGCCGCTTGGCAACGAGCCCATCGCGCACCGAAAACAGAAACTTCTCCGGCGCCGCGCCCGGGATGGCGATCAGCGACAACTCGCCCTCCCAGGTCTTGCAAACCCATCCCTTGAGCGACATTTTTTGTAGGAATCCGGCACGCTCGCCGCTGGAATAGCTCCAACTCAGCGCCAACGCCACGTAGCCAGCAAACAAAACGGCCACGGCGATGACAAAGGCCAAGGCATAGAACACGACACTTTTTCTGGTTTGCGACATGAAGATGCTTTCTTTGGTTGACAGTGGGACGCCTCCAGGGAGGCGCGAAACAGTGCCTCAGCCGCGCTGGCGCAGCGCTTCGTACAGGCACACGCCGCTGGCCACGGACACGTTCAGGCTTTCGACGGCGCCGCGCATGGGTATGCTGATGAGCTCGTCGCAGGTCTTGCGCGTAAGCTGGCGCATGCCCTCACCCTCGGCCCCGAGCACCAGCGCCACCGGGCCCGTCAGGTCCACCTGATGCAGGGTCTTGGGCGCGTCTTCGGAGGTGCCGATGATCCAGATGTTGCGCTCCTTGAGCTCATTCAAGGTGCGCGCCAGATTCGTCACCATGAAATAGGGAACGGTCTCCGCCGCGCCGCTGGCCACCTTGGCCACGGTCGCGTTCACGCCCACGGCATGGTCCTTGGGCGCGATCACCGCGTGCGCACCGGCGCCGTCGGCCACGCGCAAACAGGCACCCAGGTTGTGCGGGTCGGTCACGCCGTCCAGCACCAGCAGCAGCGCCGGCCCCGTGACGGCGTCGAGCAGGTCGTCCAGCGAGTGGATCTGCGCCACCGGCTCGACGCGCGCGGCGACACCCTGGTGCCCGTGGCTGCCAGCCAACTTGGCCAGGCGCAGGCCGTCGGCCTCGATCAGGCGCACACCGGCCTCGTTCGCACGCTCCAGAAACTGGCGCATGCGCGCGTCGCGGCGCGTGGGTTCGAACAAGATTTCGATGATGGAACGGGGTGCGGTTTTCAGGCGCACGCCCACGGCATGAAAACCGAACAAGACTTTGGGAGAGGACATGCAGGGATTATCGCCGCAGGTTTTGTTGAGCTCAGCGTCCCACGGACCGCGCCGGCGCCGGGCCCTCAGAGCGCGAGGTGGTGCGCCGCTGCGCCAGGGACTGGCGCCTCGAGCCACATGCGCCCGGCTTCAATCGTGATTTTTCGCTCGCAGCGCGCCGCAATCGCCTGATCGTGCGTCACCAGCACCAGTGTCGTGCCCTGCTCGCGGTTCAGCGCAAACATCAGCTCCATGATCTTTTCGCCGGTGGCGAAATCCAGGCTGCCGGTGGGTTCATCCGCCAGCAGCAGCGCCGGTTGCAGCACAAAGGCGCGGGCCAGCGCCACGCGCTGCTGCTCGCCGCCGCTGAGCAGCTTGGGGTAGTGCTTCAGGCGTTCGCTCAAACCCACGCGTGCCAGCATCTCACTGGCGGCACCGCGCGCGTCCTTGCGACCCGCGAGCTCCAGCGGCAGCATCACGTTCTCGAGGGCGCTCAGGTTGCCCAGCAGCTGAAAGCTCTGGAACACGAAACCCACTTTTTTCGCGCGCAGCGCGGCGCGCGCGTCTTCGTCCAGCGCAAACAGGTCCTGCCCGGCCAGCCGCACGGTGCCAGCGGTGGGCAAGTCGAGTCCGGCAATGATGGACAGCAGCGTGCTTTTGCCCGAACCTGAAGCCCCCACAATGGCCACGGTTTCGCGCTCGGCAAGCCGAAAGTCGATATCGCGCAAAATGTCCAGCGTGCCGCTGGAGTCGGTGACTGCCTTGCTGACATGCTCCACGGAGATGATTGACTCGCTCATGCAAAAAACTTTCTTGATTCAAACTTTGACACGTCGTGACCTGATCGCCAACGCTGCGCTCGCCCTGTGCTGGCTCGGCGCATCGACGCGCGCTGGCGCCACAGCGCAGCGCGCCGCACCGCTGATTCTGGTTCTGGGCGATTCACTCAGCGCCGAGTATGGCCTCAAACGCGGCAGTGGCTGGGTGGCCTTGCTGCAGCAGCGACTATTGCAGCAAAAGTTCGCGCACAGCGTGGTCAACGCCAGCATCAGCGGCGAGACCACGGCCGGCGCACGCTCGCGTCTGGCCGCCCTGCTCGCGCTGCATCACCCCACGCATGTGATCCTCGAACTCGGCGGCAACGACGCGCTGCGCGGCCTGCCGCTGGCCATGACGCAGGAGAATCTGGATCAGCTGACCCTCATGTCCCAGGCCAGCGGCGCCAAGGTCCTGCTGCTGGGGATGCAGGTTCCACCCAACTATGGCGCCGACTACGCCCGGGCTTTTGCCGCCACCTATGTGACCGTGGCGACGAAGCGCAAGGCCGCACTGCTGCCCTTTTTGCTGCGCGGCGTGGCCGACCGAGCGGATGCCGAACAATGGTTTCAGCCCGACCGCATCCACCCGCGCGAAGAAGCCCAGATCCTGCTGCTCAACAACGTCTGGCCGGAACTCAAGAAGCTGCTGCCATGAGTGTTCAAATCATCTCGGCCACGCAAGCCGTGGCCCAGCTTTCGGGGTTTTCCGCCGTCATCGACGCGCGCAGCGAATCCGAGTTTGCACTTGACCATTTGCCCGGCGCCGTGAACTGGCCCACGCTCAACGACGAACAGCGCCAGCGCATCGGCACCCTGTATGTGCAGGTCCACCCCTTCGAGGCCAAAAAGCGCGGCGCGGCGATTGCCGCACGCAACATCGCCGCGCACATTGAACGCGAGTTGCTCGACGCACCCAAGTCCTGGCAGCCGCTGCTGTATTGCTGGCGCGGCGGCAAGCGCAGCGGCTCGCTGGCGCTGGTGCTGGACCAGATCGGCTTTCGGGTCAGCCTGATCGAAGGCGGCTACAAGGCCTATCGCGCCGCCGTGCTGGCCGACCTGCCACTGCAGGCGGGGCGCCACCATTACCAAGTCGTCTGCGGCCCCACGGGATCGGGCAAAACGCGTTTGCTGGGCGCCCTGGAGCGCGCCGGCGCCCAGGTGCTGGACCTGGAAGCGCTGGCCTGCCACCGGGCCTCGGTGCTGGGGGCGCTGCCCGATCAGCCGCAGCCCACGCAAAAGCGCTTTGACACGCTGGTATGGGACGCGCTGCGCCGCTTTGACGCGGCACGCCCGGTGTTCATCGAGAGCGAAAGCAAGAAGGTGGGCAACCTCACGGTACCGGCCGACCTGATCGCCGCCATGCGCACCAGCCCCTGCCTGGACCTGCAACTGGCGCTGCGGGAGCGCGTGGCGCTGCTGCTGGAAGACTACGACTGCTTCGTGCAGGACCCGGCGCTGTTCTGCGAGCGCCTGGACGCCTTGAAGGAGTTGCGCAGCAAGACGGTGGTCGAGGCCTGGAAGGCCCAGGTGCACACCGGACAGATCGAGCCGGTGGTGCGCGAACTGCTGGCGCTGCACTACGACCCGGGTTACGCCGATTCGATGCAGCGCAACTTTGCCCGCTACGCCCAAGCCAAGCCGCTGCTCGCCGCCGATCGCCACAGCGCCAGCCTGGCGCGCCTGGCCTGTGAGCTGATGGCCGAGTTTGACCCGCGCGCCGCAACCGGCGCGGCGCCAGCCCGAGCCACCGATAATCCGTCACCATGAATCCACTGCTGTCCCGACTTCAAGCCTATCCGTTCGAGCGCCTGCGCCAGCTCTTTGCCGGCCTCACGCCCAACCCCACCTGCGCCCACATCAGCCTGGGCATGGGCGAGCCCAAGCACGCCACGCCCGCCTTCATCGAGCAGGCGCTGTGCAATTCGCTCAAGGGACTCTCCAGCTACCCCGCCACTGCGGGTGAGCCGGCGCTGCGCGCCGCCTTCACCGCCTGGATGCAACGCCGCTATGCGCTGAGCCTGGACCCTGCAACCCAGGTGCTGCCGATCAACGGTTCGCGCGAGGCGCTGTTCTCGTTCGCGCAGACCGTGATCGACCCCACGCAGCCCGGCGCCACCGTGCTCTGCCCGAATCCTTTCTATCAAATCTACGAGGGCGCGGCGCTGCTGGCCGGGGCCCAGGTCCACTATGTGCCCAGCGTGGCCGAGCGCAATTTCGCCGTCGATTGGGACAGCGTGCCCGAGGCGGTCTGGCAGCGCACGCAACTGGTGTTTGCCTGCTCGCCGGGCAACCCCACGGGCGCCGTGATGCCGCTGTCCGAATGGAAAAAGCTGTTCGACCTGAGCCAGCGCTACGGCTTTGTCATCGCCTCGGACGAGTGTTACAGCGAAATCTATTTCCGCGACGAGCCGCCGCTGGGCGGCTTGCAGGCCGCCGCGCTGCTGGGACGCGGCGACTTCAAGAACCTGGTGTCCTTCACCAGCCTGTCCAAGCGCAGCAATGTGCCCGGGCTGCGCAGTGGTTTCGTCGCCGGCGACGCCGCCATCCTAAAGGCCTTTTTGCTGTACCGCACCTACCACGGCTGCGCCATGAGTCCGATCGTGCAGGCGGCCAGCATCGCCGCCTGGGGCGACGAGGAGCACGTGATCGAGAACCGCGCCCAGTACCGTGAGAAGTTCGCCCAAGTCACGCCCTTGCTGGCGCCGGTGCTGGATGTGGCCCTGCCCGACGCCAGCTTCTATTTGTGGGCCGGTATCCCGGCGCGCTTCAAGGGGGATGACGCGGCGTTCGCGCGCGATCTCTACGCTCTTTACAATGTCACCGTCTTGCCCGGCAGCTTCCTGGCACGCAGCGCCCAAGGCTTCAACCCCGGCGCCGGTCGGATTCGCATGGCGCTGGTGGCACCGACGGCCGAATGTGTGCAGGCAGCGCAGCGCATCCAAGACTTTCTGAGCAACCCCGCTCATCCCCATAACCAACCCGTAGCACCATGACCCAAGCCCTTGAATCCATCATCGAAGCCGCGTGGGAAGACCGCGCCAGCCTGTCCACCAAGAACGCCCCCCAGAGCACGCTCGACGCCGTGGAGCACGTGATCGCCGGCCTGAACAAGGGCGAGTTGCGCGTCGCCACGCGCAGCGGCGTGGGCCAGTGGAGCACGCACCAGTGGCTCAAGAAGGCCGTGCTGCTGAGCTTTCGGCTCACCGACAACAGCCTCATGCGCGCCGGCGACCTGGCCTTTTACGACAAGGTGCAGACCAAGTTCGCCCACATGGACGCCGCTGCGCTGGCGGCCACCGGCGTGCGCGTCGTGCCACCGGCCGTGGCCCGGCGCGGCAGCTACCTGGCCAAGGGCGTGATCCTGATGCCCTCGTTCGTGAACATCGGCGCCTACGTGGATGAAGGCACGATGGTTGACACCTGGGCCGCCGTGGGTTCCTGCGCGCAGATCGGCAAGAACGTGCACCTCTCGGGCGGCGTCGGCATTGGCGGCGTGTTGGAACCCATGCAGGCGAATCCCACCATCATCGAAGACAACTGCTTCATCGGCGCGCGCTCGGAGATCGTCGAAGGCGTGATCGTGGAGGAGAACTCGGTCATCTCCATGGGCGTGTACATCGGGCAGAGCACGCCGATCTACGACCGCGCGAGCGACTCCGTAAGCTACGGCCGCATCCCTTCGGGCTCGGTCGTGATCAGCGGCAATCTGCCCAAGGACAATGGCAGGTACAGTCTGTACTGCGCAGTGATCGTCAAGCGCGTGGACGCCCAGACCCGCGCCAAGACCAGCTTGAACGATTTGCTACGGGATTGATGAAACCACCGTGATATCAAGGAGCAAGCCATGGGATTGATGCTGCAGTTACTGACCCTGATGGGCCAGAAGAAGGCTTCCGACATCTATCTTTCGGCGCAGTCGCCGGTGCTCATCAAGATCAACGGGCAATGCGTTCCCGTGAACAACCAGTTGCTCTCGCCCGGCGCGACGCGCAATCTGCTGGCCGAAGTCGTTCCGCCGGAGCGCATCGAAGAGCTGGAGGAAACCGGCGAGCTCAACATGGCCATACCGCTGCCCGGTGTCGGCCGTTTTCGTATCAGCGCCATGCGCCAGCGCGGCTCCTACGCCGCCGTGATCCGCTACATCACGGGCGAAGTGCCGCCCTTGGCCTCGCTCAATCTGCCCCCGGTGCTGAGCGAACTCATCATGCAAAAACGCGGCTTGCTGCTGATGGTGGGCGCCACCGGAACGGGCAAGAGCACGACGCTGGCCTCGATGATCGACCACCGCAATGAAAACGCCTGGGGTCATATCCTCACGATCGAAGATCCGGCCGAATTTCTGTTCAAGAACAAGAAATCGGTGATCAATCAGCGCGAGGTCGGAAGCGACACGGCGTCGCTGCAGATTGCGCTGAAGAACGCCTTGCGCCAGGCCCCCGACGTCATCATGATCGGCGAAATCCGCGACCGCGAAACCATGTCCGCCGCGATCGCCTACGCCCAGACCGGCCACTTGTGCCTGGCCACCATGCACGCCAACAACTCCTACCAGGCCTTGAACCGCATCCTGAGTTTTTACCCGGTGGAGGTGCGCTCGACCATGCTGGGTGACTTGGCGGCGGCGCTGCGCGCCATCGTCTCGCAGCGACTGCTGCGCACGCTGACCGGGCAGCGGGTGCCGGCAGCGGAAATTCTGGTCAACACCGTGCTCATCGCCGATTACATCGAAAAGGGCGACTTCATGGGGGTGAAAGAAGCGATGGAAAAATCCATGGCGGTCGGCTCCCAGATGTTTGAGGAAAGTATCGCGCAGCTCATTCTGGATGGCGTCATTGATCGCAGCGAAGGCATGGCCTATGCCGATTCGCCCACCAACCTGATGTGGCGTTTGCAAAACAGCCAGGCGCAGGGAACGAAGGCCTCCAGCGCAGTCCAGGTGCAGGAACAGGACGAGACCGACGAGACGCCGGTCTTCACCGAGTTTTCGCTCGACGTCACGCACTGATGCAGCCCCGTTCCACCACGCCCCGGGGCGGCGGCGTTCTGGCGGCCATCGATGCCGGTGCGGCGCAACTCGAGGTCGCCGGCGTGGCTTTCGGACACGGCACCGACAACGCGTTTGACGAAGCCGCCTGGCTGGTGCTGTGGCAACTCGGTTTGCCGCTGGATACGCCGCTGGACGGCCCCGACACTGTGGCCGATCAGCCCCTGACGCCGGCGCAAGCGGCCGCCATCGCCGCGCTGTTTGGCCGACGCATCGCGTCGCGCCAGCCCGCGGCCTACCTGACGCACGAAGCCTGGTTGCAAGGGATTGCCTTTTATGTGGACGAGCGCGCCATCGTGCCGCGCTCCTTCATCGCCGAGTTGCTGGTGCAAGGTGACATCGATTCCTGGCTGCGCCCCGATACCTCACGCGTGCTCGACCTGTGCACCGGCAACGGCAGCCTGGCGGTGATTGCCGCCATGGCCTATCCCGAGGTCAGCGTCGTGGCGGCTGACATTTCGAGCGCCGCACTGGAAGTGGCGCAGATCAACGTCGCCAAGCACGGGCTGCAGGCCCGCGTGCGGCTGATCGAGTCCGACGGCCTGGAGCGCGTGGGCACGGGCTACGACCTGATCCTGTGCAATCCGCCCTATGTGAACGCGCAAAGCATGGCGGCTCTGCCGGCCGAATACCGGGCCGAACCCGAGCTCGCGCTGGCCGGTGGCAGCGACGGCATGGACTTCATTCGCCGCCTGCTCGGGCAGGCCCCGGCCCATATGAGCGAAAATGGGGTCTTGGTGCTGGAAATCGGCAACGAGCGCGAACACTTCGAAGCCGCCTTCGGGCAACTGGAAGCGGTCTGGCTGGAGACCAGCGCCGGCGCCGATCAGGTGCTGCTGCTCACGCGCCAAGCGCTGCTTTGACTTTCATGCTTCGGCGCCAAGGCGCCCCGTGTCATGAAAGTGGGTTCTTGCACATTCATTCATCGGCCGGCCCGGCTTTTGGGCTGGCCACACTATTTCAATTGAAGCCATTCTGTGATCACTCTTAAAAATGTCGTGCTGCGCCGCGGCGCCAAGTTGCTGCTCGACGGCGCCACCGTCACCCTCAACCCGGGAGAAAAAGTGGGCCTGGTGGGGCGCAACGGCGCGGGCAAGTCGTCGCTCTTCGCCCTGTTCAACGGCGGCCTGCACGAGGACGCGGGCGAGTACTACATCCCGACGCAGTGGCGCATGGGCCAGGTCGCGCAGGACATGCCCGAGACCGAGCAGAATGCCACCGACTTCGTGGTGGACGGCGACACCGCGCTGCTGGCCGCGCAGACCGAAGTCACCGCCGCCGAGGCCACCGACGACTACGACCGTATGGCCCACGCCTACATGGAGTTGCACGACGCCGGAGCGCACGACGCACCGGCGCGGGCCCAGGCGCTGATCCTGGGGCTGGGCTTCAAGACCACCGAGTTGACGAATCCCGTGAACAGCTTTTCCGGCGGCTGGCGCATGCGCTTGCAGTTGGCGCGAGCCCTGATGTGCCCCTCGGACCTGCTGCTGCTGGACGAACCCACGAATCACCTGGATCTGGACGCCCTGGTGTGGCTCGAAGCCTGGCTCAAACGCTACGAAGGCACGATGATCGTGATCAGCCATGACCGCGAATTTTTGGATGCCGTGACCAATGTCACGCTGCACATCGACGCGGCCAAGCTGGTGCGCTACGGCGGCAACTACAGCAAGTTCGAAGACATGCGTGCCGAGCAGATGGAATTGCAGCAAAACGCCTTTTCCAAACAGCAGGACAAGATCGCGCATCTGCAGAAATTCATCGCCCGCTTCAAGGCCAAGGCGAGCAAGGCCAAGCAGGCACAAAGCCGGGTCAAGGCGCTGGACCGCATGGAGAAGATCGCGCCGCTGTTGGCCGAAGCCGACTTCACCTTTGAATTCAAGGAACCGGCGAATCTGCCCAACCCCATGCTCTCGATGAGCGGCGTGAGCTTTGGCTATCCCGCGCCCGAGGAAGCAGCGGCGGGTACGCCGCCCACGGTGATCGTGAACAACGTGAGCCGCTCCGTGCTGGCGGGCCAGCGCATCGGCATCCTGGGCGCCAACGGCCAGGGCAAGTCCACACTGGTCAAGACCGTGGCGCGCGCGCTCGAACCCATCGGCGGCGAACTGACCGAGGGCAAGGGTCTGAACATCGGCTACTTTGCGCAGCAAGAACTCGACGTGCTGCGCCCGGCCGACACGCCGCTGGAGCACATGATCCGCCTCGTCAAGGAGCTGAGCGCGAACGGCAAGATGGGCGGCCAGGCCACGCGCGAGCAGGATCTGCGCAGTTTTCTGGGCACCTTCAACTTTGGCGGCGACATGGTCAAGCAGTCCGTGGGCAGCATGAGCGGCGGTGAAAAGGCGCGCCTGGTGCTGTGCATGATTGTGTGGCAGCGCCCGAATCTGCTGCTGCTGGACGAACCCACGAATCACCTGGATCTGGCCACGCGCGAAGCGCTGTCGATGGCGCTGAACGAATTCGAAGGCACGGTCATGCTGGTGAGCCACGACCGTGCCCTGCTGCGCGCCGTCTGCGACGAATTCTGGATGGTGTCGCGCGGTGGCGTGGCGCCGTTTGACGGCGACCTGGACGACTACCAGCGCTACTTGCTGGACGAAGCCAAACGCGTGCGCGAAGAGATCAAGGAAGCAGCCAATGCCGCCCAGCGCAGCGCCCGAGAGGCTGCCGCCAGCGCCGTCGCGGCGCAGGCCAAGACCGTGACAACGATCTCCGCGGCCGAACAGCGCCGCATCGATGCCGCCGAGCGCCAGTTGCTGGCAGAAAAGGCCAAACCGATGAAGCGCGAGCTCGGTGAGATCGAACACAAGATGGACAAGCTGCAGCACCAAAAGCTGGAGCTGGAAACACGGCTGTCCGCCCCGCTGCCGGTGCCGGAAATGACGCAAGCCTCCAAGCTACTCAAGACCGTGGGCCAGGAACTCGAAACCCTGGAAATCCGCTGGCTCGAACTCTCGGCCCAGGTTGACGCGACCACCGCTTGACGCGTGCCGCGCCGCTTGCTGAGGGCGCGACCGGGCTTTAGTGCAGGTGGCGCGGACGGCGCCCGCCGTGCCCGCTGCCTGGCGCACCGCCGGAGCCGCGCGGCGAGCGCCCGACCTCCAGGGAGTTCACCAAGGCGTCAAAGCGCAGGCTGAACAGCTTGTCGATTTCTGCCACGACGCCGCCCAACTCGGCGCCGTCGAAGTGGCGCTCCATCATGTTCACCACGTCCTGCACCAGCAGGTCGCGTTGCACCTGCATGATGGCAGCCGGGTCGGGTCCGACGAACAGCATCACGAAATCGTCGCGCGAATCGGCGTCGCCGTCTTCCTCTTCGTCGAATTCGACGTCATAAAAAGTGACTTCGATGGCGGCGCCCTTGAGCGTGAGTTCGTTCAGGTTCATGCACATGTCGTCGGCGGCCTGGCGAAAATCCTCTTCGCCCGGCACCGTCCAGCACATCTGCAGCGTGTGTTCCTTGGGGTCGAATCGCAGGCCGGGCTCTTCCTCGTAGGCGCTGGTAGCAGCATCGCTCAGGGAGCGCCCACCGGCGTATTTCCAGATCGGCTTGAGGGCTTCTTGCAGTTGCTCGAACGTGACGTCGGGTCGCAACACAACCTCACCGTGGAGATGAATTTCAAAAGCGGCGTTATAGCGTGGCATGGTATTGATCTCGCAAAAGCCGTGAACATGAATGAAGCAACTCGCCAGACGCGCGGCGCTTCGCCGCCGACGCAGGCAAGTTGGACGAAACATTATCGCATCGGCGCGGCTTCCTGAGCGTGGTGGTGCGAACGCCAGACGCGATAGGAACACAGGGTCGCCAGCACGGCCAGCACGAGGCAGGCCCAGTACACGCTGCCCAGACCGAAGCGCGAACTCAGGGCGCCACCCGCCAACCCGCCCAATACCCCGGGAAAGCCGTAGCCTATGACGGTGTACAAGGCCTGGCCGCGACCGCGCAAGCGGCCTGCAAAGTGATGCGAGAGCAGCGCAATGCAGGCCGTGTGGTGCGCGGCAAAGGTGAGCGCGTGCAGGCACTGCGCCAGCAGCAACAGGCCCAGCACGGAAGCGCTGGTGGCCGTCAAGCCCAGGCGCAGCACCATGGCCGCGCCGCACAGCATCAGCCACGCGCTCAGACTCAGGCGCGGCAGCCAACGGCTCTGGGTGTAGAACCAGGCAATCTCGAGCAGCACCGAGACCGCCCAGAGGACGCCGATCAGGGTCTTGCTGTAGCCCAGGGAGTCCAGGTAGAGCGAGAAGAAAATGTAGATTCCCATGTGCGAGAACACGTGGAAAAAGATCGCGGCAAAAAGCCATTGCACCGGTCGCTGACGCAGCACCGGCCACACCGACCCTCGTTCGTGCGGCAGCGCCACCGCCTCCTTCAGGTCGGGCAGCATCCAGACGCTGGCGGTCACGCAGGCCAGCGTGAGCAGGGTCCAGGCGGCAAAGTGCCGCATGCCAAAGTGTTCGAACCAGGCACCTGCGGCCAGCACCGTCACTAGGAAACCGCAGGAACCCCAGACCCGCACGCGCCCGTAGCGGCGCGAGTCAAAGGCGCCACCCTGGCTCACCAGATGCGCCATGGCGGCCTCGCTCAGCGCCATCATGGAACTGGTGTGGGTGAACATCAGCAGCAGCACCGCCGCCAGCCACCACAAGCCAAAGTCGAACCACAGGCCAAGCGAACAGACGAGCGCGCCGGTGGCACCAAAACGCAGCAGTTTCACGCGCTCGCCCGTGTGGTCGCTCAAGGCGCCCCAGCCGTAGGGGGCAAACAAGCGCGTCGCCGCCTGCACCGACGTCAGCAGGCTGATGACGAACAGGCTCAGTCCCAGGTCCTTGAGCCACAGCGGCAGATAGGGATTGAAGAATCCGATGTGCGCGAAATAGCTGCCCGAGAGAAAAGCAAAGGGCAGCAGCTGTTGCCGACGTTGGCTCACGCGTGCGGCGCTGCGATCTTGGGCGTGCTCACCGCCACGTCGGCGCACTGGGCGCGATGGCGCAGCGCATGGTCTATCACCACCAGCGCCAACATCGCCTCGGCGATGGGCGTGGCCCGGATGCCGACGCAGGGGTCGTGTCGGCCCTTGGTCACGACCTCGGTGGAGACGCCGTTCAGGTCGATGGACTCGCGCGGCGTGAGGATGGAACTGGTCGGCTTGACCGCGATCGACACTTCCAGGTCCTGCCCGGTGCTGATGCCGCCGAGCACGCCGCCGGCGTTGTTGGTACGAAAGCCCGCAGGCGAGAGCGCATCGCCGTGCTGGCTGCCGCGCTGGCTCACGCTGGCAAAACCGGCGCCGATCTCCACGCCCTTGACGGCATTGATGCCCATCATGGCGTAGGCGATGTCGGCGTCCATCTTGTCAAACAGCGGCTCACCCAGACCCACCGGCACGTTGCACGCCACCACCCGCAGCCGCGCGCCGCAGGAGTCGCCCGACTTGCGCAGCGCGTCCATGTAGTTTTCCAGCGCCGAGGCGTCGGCCACGGGCGCGAAGAAGGCGTTGTTCGGCACATGGTCCCAGGATTCGAAGGCGATCGGCAACTCGCCGATCTGCGTCATGCAGCCGCGAAACAGCGTGCCGTATTGTTGCGCCAGCCACTTCTTGGCCACGGCGCCCGCCGCCACCATGGGCGCGGTCAGGCGCGCCGAAGAGCGGCCGCCACCGCGCGGATCGCGCACGCCGTACTTGTGCCAGTAGGTGTAGTCGGCATGACCCGGACGGAAGGTCTCGACGATGTTGCCGTAATCCTTGCTGCGCTGGTCGGTGTTGCGAATCAGCAGGCAAATCGGCGTGCCGGTGGTCACGCCCTGGTACACGCCGCTCAAGATTTCCACCGCGTCGGGCTCGTTGCGCTGCGTCACGAAGCGGCTCGTGCCGGGGCGGCGGCGGTCCAGATCGGGCTGGATGTCGGCCTCGCTCAAGGCCATGCCAGGTGGGCAGCCGTCGATCACGCAGCCGATGGCAGGGCCGTGGGACTCACCAAAATTGGTGACAGAAAAGAGCTTGCCGAAGGTGTTGCCGGACATAAAAATCAGATCTCAAAAAAAGTTGCGCGGCTCACGTCGCCAGGGGTCGGCGCAGGAAGCGCTTCCCGCGCAGTGTCTATTCTGCCGCTTTGGGCGCCTCTTCTTCGGGCCAGTCGCGGATATAGGCCTTGAGCATCTTGTTTTCGAAGTTCTGGCTCTCCACCACGGCCTTGGCCACGTCGTAAAAACTGATCACCCCCATGAGCGTGCCTTGGTCCAGCACCGGCATATAGCGCGCATGGTGCTCCAGCATCATACGGCGCACCTCGTCCAGGTCGGTCTCGGAGCTGCAGGTCAAGGGCGCAGCGTCCAGCGAAGTCCGCAGCGTCACGCTGCCCAGCGCCCCACCGTTCTTGGCCAAAATGCGAATCACCTCGCGAAAGCTCAGCAAGCCCAGGAACGCGCCATGCTCCATCACCACCACGGAGCCGATGTCTTTCTCGGCCATCATGTTCACCGCGCCGGCCAGTGATTCATCGGGGTGGGCGGTGTACAAGGTATTGCCTTTGACGCGCAGGATGTCGTGGACTTTCATGGTGGCTTCTCCTAATCGGTTGAGGACACAGGTGAGGTCTCCAATATAGCCCACAATGGTGGGGTCTGAACGACCCCACGACCGTGGGTTAACCCTGTTTGAGCAGATATTTCACCCGCCACCGGAGACAACATGCCCGGCTATTCCGACCCTGGTTTCGACACCCTGGCGCTGCACGCCGGTGCCGCACCTGACCCCGCCACCGGCGCGCGCGCCACGCCCATCCATCTCACGACCTCGTTCGTGTTCGAGTCCAGCGACCACGCCGCCGCGCTGTTCAACCTGGAGCGCGCCGGCCACGTTTATTCGCGCATCAGCAACCCGACGAACGCGGTGCTGGAGCAGCGCGTGGCCGCACTCGAAGGCGGCATCGGCGCCGTGACCACGGCCAGCGGCCAGGCCGCGCTGCACCTGGCCATCGTCACGCTGCTGGGCGCGGGCTCGCACATCGTGGCCAGCACGGCGCTGTATGGCGGCTCGCAAAACCTGCTGCACTACACCTTGCGCCGCTTCGGCATCGAGACCAGCTTCGTGCAACCCGGCGACATCGACGCCTGGCGCGCCGCAGTGCAACCCAACACCAAGCTGTTTTTCGGCGAGACCGTGGGCAATCCGGGGCTGGAGGTGCTGGACATTCCCGTGATCAGCGCGCTGGCGCACGACGCCGGCGTGCCGCTGCTGATCGACTCCACGCTGACCTCGCCCTGGCTGATGCGCCCGTTCGAGCACGGCGCCGACCTCGTCTACCACTCGGCGACCAAGTTCCTCAGCGGCCACGGCACCGTCGTGGGCGGCATCGTGGTGGACTCCGGCAATTTCGACTGGGACAAGAGCGGCCAATTTCCCGAACTCACCGAGCCCTACGCCGGCTTTCACAACATGGTGTTTTCCGAGGAGTCCACGGTCGGCGCCTTTCTGCTGCGAGCGCGGCGTGAAGGCCTGCGCGACTTCGGCGCCTGCATGAGCCCGCATACCGCCTGGCTCATCCTGCAGGGCGTGGAAACGCTGCCGCTGCGCATGGCGCGGCACATGAGCAATACGCAAAAGGTGGTCGAATTCCTCAGCGCCCACGCCTTTGTGGCGCGCGTCGGCCACCCGATGCTGGCGTCGCACCCGAGCCACACGCTGGCGCAGCGGCTGCTGCCACGCGGCGCGGGATCGGTGTTCAGCTTCGACCTCAACGGCAGTCGCGAGCAGGGCAAGAAGTTCGTCGAGACGCTCAAGGTCTTCAGTCACCTGGCCAACGTGGGCGACTGCCGCAGCCTGGTGATCCATCCGGCCAGCACCACGCACTTTCGCATGGACGACGAGGCACTGACGCGCGCCGGCATTGCCCAGGGAACGATCCGCTTGTCGATCGGGCTGGAAGACCCCGATGACCTGATCGAAGACCTCAGGCAGGCGCTCAAGGCAGCGCAAAAATCGGCCTGATCACACCCCGCTTGGGCGCGCCATTCTCCTGCGCGCCGCAGGGCTTTAGCGCGGCGCTCGGACATGCGGCGAAAATGGCGTATGTCTGAACGCGATACCCACCGCACCATCCCGCTGGCCGACCTGCGCCAGGCCGGCCTGAGTCTGCCAACCGGTCAGGCGCCGGTGTCGGGCACCGGCGCCCTGGCCGACAGCCTGGGTCGGCCGCTGCGCGACCTGCGCATCAGCGTCACCGACCGCTGTAATTTCCGCTGCAGCTATTGCATGCCCAAGGAAGTGTTCGACGCCAACTACGCCTACCTGCCGCACGCCAGCCTGCTCAGCTTCGAGGAGATCACCCGGTTGGCGCGCCAGTTCGTGGCGCACGGCGTGCAAAAGATCCGTCTCACCGGCGGCGAGCCGCTGCTGCGCAAGAATCTGGAGCGCTTGATCGAGCAGTTGGCGAATCTGCGCACGCTGCAGGGCCAGCCACTGGACATCACCCTCACCACCAACGGATCGCTGCTGGCGCGCAAGGCGCAGTCGCTCAAGGACGCCGGCCTGCAGCGCGTCACCGTGAGCCTGGACGGCCTGGACGACGCGGTGTTTCGGCGCATGAACGACGTGGACTTTGCGGTCGCCGATGTGCTTGCGGGCATCGAGGTGGCGCGCCAGGTCGGGCTGGGCCCGATCAAGGTCAACATGGTGGTCAAGCGCGCCAGCAACGACCAGGAAATCCTGCCCATGGCGCGCTACTTCAAGGGCTCGGGGATCGTGCTGCGCTTCATCGAATACATGGACGTGGGTGCGACCAATGGCTGGCGCATGGACCAGGTCGTGCCGTCGGCCGAGGTCGTGCGCCGCATCCAGGCCGAGTTGCCCTTGTTGGCCCTGGAGCCCAGTGCGGCGGGCGAAACCGCGCAGCGCTGGGGCTACGCCGCAGCCGCTGGACTGCACGACGCCGACGCCGGCGAGATCGGCGTCATCAGCAGCGTGACGCGCGCTTTTTGCGGCGACTGCAACCGCGCCCGATTGTCCACCGAAGGCAAGCTCTACCTGTGCCTGTTCGCCCAGGACGGCTACGACCTCAAGCCGCTGCTGCGCGGCGCGGCCAGCGACGCGGCGCTCGCCAGCGCCATCGGCCAGATCTGGCAGGGCCGTAGCGACCGCTACTCCGAACTGCGCAGCTCATTGCCTGCGGACAGCGGCAGCGGCCCCAGGCGGGTCGAGATGAGCTACATCGGCGGCTAAGGCTGTCGCGCAAACCGATGATTTCTGACATCAGCGCCATCATCCTCGCCGGCGGGCGCGGCACGCGCATGGGCGGCGTGGACAAGGGCCTGCAGCACTTCAACGGCCAGCCGCTGGCGCTGCATGCGCTGCAGCGCCTGCAGCGCCAAAGCGGCGCGCCCTTGGGTGACATCATGATCAACGCCAACCGCAGCCATGCCGACTACGCGGCTTTTGGCGTGCCGGTGTGGCCCGATGCGCTGGCCGACTATGCCGGCCCGCTGGCGGGCTTCCTGAGCGGGCTGGAGCACTGCCACACCCCCCTGCTGCTCACCCTGCCCTGCGACTCGCCGCTGTTCCCGTTGGACCTGGCGCAGCGCATGGCCCAGGCGCTGGAGCGCGAAGGCGCGCAGATTGCCATGGTGGCGGCACCCGAAGAGGACGGCGCTTTGCGCGCGCAACCGGTGTTTTGTCTGCTGCAGCGCGCGCTGCTGCCCAGCCTGCTGCGTTTCACGTCCGAGGGCGGACGCAAGATCGACCGCTGGACCGCGCAGCACAAGACGGTGCTGGTTCCCTTCAATGCGCCGGGCGACGACCCCAAGGCCTTTTTCAACGCCAACACGCTGGAAGAACTGCGCTCCCTGGAATCGGATTGAGCCCGCTTAATCAGCCTGGAACTGCTGCGCGTTGCGGCCCTTGAACGGCGCATAAAAGGCCTTGATCGCGACCATGTCGGCCTCGATGTCGCCGCTGGGCACAAACGCCGGGCCGAGTCCGCTGATCTTCTTCTCGTAGTCCATGTAGGCCATGACGATGGGCACCTGGGCGCCGAGGGCGATGTAATAAAAGCCGGTTTTCCAGTACCGCACCTTGGAGCGTGTGCCCTCCGGCGGCACGATGAGCTGCATCGGGCCCTGCGCCTGCTGGAGCGCATCGATCGAGGCGGCGACGAGGTTGCTGGCCTTTTCGCGCTGCACCGGAATGCCGCCCAGCCACATCATGAAGCCGCGAAACGGCGGCCGAAAGAGTTGCTCCTTGCCCATCCAGTACACCTTCAGATTCAGCGCGAACACCACCATCAGCGTGTAGGGCAGGTCCCAGTTGCTGGTGTGCGGCGCCGCGATCCAGACGCTTTTGCTGCAACCCGGCGGCATGCTGCCTTGCACCTTCCAGCCAGTGATCTTCAGGAAAAAAAGCGAAAAGGCACGCAGCAGCGTGTTGACGATGGGCGTGTCGAAGATGGTGCGATGCATGGTCTCGGCAATCGTTCAAATGGGGCGAGGCGGGCCCTGGCCCAAACCGGTGCGGCGGCTGGCTGCATTATCGCGCAGCCCGGGCGCAGGTTTACCATCGACGCATGCGGCCCGATGCGCCATCGGACCGAAGCGGCTGCGCAGCACCGCGCACGGCCCACCTGATCAGAATGACTCGCCCATGAAAACACTCGCCGATATCGCCGCTGAACTTGAAGGCTACGACCCGCAGGCCCTGAGCGTGGACCGGGCCCAGGATTTTCTGGCGCGCCTGATGGAGCCCATCACCGACACCGAGGTGGTGGAGGTTTTTGCGGCGCTCGATCGGGTGCTGGCCCAGGACGTGATTTCGCCGGTCAGCGTGCCGCCGCACGACAACTCGGCCATGGACGGCTACGCCTTCATGGGTGGACAACTCGTGCCCGATGAGGCGCTGACGCTCACCTCGGTGGGCACCGCGCTGGCGGGTCAGGCCTGGCAGGGGACGGTGAGCGCGGGCCAGTGCCTGCGCATCATGACCGGCGCCGTCATGCCCGCCGGCCTGGACACCGTCGTGCCGCAGGAACTGGCCTCGGTGTCGGGGCAGCAGATCCGCATTCCAGCGAATGCGCTGCGCTGCGGCGACAACCGCCGCTGCCTGGGCGAGGACCTGCTGGCCGGGAGCATCGCGCTGCACCAAGGCACCGCGCTCAGGCCGGCGGCGTTGGGTCTGCTGGCCAGCCTGGGCGTTGCCAAGGTGACGGTGCTCAGGCGCTTGCGTGTGGCCTATTTTTCGACTGGCAACGAGATCCTGAGCCTGGGCCAAGCGGCGTGCGAAGGCTCGGTGTACGACAGCAACCGCTACACCGTGTTCGGCCTGCTCACGCGCTTGGGCTGTGAGGTCATCGACCTGGGCGTGGTGCGCGACGAACCCGAACTGCTGGAAGCGGCCTTCACCCAGGCCGCTGCCCGAGCCGACGCCATCATCACCAGTGGCGGCGTGAGCGTGGGCGAGGCCGATTACACCAAGCTGATGATGAAGAAACTGGGCGACGTGGCGTTCTGGAAGATCGGCATGCGCCCGGGTCGGCCGATGGCCGTGGGGCGCATCGGCAAGGCGATGCTGTTCGGCCTGCCCGGCAACCCGGTGGCAGTGATGGTGACCTTCCTGGTGTTCGTGCGCGGCGCGCTGACGCAGATGATGGGCAGCACGGCCAAAGCGGCGCCGCTGCTGCGGGCGCGCAGCACGCAAGCCATGGTCAAGAAACCGGGTCGCACCGAGTACCAGCGCGGTGTCGTCAGCACCGGCGCGGACGGCCGCCTCCAGGTTCAGATCACCGGCAACCAGGGCTCGGGCGTGCTCAGCTCCATGGTTCAGGCCAACGGCCTGATCGTGCTGCACCACGACCAAGGCCCAGTCGCGCTGGGCGGCGAAGTCGATGTGATGATGTTCGACGGCGCGATCTGAGCGCGGCCGCCAGCGCGGCGCCCGTTACAGCATCTTGTCCTTGGCCAGGAAATACTTGCGCGCGTAGGCCACCAACTGCGCATCGGTCGGATGATCGACCGTTTCCACGCCAACGATCTTGGCCATGAGAGCGGGATCATGGGCATGAATGTGCTTGACCAGATGTAGCTTGGCCTGGGCCGGTCCGACAATCAGGATCTCGGATGCGCCTTTGAGTGATTCAACGACACGGTGGTAGTAGTCCTGATCTTCCGGGGCCCGACCGCTTCCCAGTGTCCCCACACGGGAGTGCAGCTTGTGGTTGCTGTGGCTCGGCTGCACCAGCGACTTTTCAACGTCATCCGGGCTGATGTGCATCACGTGGGCTTCAACGTGATCGATCCAAACGAGTGCATGGTAGTGCGACATGGGAACCTCTTCGCTTTCAAAACACCTTGCGACACAGTCCGTAGAAACGCCCCACGTTTCACTTCAACCGTCGCTGGCTTGAGCCTTCATCATGCGCCTTTCCTGCGCGCTTGGGAGCGGTTCAAAAGCCTAAGACAGCCCCTGTCTGGCGATCAACTGATGCAAGTCAACGGAAGCGAAAAACCTGTGGCGATCAAAGCGAAATGACCGGGGTCCAAGGGCGGCGCGACAGCCCATCGGTGCGGGCTAAACGCAGGGCCGGCGAACCGTCAGCGTGGCGCCGGCAGTCTCAGCCCTTGGCCAGGCGAACCCGCTGCGAACGATGATGGCGGTGGTGGTTTGCCGTGGCTAACTGTGGCTTTTGATTTCGCTGGTGATGCAGCCATCGACCACCTGGATCGTCTTGTCGCAGCGCTGTGCCAGCGCGGCGTTGTGGGTCACGAACAGCACCGTGGTTCCGTGCTCGCGGTTGAAGCGGCGCAACAACTCAAACACCGCGTCGGCGCTCTTGCTGTCCAGGTTGCCGGTGGGCTCGTCGGCCAGCAGCAGCGCCGGGTTCATCGCCAGGGCGCGCGCCACCGCCACGCGCTGCTGTTGCCCGCCGCTCATGTTGCCCGCGAGGTTGTTTTGCCAGGCCGTCAGGCCCACGCTGGCAATCAATTCCTCGGCGCGTTCGCGCATCGCCAAGTTCGGGAAACCGGCCGCGCCGAGCATCGGAATCATCACGTTTTCCAGTGCCGTGAAGGCCGTGATCAGGTGGTGGTACTGGAACACGAAGCCGATGTTGTGGCCGCGCAGCCGGGTCAGCGCGCGGTCGTCCAGGGTCGTGGTTTCCTCGCCGCAGACCTGCAGCGTGCCGCGGCTCGGCCGGTCCAGCAGGCCCACGATGTTGAGCAGCGTGCTTTTGCCTGAGCCCGATGGCCCCATCACCGCGCAGAACTCGCCCTGCTGCAGCGTCAGGTCGATGCCGTGCAGCACCTCGGTCTCGATCGGCGTGCCCGGGTTGAAGGCCTTGACCACGCCGCGCAACTGCACGACCACGTTGTTCGTCGCGGGGCTCATGCGCGCCTGTGCCTCAGCCACGGATGGCCACCACCGGGTCCAGGCGCGCGGCGCGCAAGGCCGGCGCCACGGCAGCGGCCAGTCCGGTCAGCGTGGCCAGCAACAGGGCCGCCGTGAACAGGGTCGAATCGAACACCAGCGGAAACAGCGGCGTGCCGTCGGCGTTGCGCGCATAGCGCTGCCACAGCATGAGCGCCAGCGCACCGATGGCGCAGCCGACCACGGAACCGCCAAAGCCGAGCAGACCGCCCTGCAGCAGGAACACGCGCAGGACCTGGCCTTGAGAAATCCCCATGGCGCGCAGGATGCCGATCTCGCGCGACTTCTGCACCACCACCACCACCAGCACGCTGGCAATGCCGAAGGCCACGGACAGGCCGACAAAGAAACGGATGGCGGTATTGGCCGTGGTCTGCGCGCTCACGGCGGCAAAGAACTGCGCGCTGGTCTTGATCCAGCTGTCGGCCTCGACGCCGGTGGCCTGGGTGATGCGCTGGGCAATTTCCTCGGCTGCATAGACATTGCGCACCGTCACTTCCACGCTGGTGACGCCGCCGGGAATACCCAGCAGGCTTTGCGCCGTGTGCAGCGCGACAAAGGTGCTGCGCAGATTCGCGCCCTTGCTGCCCAGGTCAAAGACGCCGGCAATCGTCAGCGTGCTGAGCGCGCCGTTGGCAGTTGACACGCGCAGCTTGTCACCCACGTCCACACCCAGGTCGCTGGCCAACTCGGTGCCGACCAGGATGTCGGTGGCGCCCAGTCGGGTCGTGCCGCGTACCAGCTTGCCGTTGATATCGACGATGCGGAAATACTGTTCGGGCTCGATGCCGGCCACCGTGATCGCGCGGCTGGCGCTGCCGCGCACCACCAGCGCCGAGCCACCGGCCACGGGCGTGGCCACCAGCACTTCGGGCATGGCGCGAATCTGCGCGGCCACCGCCTGCCACTGATCGATGCCCTTGAGGCGTTGCAGCGGCGGCTGCACGATCGCGGCCTCGACTTCGCCAGGGATGGCATGGGCCCCCAGGCGCTGCGGCCGGGTCACCTCCTGTGGCTGCAGCAACTGGATGTGCGCTTGCGCCGACAAGACGCGCCGGATGAAATTGGACTGCAGTCCCGCCAGCAAGGCCGACATGAAGACGATCACGCCCACGCCAATGGCCACGCCGGCAATGATGAACAGCGTCTGCAAGCGGCCCTCGCGCAGAAAGCGCAGGGCCACGATCCACTCAAACGGAAACCAGGGTCGAAGCATGGTGCGCTACTCGGTGCGGGCGCTGTGCACGCGCTCGCCGGGCGCCGGTGCCGGGCTGCTGGTGATCACGGCGTCCCCGGCTTGCAGGCCCTCAAGCACCTCGGCCCAGCCGCCGCTGCGCAGCCCCAGGCGCAGGGTTCGCCGTAGCGCGCGCCCATCTTCCAGCAGCAACACCCAGGGCGCCGGGCCCTCGGCGTCATGCACGGCGCTGCTGGCCAGCACCAGCACTTGGGCGTGGCGTGCCACTTCGATGTCCACCGACACCGTCATGTCCTGCTGCAGATTGGCGGGTGGCTTGGGCAGGTCCAGCTTGACCTGGACCGAACCGGTCTGGGCATTCACGCCCGGATTGATGTAGGCCAGTTCGGCGGCAAATCGCTGCTGCGCAAAGGCGTCCGCCGAAGCCAAGGCCTTTTGCCCCAGCGCCAGCAGGCGCAGGTTCTTCTCATCGATCTCCACCACCAGTTGGGTTCGGCCTGCAGGCGACAGCGTCATCAGCACCTTGCCTGGCTGGACCACGTCGCCCACTTCGACGTTGCGAGCAATCAGCGTGCCGTCGCGCGGCGCGCGCACCTGGGCATAAGCGCTGCGCGCACGCGCGGCCTGCAGGCTGGCCTCGGCCTGGGCCACCGCCGCCAGGGCGATCTCCGTGTCGCTGCCTTCGCTGAGCGCGGTGTCGAATTGCTTGCGCGCGGAACGCACTTGGGCGTCGGCCAGATCCACCGCCTGACGCGCATCGTCGAGCCCGGCCTGGCTGATGAATTTCTTGTCAAAGAGCTCCTGATTGCGCGCCAGCGTCCGGCGTGCGTTCTCCAGGTTGAGCTGCGCCTGCCGCAAGCCCTGCTCCGCCACCGGCGCCTGGACCTCGCGCAACTGCCGCAAACGAGCCTGGGCCTGGGTCACGGCGACTGCGGCCATGCGCTCATTCGCACGAAGCTCGGTCGCGTCGAGCTCAATCAGCAAGTCGCCGGCCTGGACGCTTTGCCCTTCGCTCACCGGCACGCGCCGCACGACGCCCGTGACCTGGCTGCCGATGTCGGCGCGGTGCGGCGTCTCCACATGGCCACTGGCCACCACGGTCTGGACGAAATCACGTGGCTGCAGCCGTTCGATCGCGACCTCGGCACCCTGCCACCAGCGCAGCAGGACCGCAGCGAGCAGCGCCGACACGAGCAGCAGGCTCAGGACCCTCCAGCGGTATTTGAGTATCAGAGATGCATTCACCATGTTCTTGTTCCTGGCGCCAATCACCGTGGGTTGTCGTTGTTCAGCAAGTCTGTTCCCAAGGGCTTGGATGACACATGATCCAGGTCAATTTGTCGGCCAATAGCTTAGGCAAAGAAAAGTAAATTTCGCTCACTTCCCCGTGCCGCGAACGCCTCCGGTTGGCGCGTGCGTCAGCGCCGCAAACCTGGCAGCGGTCAGATCCAAGGCCGGCACAGCGCGGCATTGGCATATCATGGCGAGGCGATTCATGGTGATCGCGCAGGCCGATCACGGGGCCGGCGCTGGCGGGCAAGGCAAGGCAGTTGCGGCTGCGAAAGAAGGAGCAAGGCAAGCATGGCTATGGCATTGAGCGAGTGGCTGCCGCCGCAGGCGCAGAACATCCTGTTGGTGCTCTTTCTCTCGTTCCTGATCGGCTTGGAGCGCGAGGAAAAGAAGGCGACCACGGACAAATATGTGTTCGGCGGGGTGCGCACGTTCCCGCTGATCGGCCTGGTCGGCTACGCCATGGCCTCTTTGTCGGGGAGCCAGATCATGCCGCTGGCACTCGGATTCATCGCCGTCGCCGGATTCCTCCTGCTGTCGTACTGGCACAAACTGGTCACCGGCGGCTTGGCCGGATTGACCTCCGAGCTGGCCGGCCTCATCACCTACTTGATCGGCGCGCTGGTGTTCCAGCAACACCTGTGGATGGCCACGACGCTGGGGGTGGCCAGCATGCTGCTGCTCGAACTCAAAGGGGGATTGGAAGGACTGGCCAAGCGCATCGCGCCAGAAGACGTGGTCACGTTCACCAAGTTTTTGCTGCTCACCGCCGTGATCTTGCCGATCCTGCCGAACGAGGCCTTCAGCCCGTTCCAGATCAATCCGTTCAAGACCTGGCTGGTGGTGGTGGCGGTGAGTGCGGTGTCCTATGGCAGCTATGTCATTCAGAAGCTGTCCAAAGGTCAGGGCGGCGTGATCCTGGCCTGCGTCCTGGGCGGCGCCTATTCATCGACCTTGACGACGGTGGTGCTGGCCAAGCGCTCGGCCATGGAGAGCAGCCCGCCCCCATTGTTTTCCGGCGGGATCCTGATCGCCTCCGGCGTGATGTACCTGCGCCTGGTGGTGCTGCTGGCGCTGTTCAATGCACAGTTGATGCGTGCGCTGGCGCCCTCGTTCCTGGCGCTGGGACTGCTGGCGATCGCCGTCGGCTGGCTCTGGTCGCGCCGGCGCGATGCCGGCGCGCAGGCGCTGCAAGACCCGCTCGCACCGCGCAATCCGCTCGAGCTGCGCGCGGCACTGCTCTTCGCCCTGCTCTTCCTGGTGATGTTGGTCGCGACCCAACTCGCAGCAGCCTACCTCGGGCACGCCGGCGTGTACACGCTCTCGGCGCTGATGGGCGCCACCGATGTGGACCCCTTCATCATGGGCATGACGCAGGCCTCGGCCAGTGTGACGCCGCCCTCGGTCGCGGCCATCGCCATCCTGGTCGCGGCCGCCAGCAACAACCTGGCCAAGGCCGTGTATGCGTTTGCGCTGGCGCCGCGTCACGTCGGGGTTCAAAGCGCCGCCCTGCTGATCGGCCTGGCCGCGCTGGGCCTGGCGCCTTTGTCTTGGCTGCTCTGATAAAGAAAACCACAATCCGAAGCTGTGCCTCGTCGCAGAATAGCAGTCGCCTGTCTGGCCAAGATGCGCCTATCAAGGTCGCAGGATCATCCAAAATCGTATCAACCCTCTCTCACCCGCAGCACATCGGTCTGCCCTTGCAACGAATCACCACTTCCTGATCGCTAAATGCCCTGTGCTGACTCGCACCGCGGGTGAAAGGCATACGGGGGATGCATATGTTCACTAGGCGGGGGGGGCGGACCAATGCTGTGCGCTCAGGGCTGTGAAGTTTCGGAACACGGCCCTCGAAAGAAGGGCCATTTCCGCCAGTAGGTGACGTACGGGCAAGGCAAACACCATGCACACAATGCCAGCAAGACTGGCCGTATGAGCAAAGGTCGCCCGATAGACCTACGAACGTAGCCCTTGACTCCACAGAATCGGCACGGCTGCGAAGTAAGGTTGAAATGGAACAGACACCAGGCGAAAGTGAATTTCCGGTGAATGCTGCCTTGCGGCGCTGATACAGAACGCCTTGAGATTGCAGGTCTTTGGCAAACCTTGAAAGCTGTGGGGGGCCGAGTGCGGGATTCACTGCAAGCGAAAAAGCGTCTGGACGTTCAATTCAGTAAAGCTGTTTACATCAATTACCAGAGTGTTTGCATTGCTTTGGTTTGAGATTCAGATTGGTGAGACTCATCAAACACAGTGGCGTCTAGAATCGCTTTAACACCTAAGAAGAAACAGCCTGATGAACATCGACATCAGAATGAAATTGCTATGTTTAGTCTGTCGTCATTTAGTCTGCACAATGAAACAATTGAGTGATGTCAAAAAGCCCGATGCAATCGATAGCCGATAGAGTTCGGCAGCTTCGTATTTCCAAGGGCTGGTCGCAAGAGGAACTGGCCGCACAGTGTGGATTGCATCGTACCTACGTCGGAGCCGTAGAACGCGCCGAACGCAACATCACGGTGGGAACGCTGTACAAGTTGGCGGGTGCCCTTGATTGCAATGTAACTGATCTATTGAGTCTCAACGTCAATAAAAATAAACAGTGACCTACTTCGACAAATTATGCGCCGCACAGCGGAGCGTGGCTCGTGTATTGACCGCAAAAGGCGTACATGAAAATCATGTAAATTTCGGTGGCCCTGGCGATCCACCAGAGCGAACGCCGCGCGCGCCGACAGACGCCCGTTCTGAATTTCTGGCGAACCGTGCGATGGGAGACTGGGCTGAGAATCTCCTAGCCGATGCACTGAGAACGACTTGTCCAGCATGGCTAATCTCCCATTTTGGTGAGACAAATTCAATTGCAGCTGGACATCCAGACTTTAAAGCTCACTACCTCGGCGGGCTCGATGAAGTTCGTCTGCATGGCAAACGGCCTGATCTACTGTTATTCGATAAAGAAATCTCGCCTGGTATTACAGCAAACCTGTCGGTTCTCGAATTCGGTGTAATCGACGAGATCGCAAACTCTGCTATTGGAAGTATCGAAGTTCGCTCAAGTAAGTTTGATGCATTGACTTATATGGCAGTGCGCAAGATGCAAAAGGAAGGTGGAAAAAAAGCATCCAGGGATGCCCCGAGTTTCACGGTTAAAGTGGAGGATCTCGTGATCGTGTATCGATGGTTGGAGCGGAAGAAGATTCCACAGGCGTATTTTCAAGTTTTTTTTGACTCGGTATTTGCAATTAATGTGCTCGAGATTTTTACGTTAATAGGGAATGGTCTAAACCTAAAGAACGGCATAGCAATAGAAACACCCGCCAATAGCCAAGAGAAGGCTACTATCATGATTCCAATAACTCTTGGGGTCCAGGTAGGTACTGTAACTAGCGCGCCGGAGTTTGCGGCCGAACACAAGATCACCGAGCTAGGCAGACATGACGCCTATGTAAAGCCGGTCGGCGGGTCGCTTGTGCTAGATGCAGCAGCTGTCAGGCAAGTGTTGCTCGGGGTATAACGCCGGCCGCATGTCGAACTAGTTCATCAAGTTCATCGATCATTTCGGGTGAGATAGCGCCGATCTCCCGAATTGCACTGTCCATTCTGTCCAACATTTTCGCCAGTGCGATCACCAGTTCCTCTGCTGCAACTGCGAGATTTGGGACCTGTATGGACAGAAGGTCCTTAGGCTCAAACTTGAGCAGGCCCCCACCGTACACTCGCCGCTGGTGTTCCGCAAGCTCTTGTACTAATCTGCTATTCAAGCACGAGACTAAAGCGCGACAAAATACCGGATCACTATTCGTAGGATAGATACAGTGAAACGTTGTCAGGTTCGAAACGCCTGCCTCATTATGAACGAAGCGCAGCGACTTACGGCCAAAAACGGCCGCCCAAATGGGGGCTGGTGGCCGCTGCTCCATCGAATACCATGGCTTCCGACTGGCCAATAAGAAACGTTGATTTAGGCCTTTGACCAGGCCCTGCCGAATGTAGTCTTCCTCGGCCCTCGTAGGCGCCGATGCGAAACTTAGAAGCCAAACCCGGCTATCTTGATAATTCAACCGCTGAAAGTCCGTCGAGGTGAATCTGATTCCGTTTACCTGATCGGCGCGCCCAACGCAAGGCTTTAGATTGCCTTGGTCCAACTTGAAATTTCGAACATTCGCCTCCGTGAGATGGAAGTATTCGTTCGCGCCAGTAGCAATTCCTCTCCTACTTCGCACCATCGAACCCAATGGAACAAACCCAGCCTGTTGTTCAGCCATTCCATCTTTCAGAACCTTGTCCCATTTTTCCAAGCCCACCAAGTCAGCGCCAAGAAATCTGCGAAGACTGACGCCAGAGGAAGGACCTCGCCCTTCAAGGATCGTCGGTCTCAAATCGGCGATGGCGACTGAATGCTCAACGAAGTACGAATTAAAGGAGGTTGCCTTGTCGGAAATTGGTTTTTCGATTAGAAGGATTGCTGCGGTCGTAAGCGCATCTTCAAACTGCTCGGAGAGATTTGAAAAGTAAACTAACGAATGGAGAAAGCCATTAAGCAGCAGAAAGCTCTTCAGCGCCATTCCGAAATTCGCGTTTGTCCATTCTCCAGGAACGATGACGGCGGCTCGCCCCCCAGGGCTTAGCCTTCTACATATTTCGAGAATGAAAAGAACGTAGATATTTGTGAGCTTACTCAGAACGACGCCGTTTCGCCGGCCGACGTCAGAAAAAATGTCAACCGAATAGTGGACATCATGGTGGCGCAGATATGGCGGATTCGCCAATATGCCATCGAATCTTCGATCGGCAGGCCACGTCAAAAAATCATGCCCAATTAGCTCTGCAAAATCGAGCCCTAGGGTTGTACGCGCTGCAGCAAGGGCAACCGGGTCAAGATCGATTCCAAGAAGCTTCGTCGCATGACCATGCTGACCTATCAACCTCAAGAAAACACCCGGTCCCACAGATGGATCCAGAATGGTTACTGGATTGACTTGAAGAACCCAGTCGATCATCAACTGCGCAACTGGCTCAGGGGTAAAAAATTGCGCGAATTTTTTGCGATGAGCGATTGGAACCAGATCGCGATAGGACCTCTCCGGTTGGGATCGGTCGAATCCTTCGGGCAGTGCCGGGACTTCACCGGCACCCACATCCTTGTCGGCGTCGTCGTCAAAGAGAGATCGCGTCTCAAGGTTCAACCTCTGTGCTTTTTTCCCAGGACGCCCCATGTAGATGCTCCGCTATATATAGTCATCATTATAGTCGATTGTCGCGCGAGTAATTTCCATAAAAAAATGGCGCTCTTTCACAGTTGGGTAATTGACCATGTTGGGCTCTTGCTGCGTCAAGGTTAGCCGACCGGGCACTGTGCCGACATAGCGACGCGCATGAACGCGCTCCAGTGCGTCAAAGCGGGTCGGGTGGTGTGATGGTGTCGGCTAGGGGCTGCGACGGGCAAGGGCGGTTTTTGGAGTGAGGCGGTAAAAAACCCGGCCTCGTTCATTAACGCAGCGTAACTCAACTAGCTTTGCGCTACATATTTTATAGCATCAAAGCATTTACCCGATTGGTCTGCCCGACAGGAATTGAACCTGTGACCCTCAGCTTAGAAGGCTGATGCTCTATCCAACTGAGCTACGGGCAGATGAGGTGCGACGTCTGGAAGTTGGACTCACGCAGGCGTGGCCGAACTTTCATGCCTCGGCGACGAATCGCCCGCGTCATGAAAGTTGCTTCTTTCACGTCAGCGACTCCAAACGGCAGCGCCGATGATAACCCGCGGCACCGGCTCACAGCGCCTGGCGCAGGCGCGCAATGCCCTCTTCAATTTTCGCCAGGTCGGCCGTGGCAAAGCTCAGGCGCAGCGTGGCCGGGTCGGGGTCGTGGGCGTAGAACGGGGCGCCGGGAACAAAGGCGACCAGTTTGTCGATGGCGCGTTTGGCAAACTCGGCGGCGCTGCGCCCCTGGGTCAGCCGGGCCCAGAAGAACATGCCACCCTGGGGCGCGTTGAATTCGATCGCCTCGCCCAACTCGCGCTTCAAGGCCTCCGCCATGACCAGCGCGCGCTGCGCGTACACCGAGCGCACCTGGTCCAGCGTGGGCTGCAAGCGCCCCAGTGTCAGGTAATGCGCGGCCGTGGCCTGGGTCAGGTTGCTGGTGTGGGCATCGCTGAATTGCTTGCACATCGTGGCGCGGGCGAGCAGTTCGGGCGGCGCAATCATCCAGCCCACGCGCAATCCGGGCGACAGGATCTTGCTGAACGAGCCGCAGTGGGCCAGCCATTCCCGGCTGCCGGGAACCTGCGCGCTCAGGCTCAGCAGGGACGGCGGCGGCGGCGCGCCAAAGTACAGCTCGCCATAAGGGTCGTCTTCGACCACGATGGTTTGCGTGCGCGCGGCGAGCTCCAGAATGCGTTTGCGCCGCTCCAGGCTCAGCGTGGCGCCGCTGGGGTTGCCGAAGGTGGGGATGAGGTAAACCAGCTTGGGCTTGTGCTGCGCGATGAGCTGCTCCAGCACATCGACCTTGACGCCGTCGGCGTCGATGGGCGCGCCCACGATGTCGGCGCCGTACAGGCGAAAGCACTGGATCGTGGCCAGAAACGTCGGCGCCTCGACGATCACCTTGTCGCCCGGGGAAATCAGCGTCTTGCCGATCAGGTCCAGCGCCTGCTGGCTGCCGGTGGTGACGATCAAGCCCTCGGGCGCGACGCTGCAGCCCTTGGCCGCCATGAAGGCGCTGATGCCCTCGCGCAGCGGCTGCCAGCCCTCGGTCGCGCCGTACTGCAGCACGGCACCCGGCTGCTGCGCCAGCACCGCCGCGGTGGACTCGCGTATGCCCTCCACATCGAACAGCGCCGGGTCGGGAAAGCCCCCGGCGAAGCTGATGATGCCGGGCTTGCTCAGCAGCTTGAAGAGTTCACGAATGGCCGAGGTCTCGATGGCGTCCAGGCGTTGGGCGAATTTCATGGTGGGTGCAGTTTTTATGATGACGAAGGCCTGGATTTAATCACGGTGGCGCCAAGGGCAGCGGCCGGCCTTCGGCGCCAGCCGGTGCGTCCACGCCCAGCAGCTGTGCCAAGGTGGGCGCAAGATCGACCACCTCCACAGGGGTATCGATGCGCCCGGGCTTGATCCAGCGTGGCCCGTACAGCAGCATCGGCACCTGCGTGTCCGTGGCATAGGGTGAGCCATGCGTGCTGCCACTGGCGCCCGAGCCCAGCATCCACCAGGGCTTGAGCACAAACGCCAGATCCACCGGCAGGTCGCGACTGAACGATTTGCGCATCGGCTCAAAGTAGGGTGCGCCGGCGCGGCTGCCCTGCTCGAGTTCGCGCCGCGTATAGGCCACGGCCACGCCCGGTGCCGCCAGCAGCAGGCGACGGGCTTCTTCGGCCACCTGGTTCAGATCGAGCTTGGCCTGCGCGATCAGCGCGTGATTCAGCAGGATTCCTGGGCCGGAAAAATAGCGCGCCCATTGGCCTGCGCCAAAGCGCTCTTGCAGCCCCTGATTCAGCAGCCCGAGCAGCAGCGCGGGGTTGAGGCGGCTGGCGTCGCGCCCGAGCGCGGCGCTGAATTCCGGGGCCGGCATGAAGCCGTGGTCTGCACTCAGCACGGCGATGTAGTTGTCTGGCCCCACGGCGGCGTCGAGGTCGCGAAAAAAACGCTGAAACAAGCGATCGAGCTGCAGCAAATGGTCGTGCGAAATGCGCGACTCGGCGCCAAACGAGTGGTTCACGTAGTCGTGACCCGACAGGCTGATGGCCAGAATGTCCGGCACCTGGCGCTGGCCCAGCGCTTCGCCGGTGATCGCCGCACGGGCAAAGTCCAGCGTCATGGCGTCCACAAACGGGCTGCGCAACAGCGCGCCGTAAAACCGGGGGCCCGGCGCCTCGTCTTGCGCGCCGAACCGCATGGGAAGTTGTCCGCCACCCAAGGGGAACCACGGCTGCTCGTCCGCCAAGGAGCGCGCATAGGCGGCGTCAGGCAGCAGGGCTTGCCATTCGGTGTTGAAGAAACGATCGGCTTGCCGCCTTGCGTTGAAGTCCGTTACCCAGCGCGGATGCTGCGCCATGTAGTAGCTGCTGGAGGCAAATGCGCCGTCCGACGCCATGTACAGGTAGGCCGTTCCGGTCTTGCCCGCGAGCAGAATCGCCGCTCGGTCCTTGCCCGCCACGGCAATCACCTTGGCGTTCGGATGCGCGCGCTTGAGCACATCACCGAGCGTTTCCACACGCAGATTTTTCGGGCTGGTGCCGTCCAGCGGCTGGGTCTTGTGGCCGATATAGCTCGCCGACGCATCGGCCGTGCAGTACTGTGGCGCGCCAGTGACCGGATCGCGCCAATCGTTGCCGATGATGCCGGTGCGGCTGGGTGTGGCGCCGGTGAGCAGCGTGGCGTGACCGGGGGCCGTCACCGTGAAGGAATGACCGTAATGGGCCTGGGAGAACCAGGCGCCGCGATCCAGGAACCGCGCCAGGCCGTCGCTCGCCAGTTGATCACGGTAGTCCAGGACCTGGCGCTGCGGTAAGCCATCGACCACCAGCAGCACGATCAGCTTTGGCCCGGGCGGCGCGGCGGCCGCGCTCGCGGGCACTGCGCCGCCCACGCTCAGCAGCAGCGCGAGCGTCAGACGCAGCAGAGTTGGCCGATTCATGCGGTCACGGTTCGATGAATCGCTCGTCTAGGGGCGTTTGGCCAGAATCGATTCGATCTGATCCATGATGCTGTTCATGCGCGCCACCAAGGCCTGATACGGCGCCGGTGTGGCCAGATCAACGCCCGCCTCCTTCACCAGCTCATAGGGGTAGCGCGAGCCGCCGGCGCGCAGGATGCTCAGATAGCGCTCGCGCGCTGCGGGCTTGCCTTGCAGGATGTCGCTGGCGAACATGTTGCCCGCAGCAATCGAGGTGGCGTACTGGAACACGTAGAAGGCGTTGTAGAAATGCGGTATGAAGGCCCACTCCACGCTGTACAGCTCGTCGATCTTGACGACGCCTTGCTGGTCGCCGTGGTAGCGCTTGAGGATGTCGCCGTAGATCTTGCTGATGGCCTCACCAGTGAGCGATTCACCCCGGTCCACCTGCGCGTGCACCTCGCGCTCGAAGTCGGCGAACATCGCCTGGCGAAAGAAGGTGCCGCGCAAATTCTCCAGCGCCGAGCCCAGGTACAGCAGCCGCTCGTCGTCGGTCTGGGCCACCTTCAGCATGTGTTCCAGCAGCAGCACCTCGTTCGTGGTGGAGGCGATCTCGGCGGTGAAGGTCGGGTATTCGGCGGTGACGAACGGCTGGGCCTTGTTCGCCAGATAGGAGTGCATGGCGTGACCCCATTCGTGCGCCAGCGTGGACAGCGACTCGTAGTCGTCGTTATGGTTGAGCAGCAGGTAGGGATGCACGTCGTACACGGCGCCGTTCATGTAGGCGCCGGAGTGCTTTCTCGGCCGCGGGTACACGTCCATCCAGCGGCTGCGCGTGCCCAGCTCCATGGCGCTGACATAGTCGTCGCCCAAGGGTTTGACGGCTGCGAGCATGAGTTGCGTGCTCAGCGCAATCGGGTACTTCAGCTCGCTCGACAGCAGCGGCGGGTAGATGTCGTAGTAGCGCATCTCGGCCACGCCCAGCATCTTGCCGCGCAGTTTGAAATAGCGGTGCAGCGTGGGCAAATTTGCGTTCGCCTGCGCCACCATGGTGTCGTACACCGCGCGCGGCAGCTTGTTCGCGTCCAGCGCCTGGGTCAGGGAATCCGGGTAATGGCGCACCCTGGCATAGACCGCGTCGCGCTTGAGTTGCTCGTAGAAGGTCACGCCAAAGGTGCGCTCAAACTCCTTCCACTTGGCCCAGAAAGTGTCGAACACGCGCTTGCGGTCGGCACGGTGGTTCAGCACCCGGTATTGCTCGTAGGCGTTCTGATCGAGCAGCACCTCCTTGCCGTCCGACAGCGTCAGCTTGGGCCAGGGCATGTCGGCGTCGGCCAGCGTGGCATAGACCGCGCCCGCTGCCGCCGTGGCCATGCCAAACTGGGCAATCAGTGCCTCGCCCTGGCGGTCCAGCGTGTGCGGCGCCACGCGCAGCATGTCGTCCAGCGGATGGCGGTAAATCGCCAGCGAGCGGTCCTGGCGCAACAGGGCGTCCACTCGGGAGCGCCCCAGCTTCAGAATCTCGGGGCTCAAAAAGGACGAGGCCTCGTCCAGACGGCTGTTGAGCACTTGCGCGCGCTGCTTGAGGTCCTGCCCTGCGGCCAGGCCGGTGTCCTCGTCATTCAACTGCGAGGCGTAGGCGGACAGGCGAATGGAGCGCTTGAGCAACTCGGCGTTCAGGTCCATGCAGGCCTTGAAGCCTTGCACCGATTGCCCCATGTGGCCGCTGCACTGCGCCAAGCTCTTCAGTTGCTGCCCCAGCTTGAGCGCGTCCTGGTCCCAATCCGCCTGCGTCGCGTACAGGTCCTTGAGGTTCCAGCGATCGGCATCGGGCGGCGCGCCAAGACTGACCCCGGGCGCAGCGGCCCAGAGTACAAGCAGGGCCAGACATCTGACGGTTTTCATGGCAAATGGATCCAGGTGGAGGGACGTGCGGGCGATTCGAATCAGAGCCGATTGTGCCCGCGAAGCGGCAAGCTCCAGCTAACCCCAAAAGCTATAATTTCAGCACACATGAAGCTCCTTGCACTCCCGGCCTTCTCCGACAACTACCTCTGGCTGCTGCATGACAAGGGGCGCGCTGTGGTGGTCGATCCGGGTCAGGCCCAACCGGTGCTCGACGCCCTGCAGCGCGAACAACTCCAACTCGATGCGATCCTCATCACGCACCATCACGCCGACCATGTCGGTGGCGTGCAGACCCTGCGCGAGCTGACCGGCGCGCGCGTTTACGGGCCGGCCAGTGAGCCCATGCCCGAGCCGCTGACCCGGCTGCGCGGCGGCGAGACGCTGAGTGCCTTGGGCCTGGACTTTGAAGTCATCGACGTGCCGGGCCACACGGCGGGCCATGTGGCCTACTTCTGCCGCGCACCGGCCGAGCTCGAGCCGCTGCTGTTTTGCGGTGACACCTTGTTCTCTGGCGGTTGCGGGCGCTTGTTTGAAGGAACGCCGGCACAGATGCTGGCCTCGCTGGATGCGCTGGCGGCCTTGCCGGGCAACACCCAGGTATGCTGCGCCCATGAATACACGCTCTCCAACCTGAAGTTCGCCCGTGCCGTGGAACCCGACAACGCCGATCTGCAGCGCTACAGCGCGCGCTGCGAAAGCCTGCGCGCCGCAGGGCTGCCCACCCTGCCCTCGCGCATGAGCCTGGAGCTGCAGATCAACCCCTTCTTGCGCACACGCCAAGCCGCGGTGATCGCCGCCGCCCAGCGCGTTGATCCGTCGGCGCAGGACCCTGCGGGCCACCTGGCGGCGTTGCGTCAATGGAAAAACCAGTTTTGAAAAAATTTGCACTGCTGTGGGGCTTGGTGGCCGGATTCTGGCTGTCGGGCTGCGCCAGCACCGCCACGCTGGCCACGCCCGCAGCGTCGGCGGTCGCGGCTGAATCGGCCGTCCCCGCCAAGCCCGCGGCGCCCAGCGCCTCGATCGCGCCACACCAGCCCATCATTCCGGACGGTCCGCTGCAACCCATCACGGCAGCCGAGGCCGCCTCCCGAGCCGTGGCCGGCCTGACTGCCCCGGCCGACCTGTGGGAGCGCATCCGGCGCGGCTTTGCCATGCCCGACCTGGAGGGTCCGTTGGTGCTGGACCGCGAGCAGTGGTACGCGACACGGCCCGACTACATGTTGCGCATGACCGAGCGCTCGAACAAATACCTGTTCCACATCGTCGAGGAACTGGAACGGCGCAACATGCCCACGGAGCTGGCGCTGTTGCCCTTCATCGAGAGCGCGTTCAACCCGCAGGCAGTCTCCAGCGCCAAGGCCGCTGGCATGTGGCAGTTCATGCCCAACACCGGCAAGGATTTCGACCTCAAGCAAAACGCCTTTCGTGACGACCGGCGCGACGTGCTCGCGTCCACGCGCGCGGCGCTGGATTATCTGCAAAAGCTGTATGGCATGTTTGGCGACTGGCAGCTCGCGCTGGCCGCCTACAACTGGGGCGAAGGCAGCGTGGGCCGCGCCATCGCGAAGAACCAGCGCCACGGACTGGGCGTGAGCTACACCGACTTGCTGATGCCGATGGAGACGCGCTTTTACGTTCCCAAACTGCAGGCCGTGAAGAACATCGTGGCGCGCCCGCAGGCCTTCAATTCCAAGTTGCCCGACATCGGCAACCACCCCTACTTCCAAAGCGTGGATATCAAGCGCGACATCGACGTCGCGCTGGCGGCCAAGCTGGCCGAGGTTTCGCTGGAAGACTTCAAGGCGCTGAACCCTTCGGCCAGCCGCCCGGTGATCCTGGCGGCGGGAACGCCCCAGATCCTGCTGCCCTGGGACAACGCGGCCGTGTTCGAGCGCAATCTGCTGGGTTACGGCGCAGGCCGCCTGGCTTCGTGGACGGTGTGGATCGTTCCCATGACGATGCAGCCACGACAGGCGGCGCTGCGCATCGGCATGTCGGAAGCCGAGCTGCGCGCCGTCAACAACATCCCGCAACGCGTCACCATCAAGGCCGGCTCCACCCTGCTCGTGCCGCGGGCGGCCAGCGTGCAGGCCGACGTCACCGGACATGTGGCCGAAACCGGCCAGCTGTCACTCGCGCGCGAAGTCGGCGCCCGACGCAGCACCGTCAAGGCGGGCAAGACCGACACCGTCGCCAGCATCGCCAAACGCTACAAGGCCAGCGTCGCCGATGTGGCGCAATGGAACAACGTCGCCGCCAGCAGCGCCTTCACACCCGGCCAGGCCGTGGTGCTGTTCATGCCGGCCAAAGCCCCAGCGGCGGCGAAATCGTCCAAAGGCAAGTCGCAGAAGAGCGCGAAGCCAAAGAAGAAGGCGCTCGCGTCCCGGACCGCCAAGGCCAGCCCCTAGTTTTTACAAGGAAACACCATGCTCAAGATCCTGATCGCAGTTGACGGCTCGGAACTCTCGCTGGACGCGGTGCGCTACGCGCTGTCGCTGCTGCAGCAGGGCCTGCGTGCCAGGCTGCTGCTGGCGAATGTGCAAGAAAGCGCCACGTTGTACGAAGTGGTGGTGGCGCACGACCCGCTGGTGCTGCAGGAAGTCAGCCAAGAAGCCGGCAGTCATCAACTGGCTGCAGCGCAGCAACTGGTGAGCGCGGCCGGTGTCGCCTTTGAAAGCGTGGTCGAGTCGGGTGACCCGGCCAACATGCTGCTCGACATCGTCGAGCGCGAGGCCTGTGGCGCCGTCATCCTGGGCGCCAAGGGCCACGGCAATCTGCGTGGCGCGCTGATGGGCTCGGTGTCCCAGCAAATGGTGCAGGACTGCCGGGTGCCGGTGACGGTGGTGAAGCACGCCTCGGCCGAGGCGTGATTTGGGCTGACAGGGAATTCCCCCTCACACCCAAGCCCTCTCCCGCAAGCGGGCGAGGCAGGCATCCGAACGCCCTCTTCCCAAACCTCTGACGCAAATCGGCGAGGTGGCATTTCAACGCCCTCGCCCCGGTACCCGGGGAGAGGGCGGGGGGTGGGCCGGCGTTGTGGCGTCTGCGGCCTACAGTTTCTCCGTCTCTCCGAGCTGCGGCTGCCACTTCATCAGGCCCTTTTCCATGCGTCCGACGATGGCGTCGAGCACCAGGGCGAAGGCCGTGAGCACGACGATGCCGGCGAACACGGTGTTCACGTCGAAGCTGCCTTCGGCTTGCAGGATCAGGTAGCCCACGCCGCGCGCCGAGCCCAGGTACTCACCCACCACCGCGCCGACAAAGGCCAGCCCGACGGAGCTGTGCAGGCTGGAGAAGACCCAACTGGTGGCGCTGGGCAGGTACACGGTGCGCAGCAACTGGCGCTGGTTCGCGCCCAGCATGCGCGCATTCGCCAGCACCACCGGGCTGACTTCCTTCACGCCCTGATAGACATTGAAGAACACCACGAAGAACACCAGTGTCACGGCCAGCGCCACCTTGCTCCAGATGCCCAGACCAAACCACAGCGCAAAGATCGGCGCCAGGATCACGCGCGGCATCGAATTGGCGGCCTTGATGTAGGGATCCAGGACGGCGCTGACGCTGGGCGCCAGGGCCAGCCACAGGCCGCCGAACAAGCCCATGCCGGTGCCGATGACAAAGGCCAGCACGGTTTCCAGCAGCGTCGTCCCCAGATGCCGGTAAATGTCGGCATTGCCGGGCAGGCCTTCCTCGAACAGGGCGTTGGGTGGAATTGAGAATGGCATGAACCAGGACCAGACCCGGCCCAGCACCGCCACCGGTTCGCCGACGAAGAAGGCCAGTTGCGCGTCGCGCGAGGCCAGGTGCCACAGGCCCAGCATCAGCGCGAGCAGCGCCAACTGCCAGGCGCGCAGATTGTTCTCGTTGGGTTTGAATCCGTTCAAGCGATCTTCCTGAGTTGCTGGGCATAGCCCTTGAGCACTTCGTCGCGCAGCACGTCCCAGATGCGCTTGTGCAGTTCCACGAAGCGCGCTTCGGTGCGCACTTCGGCCACGTTGCGCGGGCGTGGCAGGTCGATGTCGAACTCGCCCATGGGGTGGGTGCCTGGGCCGGCCGAGAGCACCACCACGCGGTCGCTCATGGCAATGGCCTCGTCCAGATCGTGCGTGATGAAGAGCACGGCCTTCTTTTTCGCGGCCCACAGGTCCAGCACCTCGTTCTCCATCAACTGGCGCGTCTGGATGTCCAGCGCGCTGAAGGGTTCGTCCATCAGGATGATGTCCGGGTCCAGCACCAGCACCTGGGCCAGCGCGGCGCGCTTGCGCATGCCGCCCGACAGTTGGTGCGGGTAATGATCGCCAAAACCGCCCAGCCCGACGCGCTCCAGCCAGGACTGCGCCTGCCGCCTGGCCTCGAGGTCGGCCACGCCCCGGTATTGCAGGCCCACCATGACGTTGTCCAACGCGCTGCGCCAGGGCATCAGGGCTTCGGTCTGAAACATGTAGCCGGCGCGCGTGTTGATGCCGCTCAGGGTCTGACCAAACACCTTCACGCAGCCCGTCGAAGCTTGCATCAGACCGGCGCCGATGTTGAGCAGCGTGGACTTGCCGCAGCCCGTGGGGCCGACGACCGAGACGAATTCCCCGGCGCGGATGCGCAGCGTGGTGTCGGCCACGGCGGTGTAGCGCTGGGCGGCGTGGTCGCGCGACCTGAAGGTGCAGGAAATGTCGAGAAACTCGAGCGCAAATTCAGACATCAAACGCTCAATTCAGGGCTCATGCCTTGAACCTTTCCTTGGCGCGTTTGGAGAATTCGTTGGTGAAGGTCTTGGCCAGATCGATCTTCTCGGGCTTGAGCGTGGCGTCAAAACTGGCCAGCGCCTTGAGCGCAATCCGCACGCCGTCGTCGGGCACCACGCCGTCGAGTGAGAACGCCTCGCGCACCTTGTTGAACGACGCCAGATACAGGCCGCGGTCACCCAGCAAATAGCCCTCCGGGACGGTCTTGATGATGTCGCTGGGGCCGGCCGTTTGCAGCCACTTGAGCCCATGCACGATGGCGTTGGTCAGCGCCTGGCAGGTGTTGGGGTGCTTCTGCACAAACTCCGTCGGCGCGTACAGGCAGCCCGAGGGCATGGGGCCACCGAACACTTCCACCGTGCCCTTGAGGGTGCGCGTGTCGGAAATGATCTTCACGTCGCCCTTTTGCTCGAGCATGGTCATGACCGGGTCGATGTTGCACATCGCATCGATCTGCCCCGAGCGCAGCGCCGCCAGTGCGCCGGCGGCTGTGCCGACGCCGATGAAGCTCACGTCGGCGGCCTTGAGCCCGGCGCGCGACAGCACCAGATTGGCGACCATGTTGGTGGAAGATCCCGGCGCCGAGACACCGATGCGCTTGCCCTTCAAGTCGGCCACCGACTTGTACTGCGGCATGGCCTTGATCGACACGCCCAGGGCAATCTGGGGCGCGCGACCCTGCATCACGAAGGCGCGGAAATACTGGCTCTTGCCCTGCAGATTGATGGTGTGCTCATAGGCGCCGCTGACCACGTCGGCCGAGCCACCGACCACGGCCTGCAAGGCCCGGGCACCACCGGAAAAGTCGCTGATTTCGAGCTCCAGGCCCTCGGCCTTGAAATAGCCCAGTTGCTCTGCGATGGTCAGGGGCAGGTAGTAAAAAGAGGCCTTGCCGCCGACGGCGATCGAGACTTTGCTTTTCTCCAGCTTGGCCTGGGCCTGCAGGCCGGGCGCGGCCAACAAGGCCGCTCCAGCGGCTGCCGCTGCGGCAAAGCCGCGACGATTCATGAGGGTGGATTCCATGGGGAGCCTTTCTGGCTTTTACTGGAACCCAGCTTAGCCCGACCGAAGTGCGCGCGCATCGGGATCATCCCGAGCGGGTTTTTACCTAATTTGAAAATTGAAATCCGTGGCGAATCGGGCTGTGCCGCGCCGCCCAGTCGTCCTTCGTCAGGCACTGAAGAGAATCGCGATATTCACCCCCAGCGCGGCGACCCAGGCCAGGCTGCGCAGCGTGGACAGCCCGCCAATGTAGAACAGGATGAACAGCAGGCGCAGCACGATATAGACAAAGGCCAGGATGTCCAGGCGCGCCTGTTGCGCGCCGAGCTGGTGCGCGATCACGACGGCGCCGATGAAGAACGGCAGCGCCTCGAAGCTGTTGGCCTGGGCGGCGTTCGCGCGGCCATGCCAGTCGCTCAGCCGCGCCAGCCAGGCCCGGGGGTCGTCGTTGTCAAAACCGCCCTGGCTGCGCGGCTTGCCAGCGCCACCGGACTTGGCGATGCCAGCGCAGGCGATGGGCAACAGCGCGGCGATCAAAACGCACCAATAGGCCAGCGTGAAATGGGCAAGCGGCATGAGTCACTCCAGAAGAAAAATGTGGCGCATTATCGACCATGAAGGCGCCCGCTCGGCGCGCCCAAGGGAAAAACTCAGCGCCGGTCAACAAAGGCGTGAGCGATGGTTCCCAGATCCACGTACTCGAGCTCGCTGCCGGCGGGCACGCCGCGCGCGAGTCGCGTCACCGTCACGCCACGCGCCTTGAGGGCTTCGCTGATGACGTGCGCCGTGGCCTCGCCCTCGGCCGTGAAATTGGTGGCCAGGATGACCTCGCGCACCTGGGGGTCGCAGGCGCGGTCAAACAACTTCTTCAGACCGATGTCGTGCGGCCCGATGCCATCGAGCGGGCTGAGTTTTCCCATCAGCACGAAGTACAAGCCCTTGTAGGCGCCGGTGCGCTCCAGCGCCGACTGGTCGGCCGGCGTCTCCACCACGCACAGCTTGCTCAAATCGCGCTTCGGGTTGAGGCAGGTACTGCACACCTCGCCTTCGGTGAAGGTGTGGCAGCGCTGGCAGTGGCCGACCTGTTCGCACGCCTGGTGCAGCGCGCGCGCCAGGCGCAGCGCGCCGTCGCGGTCGTGCTGCAGCAGGTGAAACGCCATGCGCTGGGCCGACTTCACGCCCACCCCCGGCAGGCGGCGCAGCGCCTGGATCAGCCCGTCAAGGGCGTTGCAGTCGGACATGAGAGACCAAGGTTTTCAAAAAACACCACGGCCATTCAGGGCGTAGCGAGCGGGGGCCAGGCTAGGCGCACGGAGCGCAGCAACCGCAGCGTACTTCCTGTACGTGAGGATTGCGAGCACCGCGCAACGACGCATGGCGCCTGCGCAGTAGCCAATCATCAGAAAGGAAACTTCATGCCGCCAGGGAGGGACGGCATCCCGGCCGAGATCTTGGCCATCTTCTCGGACGAGGTTTCTTCGGCCTTGCGCACGGCCGCGTTGAAGGCGGCGGCCACCAGGTCTTCGAGCATGTCCTTGTCCTCGGCCAGCAGACTGGGGTCGATGGTGACGCGCTTGACGTCGTGCTTGCAAGTCATCAGCACCTTGACCAGTCCGGCACCGGACTCACCCGTGACTTCGACCAGGCCCAGATCGTCCTGGGCCTTCTTCATGTTTTCCTGCATCGCCTGGGCTTGCTTCATCAGGCCGGCGAGTTGTCCCTTGTTGAACATGGTTTTTCCTTGAGAGTTGCTAAATGGATTTGATGCTGCCCGGGACGATTTTCGCGCCAAAGTCACGCACCATGGATTGCACGAAAGGGTCGCTGAGGATGCTCTGCTCGGCGGCCTGCTGTTTGGCCGCAGCCGCCACGGCATTGCGCTTGGCGGGGCTGTCGCTCACGCGCCCCACTTCGACCGCCAGGCGCACAGGATAACCCAGGCCCGCCAGCGCGGCCTGCAGCCGCTCGCGGCTCGACGGCTGATTCAGCGACTCGCGCTCCACGCGCAACAACCACTGGTCGGTGTCGCGCGCCACCAATTGAGACTGCAGCGCGAGTTCGCGCACCATCGCGCTGATGAGCTCCTGCGCCACCAGCGACTGCACCGTGGCGTGCCAGATGTCGCCCTCTTCCGTGGGCACCAGATGCGGCGCCGCGCCAGCGCCATTGGCTTCGGCTCGGGCCTGGGTTCGCAGCCCGGGCTCGCCCTGTTCGCGCACCGGCATCGCCAGCACCTGCATGGCCGCTGCGGGCTCGCTCGGGGGTTGGGCCGGTGCGCTGGCGCTGGCGGCAGGCTGTGGCTGCGCCATCACCGGGACCGTGATCAGCGGCGCCACTACGGCGCTTGGCGCCACCATCGGGGGCAAAACCGCGAGCGCCTTCGGCTCAGGCGCTGGCGTCAGACTTTTTTTTTCCACCGGGGTGGAGTGGTTTGCTGGCGCGGCGGGTTTGAACGCCAGCAGGCGCAGCAACACCATGGTCAGCGCCGCATATTCATCCGGCGCCAGGCCGAGTTCGGCCCGACCGTGCAGACAGATGCTGTAGAGCAGTTGGGTTTCGTCGGGCGGGAGTTGCTGCGCGAGTTGCGCCAGCTCCAGCGCCTGCGGGTCGGTCTCGTCTGCGGCCGAGGGCACGGCCTGCAGCACGGCCATACGCTGCAGCACGGTGGCCATCTCTTCCAGCGTCGAGGCCGCGCTCAAGCCGTGCAGGCGCAGCGCCTCGGACGTCTCCACCACAGTGCGGCCGTCGCCCTGCGCCAGCGCGGCAATCAGGCGAAACACATGGGAGCGGTCCACGCTGCCCAGCATCTGGCGCACCGTGGCTTCCTCGAGTTGGCCCGCGCCAAACGCGATCGCCTGATCGGTGAGCGAGAGCGCGTCGCGCATGGAGCCGCGCGCCGCGCGCGCCAGCAGGCGCAGCGCCTGCGTGTCGGCGGCCACGCCCTCGGACTTGAGCACCAGCGCCAAGTGATCGAGCAGAGTCTCGGGCGCCATGGGCCGCAGGTTGAACTGCAGGCAGCGCGACAAGACGGTGACCGGAACCTTTTGCGGATCGGTTGTGGCCAGCACGAACTTCAGGTATTCGGGCGGCTCTTCCAGCGTCTTGAGCATGGCGTTGAACGCCGTGTTGGTGAGCATGTGGACTTCGTCGATCATGAACACCTTGAAGCGCCCCTGCACCGGCTTGTACACCGCTTGCTCGAGCAGGCTTTGCACCTCGTCCACGCCCCGGTTCGAGGCCGCATCAAGCTCGGTGTAGTCCACAAAGCGGCCCGAATCGATGTCGCGGCAGGCCTGACAGACGCCGCAAGGTTCGGCCGTGATGCCGCCCGTGCCGTCCGCGCCCAGGCAATTGAGCGACTTGGCCAGAATGCGCGAAACCGAGGTCTTGCCCACGCCGCGCGTGCCGGTGAACAGGTAGGCGTGGTGCAGCCGCTGCGAAATCAGCGCGTTGGACAGCGCCCGGACCACGTGCTCCTGTCCCACCATTTCGGCGAAATTGCGGGGGCGATACTTGCGGGCGAGCACGACGTAGGACATGCCGAGGATTCTACGGTGCGCAGCCGCCCTGCCCGCAGCCTGGGCGAGATTCAGTGCCAAAGCACGGGGCCTTGAATCCACCTACAATGCGCCCAACTGCAGCGCGCAGTTCAATCAAGGAGTTCACCATGTTCGATCAAGTTCAACCTATCAACTACGGCGACGTCAGCAGCCCGCAGGAGCGCAACCGCGTCATGCGCAACACCTATTGGCTCTTGTCATTGAGCCTTTTGCCCACGGTGCTCGGCGCCTGGATTGGGGTGGCCACGGGCATCACGCACGCGCTCACCGGAATGATGGGGCTGATTGTTTTCATGGGAGGCGCCTTCGGCCTCATGTACGCGATCGAGAAGACCAAGAACTCGGCCGCGGGCGTGCCGGTGCTGCTGGGCTTCACCTTCTTCATGGGTCTGATGCTCTCCGGTCTGATCGAACATACGCTGGGCTTCAGGAACGGCGCGTCGCTCATCATGACGGCCTTTGGCGGAACGGCTGGCGTGTTCTTCGTCATGGCCAGCCTGGCCAGCACGATCAAGCGCGACCTCTCGGGCATGGGCAAGTGGCTCATGGTCGGCGCCGTGGTGTTGGTCGTGGGCAGCATCATCAACGTCTTCGTCGGCTCGACCGTGGGCATGATGGTGATTTCCATGTTGGCGATTGCGATCTTCAGCGCCTTCATGCTGTTTGACCTGAAACGCATCCTGGACGGCGGCGAGACCAACTACATCAGCGCCACGCTCGCGCTCTACCTGGACCTGTTCAACGTGTTCCAAAGCCTGCTGTCGCTGCTGGGCATCATGGGCGGCGAGCGCGACTGAGGTTAAGGGCCGCACGGGGACGAATGTCCCGGTGACGTGCACCCATTCAAAAAGGCCCTGCGGGGCCTTTTTTTACGCAGCACGCTGGCCTGCCAAGCATCAACCAGCGCCATGACCACGGCCACTCCAAGCCTCAGCGACGCCGCCCTGGACCAACTCTTTCGCTCGGCGCGCTACGTATTCGTGCGCAGCGCTGAGGCCAAAGCCAAACTGCAACCCGCACTTTCTGCGGGCAATGTGGCGCAGACGCTGGCCGCGCCGGTGTGCGTGATCGTGGCCCAGGACACGCGCTTTTACGAGCACCTACCGCAACAGTTTCCCGGCTACGACGCCAGGCCCTTGTTTTAAGGCAACGCCGCCCTGGCCGAGGCCACGGCCAGCCGCAACAGCAGCCTACAAGGCGCCTACCTGATCCTGGCGGCACGCGCCGTGGGCTTCAACGCCGATACGCAGAACCTGGCCTTCTTCCCGGATGGCCGTTACCGCGCCAACTTTCTGGTGAACCTGGGCCACGCCGACCCGGTGGGCATCTATGCGCGCGCGCCACGCCTGGCGTTCGACCAGGTTGCGCAGATCGATTCACGCAGCCGCAGGCTTGCGCTGGTCAACGCGCTGGCCATCAAAGCTGCCGGTAAACCAGCTGCGCCAAGGCCATCAGTTGCTCGCGCGGCGCCCTCATGCGACCACCAGCCCACGCCAAAGGCGAGCAGCAGCGCCGCGGCCAAAGAAGCGTCAGGGGTTCATTAAGGGATCACACCGCCCGCCTCCAGTTTGCCAGTCGCGGTGGGTGACCACACTGGTTTGCAGACGCCGGCTTCGAATTGAAACGCAAGTATGCAATTATATTCTTTTGCAAAAAATCAATTCTCGAAATTTGAAATATATATAATTACATCTGGAAGCATTCAAATTACGGACCAAAAATATTATTACTTTTAAAATTTGTAAACCATAACTTACGCAAATAATTATAGAATTCAGATCTCACCCAAGATGCCAATGATTCCTTCGAGCAACAAGCTGGCAACCGATCGGCTCAAGATTCTCGCCCGGCAAGCCCGGGTCGCCCTGTACTGCGGCGACTATTCTTTGGCCACGGCCTTGTATTCGGATATCTTGGTTTTCAAGTCGGACTATGCAGCGGCGTTGCATGGACTTGGATGCATCGCTTTTCTGCAGGCCGACTATGTCAAAGCCACGATTCTGTTAAAGCAGGCCGTGAACGCGAAGATCTCAAAAAAGGACCGACTAAACGCGCTGTTTTATCTTGCGGTGGCGCTCCATTTTATCAGCCAAAATGTCGAGGCAATATCCTATCTAATTGAACTTTTGGCGCTTGATCCTGGCCATGTCGCGGCCCGAAATAATCTCGGACTAATCTACTTGGAAAATCATCAGTTAGCGCTGGCGGCGCATAATTTCAAGAAATTGACATTGATTGCACCGCGTTATGCCGATGCCCATGCCAATTTGGGCTATGTATTATTTAAACAGGGAAAAGTTCGTGGCGCCATCGCGTGTGCCAAGAACGCCATCGATATTGATCCGAATCATGCTGTGGCGCTCAGGAATCTCGGCATCGGCTACCAAACGCTAGGGCGCTTCGATGAAGCAAGAAATTGCTTTGAAAGCGCAATTTTGCGTGATCCGATGGACGGCGGGGCCTACGGTAACCTCGTCGAAACCAAAAAGATCACGCCGCAGGACAGTGCCCTGGTGACTCGACTAAAGGAACTCACGCTGTCCACCGGACTTACCCCTCAGGGCAAGAGCGACGCGCTCTTCGCTCTTGGGAAATGCCTGGATGACTTGGCAGAATACGATGCCGCGTTCGCGTCTTACAGCGAGGCGAACCGTCTTGAAAGGGGAAGCCGAGAATTTAATCGGCAGCAGCATGAAGAATTTGTCGATGCGCAAATCCAAACTTTTTCAAGCGCGTTCTTTCAGCGCCACGGTGCAATGTTTGCGCCAGATAGCACGCCCATTTTCATTGTCGGCATGCCACGCTCCGGCACCACCCTGATCGAACAGATTCTTTCGCGCCACCCCGAAGTATCGAGTGCGGGAGAGTGCCTCTATTGGGGAAATCTCGGAGGATCCACTGACGTCGTTCAGAATATTTCTGATAAGTTAATTCCAGAGTACGCGCACTCGTACCTGACCCATTTGCGCGCAATAGCACCGGTATCGAAACATGTCATCGACAAGATGCCGACGAATTTTCTATTTCTCGGTCTCATTCACTTATGTTTCCCTGCGGCGCGCATCATTCACTGCCAGCGTCATCCCCTGGACACCTGCCTTTCAAATTACTTTCACAAATTTTCAAACTCCAGTTCGTATTCCTACGATCTTCACGACTTGGCTTTCTTTTACCGACAATATGAGCGAATCATGACGCATTGGCGTCGGGTGCTCGCCGATAACATGCTCGAAATCTGCTATGAGAGCGTCGTTGCCAGTCAGGAGGCTGAAACCAGGAAGATCCTCACGTTTTGCAATTTGGAATGGAATGAAGATTGTCTGGACTTTTCGCATAATCAGCGGCCGGTATTTACTGCCAGCAATTGGCAAGTAAGACAGCCCCTATTTAGTAGTTCCATCAACCGTTGGCAACACTATCGCGCTCACCTCGGGCCCCTATTGCAACTGGCGCCCTAATCGTCAGAGCCTCGTGCCGACGGCGGTCATCGATAGGCCGAACACGATCGGAGTGCTCCGTCCCCGGCTGGACATCAAAGCTGCTGATAAACCAACTGCGCCAAGGCCATCAGTTTGTCGCGCGGTAGCTGTGCGGCCAAGGCGTAGCCAAAGCCATGGTCCATCCAATAGAAGCTGTTGACCGGCCCATCGCTGGAAAACCGAAATGCCGTCTCCTGCGTACTGGCTGCATTGGCACCGTCTGCGAGCGCGCCCAGGTACAGCGTGACGCGCTCGCCTGCGGCATTTTGAAACATGAATTGCGCGCGGGCACCGGCGTCTCCCGGCAGCAAGCGGCCACCGAGCAAGTCGTAGCCGGCGGCGCTGAGCTGCGGGGCCTTCAAGGGCTTGCCCAGGCGCTTGGAGAGCCATTGGATCAAATGCTCCTGCTGCGCGCTGCTGACCTCCACCGGGTGCTTCAGTTCGGGCACATAGACGGCATGCGCGAGGGCGGCCTGGCGCACAAACATCTGGTCGGCTTGCGCCAAGCGTCGAGCGCCGGAGCTCACATCCGAACGCGACGCCAGCACGAACGCGGCGCCCTCATGCGACCACCAGCCCACGCCAAAGGCGAGCAGCAGCGCCGCGGCCATGCCGCCCCAGCGCCACCACGGGTCCTGCGCGCGCCGCGCACCGGCAAGCTGGCTGGCGGCGCGCAACAGGCCAGCCGGCACGGCCTCGTGCAACACCTGGGCGTGCAAGCCGCGCAGTGCATCGCCTTGCTGCGCCAGCGCGGCATAGGCGGCAGCCGCAGCCGGATCGCCGGCCAGGCGCACACGCAGATCCGCCTGCTGCGTCGCGGACAGGCGTCCATCAACCAAGGCGTGCAGTTCGTCCTCGACGATCGCCGTGGGCTGGGCGGGATCCATGGGGCGATTCATTTCTTTCATTTCAATCGGCGCAACGGGCGCACGCCCTCGTTTGAGCGCAGTGCGGGCGCTGCGCTGGCACACGGGATGAGTGCCCCATCCATCAATTCTCGCAAGCGGCTGCGCGCCCGCGACAAGCGCGACATCACGGTGCCGATGGGAACGGCGGTGATCTTCGCGACCTCCTCGTAGCTCATGTCCTCCACGCTCACCAGCAGCAGCACGGCGCGCTGATCCGCTGGCAAACGCAGCAGGCAACGCTGCAAATCCAGGGCCAGGCCCAAGCCGGCATCCGGTGCGATCAACTCGTGCGCCACGTCCTCGATGTCCAGCGCCTGGGCGCGCGCCCGATGCGAGGCGCTACGCACTTGATTCACGAACAGGTTGTGCATGAGGGTGAAAAGCCAGGCGCGCAAGTTCGAGCCGACAAGCCACAAACGCCACTTGCTGCAGGCGCGCTCCAACGTGTCCTGCACCAGGTCATCCGCAGCCCAGGCGTCGCCGGTCAAGGACCGGGCGTAGCGGCGCAGGCTCGGTATTTGATCGACGATGGACTGGCGCTGCATGGGGTGCGATTTTGCGTCAGGGTTTGGCGCTCTGCCAGACCTTGTTCACACCGTCGCCGGTCTTGTCGCCGGGCTTGGCGTCCTTGACCCAGAAGTACAGCGGTTTGCCCTTGAGCGCCCACTGCTTCTTGCCGTCGTCGCGGGTGAGGATGCTGAAGTCGCCCGAAGCCGTATCGGAATCGGCCGCGAGCAAGGGTGGCCAGTTGGTCGCGCAAGGGCCGTTGCACACCGACTTGCCGCTGCCAGCGGCGTCCTTGTCGAAGGTGTACAGCGTCATGCCATTGGGCCCGGTGAACACGCCATCGGCCAGTTGGGCCGGGGCTGCAGCCTGGGCGCCAGCGCCCAGCATGGCCAGGGACAGGGACAAAGCGGCGGTGCCGCGAGTGAAAAACTGCATGGTGAACTCCTGAGTGAATGAATGCAAACAAGCGTCTGCAATCGGATCAACAGCGCCAACCCATGGTTTATTCCCGCCACGCAAAAAAAAAATGTCCGCCCGATGCAGCGACCGGCCAGCATGAAACCGGTTGCGTCAAGCCAGCCAAGCCTTGAGCATCGCGGGCGCGGGCGGCCCCAGGCTGCGCTGCAGCGCGCCGCTGCGTCCGACCAGCACGACGTAGGGCGTGATGTTGCGCCACTTGGGGTCCACGGTCTGACGGATCTCGGGCTCAAAACCATCAAACGCGTAGAGTCGGCTGATGCCCTGGTAATGGTGGGCGTGCTTCAAAGCGCGTGCGCCGGTTTCGTCCATCACCACGGCGGCCAGCACGACCGGCTTGTGCGCGGCCACAATGCTCTGATGCAGCAACTCAAACACTTCGGCGCAGGTGGAGCAATAGGTCGTGGTGAACACATAGGCCGCAGGCCTGGGCCCGTGGCTCAGCAAACTGGCCCAGGTGCCGGTGTCGAAGGGGAGCACGTTGCCGAACGCCGTTGGCGCTTTCGTCTGCACGGCGAAGGTCGCGGCGGGCCGCAGCATCCAAGCCGCGAGCAGGCCCAGGCCAAATGTTCGGCGCCCGAGCCGTCGAGCAGCGCCCTGGTTCAGGCCGCGTTCAGAAGCGAATTTCATGGACCTGCACCTCTTGGTTGTTGCGCCATACCGCCACCATGCGCTCGCCGCTCTGGGCCAGGCGCGGGTGGTCATTGTCTCCTACCACACTGGCGAGGTCGGCGAGGCGGAACGTTGCGCCGCTGTCCGTGGACAACCACGCCTTGAGCGTGCTGCGCGCGCCGTCCACGCTGCGCCAGACGATGGCGACGCGCTCACCATAGGCCAGCACGTCGGCATGCTCAGCCCGTTCGTCCGGCAGGGCCCGCACCGTGTCCAGCCTGGGGCTGCCATCGAGATTCAGGCGCGCATAGCGCACCGCGGCCACGTCGTGCGCGCCCTGGCGCCGCATGCCAAACCAGACGGCGTGAAAGCCATCGTCAGCGGCCAAGGCCAGACCCGGTCCATGGTGCGGGCAGGCATCGATGTGCCAGTCGTCCAGCGTGGCGCGCACGACATGGCCATCCCCCGCAGCCGAAACGCTGGCGAAGCCATGGTCGCGCACATTGGCGTCAAACACGTGGCGCCACAGGGCGCGCAGCACACCGTCGCGACCTGCGGCCAGCGCAATGCGACAGCACTCGCAGCTATGGTCGGCGAGTTTGATGTCGGGGCCAAAGCGGGCACCGCCGTCCAGGGACTCGTTGCGGTAAACGGCCGCGCCCACGTAGCCGGACTTCTTGCCCGCCTTGGGCAACAACGCCAAGTCGCGCTTGTCAACCCACAGGCTGTGCAACACCCCCTTGGCGTCAAAGGCAATCGACTCGAACCGGTGCGTGATTTCCTGTCGGTCGGCGTGCACGGTGAAGGGCGCGGAGAAGGTCTTGCCGCCATCGGTGGAGCGCAGCATGCGGATCATGCCGGTGAAGGGTTTGGCCAGTGGCTGGGTGTAGCTGATGACCACCCAACCCTGGGGGCCAAAGGCCAGTTTGGGCCGGTTCTCGCCATCGGCAGAGATCGCGTCGGTGCCGGTGTCCAATCGTTGCGCTGCGCTCCAAGCCACGCTGCCCGTGACGTCGCCCGTTGGCCGCGTCGATTGAACGAACAGGTGCCGCTCGGCATCCAGACCCACCAGCCACAGGCGCCCGTCAGGGGCGAAGGCCACGCCACTGGCCAGTTGCAGGCGTGGCGCACGTGCCGCGGGTTGCGCTCCTGCAGCGCCGTGGCCGTGCTCCTGCGCCTGGGCGGTCGTCAATAGCAGCGCCAGCGCGGCCGCGCCGGCGGATCGAATCAGCGTGATCATGGTGGGTTTCACAGGTCGAATTTTAGGCTGGCGAACAGTGTGCGTTGCGGGTACGGATTGGGGTTCACGTAGTACTTGAAGTTGCCCAGGTTGTTGATGCCGAACGCGCCCGACCACTGGCGATCGAAGCGGTACAGGGCTTTGGCATCGATCACGCTGTAGTGGCTGACCGCACCGTAGACGTCGGGATTCACATCGGTGTAGCTCTTGGTCGTGGTATTCAACAGCCCATTGTGTTGGCGCCCGCTGAAGCGGTAGCTCAGGCTGTAGGACAAGGCCTCGGACGCGTGATAGACGCCCACCAGCGTGACGCGCCAATCGGGAATGCGCGGCTGCACCGTGCCCACGAGCAAGGGGTTGCGCGTGTCCGCAGTGATGAGCGAATGGGTGTAGGTGGCGCTGCCGTTGAGGTCCAGGTCTTTGAGCGGCAGGTCACGCTGACTGAAGGCCAGCTCCACGCCTTCGGTGCGCACCCGGTCCACGTTTTGAATGCTCGACAGGTTGGGCGTCACGGTGGTGTCGGTTTGCGAAATCAGGGCGTCACGCTTGTTCTCAACGAAGTAGGAAACACGCGTCATGCCGTTGCCCCACTGCTTGTGCCCCATCAGCTCCATAGCATTCGCCTGCTCGGGCCTGAGATGGGGGTCGTTGGTCTTGATGCCATTGGGTCCGTTGAAGGTCTGGAACATCTCGCTCACCGTCGGGTAACGCACGGCCCGACCCAGGGAGGCGCGCAGTGCCAGGTCGGGCGCGGCCTGCCAGGCGATATGCAACTTGGGCGACAGATTCGACTGACTCCGGCTCGCATACACCAGGGTCTTCGGGTCGCTTGCATTTTGGGTATTTGCAAGCGTGTAGGCGTCGTTGTAGTTGGCGCCATCAAAGGCCCGCCAATGCTCTTGGCGCAGCCCGGCGCTCAGCGCCCAGTCGGGTGCAAAGAGCCATTCATCCTGCAGGTAGAGCGCGTCGGTCTGGGTCTTGCCCGCAGACTGGGTGTTCTTGGTCCCGTTGCTGGCGCTGACCCAGTTGCTGATCGGCGCGGCCGCCGTGCCCCAGGTCACAGACGCCAATTGGTACTGGTCGTGGTGCACGCCCACTTTAACGCTGTGGCCGCCGCCCGCGCGCCAAGTGCCGCGCAAGTCCACGTTCTGCCAGCCGGTACCGTCCGCGAAGCTCACCTGACCGCCGGGGGTGTTGGAGCCCAGACCGCTGTCCAACCCGCTGCTGGGCGCGGCGCTGCGCGAAATGTCCTTTTGCTGCTTGTAGAGGCTGGCCACCAGGTCAACATCCCAGCTGCCATCGGTATTGGATTTCAGCGCCAGGCCGTGCATCCAGTGTTCGCTCTCGGCGAGGCTCGGTACGGCCGCCGAAACGGTGTAGTCCTTGCCATTGATGCGCACGTACTTGAATGGGTTGGCGTAGCTCGGACCCGCGTTGTAAACGGTGTTGCCGTTGGCGTCGCGCAGGTAGCTGTCCACACTGCCATCGGACTTGTTCTGCCAGAGTCCCAGGGTGTAGCTGGCTTGCAGCGTGGGCGAGAACTGGTAAGCCAGTTTGAGCTTGCCCATGTCCTGCAGCGTGTGGTCGATGCCAGTGGAGCTGACGATGATGCGCGCATTGCCCGAGGTGTCGGTGTCGCGGTACAGCGCAGAGCCGCTGACGTCGGTGAACGTGCCGACGGCGGCGGCGGACCCGGTCTTGGCCACCGTGTTGCCAAAGGTCTGCGGGTGGCTCTTGTTCTCCAGGTGGTCCAGCGACAGCCAGTAGGCCCAGTCGCCCACGGCGTTGCCCAGCGCGGCACTGGCGTGCGCGCCAGCGTAGTTGGCGTTGGTTCCGTATTCCTTGTAGTGCTCGCCAAACAGGTCGAGCTTGGCATGGGCTTCAAAGCGGGTCGGCATGCGCGTGACCATACTCACCACGCCGCCCGCAGAGTTACCCGGGTACTGCGCCGAGAACGGCCCATACAGCACGTCGATGTGGTCGATCTCTTCGGGCGACACCATGGCCCAGCGCGGCGCGGTGGAAAAGCTGTTGTTCAGAAAGTTCGACAGCAGTAATCCGTCGGCGTAGACCGTGGTTTGCGCACTGGCGATGGAGCTGTTCACGCGCATCACCAGCACGGCGTTGCGGTCGCCGATGTAGCGTTCGCGCACATGCACGCTGGGAAGGTACTGCAGCGTGCCGGCGGACGTGACGGCATTGATGGATTCGTCGATTTGTGTGGCGCTGAGCGTCTCCACGGTGGCCGGCGAGGCGAGCGGCCGTTTCGCCGAAACCACCACCTGACCCAAGCTGGCGGTGTCGGTTTGGGCGCTGGCGCCGCCGACCCACAGACAGGCGGCAGCCATGAGACTGAGCCGGGGCTCGATGCGAAAACTTTTCAACATGATGAAGATTCCTAAAGGGCGCAGCCAGGCGCTGGCCGCGCAGAAGTGGCGGTGGTCCGCGCCTCGCGGCGGGACGGCGGGTCATGACGGGAAATCAAAGGGGGCGCGCCAGCGCACCGAGTGCGCAGGGCGGCCAGGAAGCTCAGCTCGCCAGCGGCGGGGCTCGGGGCTGAGCGGTGGTCCAGGCATGCAGCCGGTGCGGCGCATGCAGGAATCGTTTCGGAACGGCGAACTGCAAAGCCGTGTTCAGGCTGGTCGATGCGAAGGCGGGAGGCAGACCCGTGGCGTGCGCCTGCAGCACGCAATACGGGCAATGCTCCATGCTGCCCGCCGATGCCGGGGCCGGATCGTCGGAGGGTGCGAGCGCATCGGCATCGACCCATTTGGCACCCAGCGCGGTACACACTTCAACCCAGGCGTCGGCACCACCCGCGCGCATGGCGTGCGACAGCGTCGGCGCCAGCGCCGCCAACAGCATCGCCAACAGCGCGATCCTGAGCGTGAACTGGCGAACGGCTTGGGTCAAAAACATGGACGCGATTCTATGCGACGCATCAAAGCACCCAGAAGCCGTGCGTGCCGTCGCGCGCCAGTTGCGCCACCAGGCCGTACTCCCAATCGAGGTAGGCCTGCATGGCTTCGCGCGGGTTGTCCGTGCCTTCGTAGGGTCGGCGGTAGCGGCGCCCGGGCGTCGCCGCCCATGCCGCTTGCTCGTCGCTCAGAGTCGGCTCGACGGCGATCCACGGCGCTGGTTCCAGCCCGCGCAGCAGGGCTTGTGCGCCGCTCACGTCGTCCAGCACCCACACCTCCCAGCCCATTTGCGCCAGCCACGAGGCGCTCATGTTGGCGCGCACGCCGTCGTCATCGGCCAGCAGCATGCGCGCACCACGCACCGGCGCCGTCACATCGGTCTCCTGCACCAACTGGCCACCGGGCGCGCTGCGAAATCCGGGCAAGTGCCCGGCCAAAAATTCCTCCGGCGTGCGCACGTCCAGCAGGTACGTGCTGCGCTCAGACTCGGCCACAAAGCGCGCCAGATCCACCCCTTGCGCGCGCTGCACACCGGCCCGATCGGCCACGGCGCGTGCGCCCAGCGCCGCCGGCGCACACTGCTCGGGCGCGACCGCGGCAAAACGCCGACGGGCACCGCGCTCCAGCGCCTGGCCCTCCAGCGTCCAGCCGATGGTGCCGTTGCGCAGCGCCGCCACCGGGTTGGGAATGCCCGCATTCAGCAGCGACTGCGCGCCGATGATGCTGCGCGTGCGGCCCGCGCAGTTCACGATGATGCGGGTCGCGGGGTCGGGCGCCAGGCTGCGCGCGCGCAGCGCCAACTCGGCACCGGGCACGCTGATGCTGCCCGGAATGTTCATGGTCTGGTATTCGTCAAAGCGGCGCGCGTCCAGCACCACCACATTCGCCTTTTGCTGCAACAGCGCCTGCACCTCTTGGGCCGAGAGCGCGGGCGTGTGGCGCTGCGACTCCACCAGTTCGCCGAAGGCCTTGCTCGGCACGTTCACGTCGATGAAGAGTTCACCGCCCGCCTCGCGCCAGCCTTGCAGTCCACCGGCCAGCAGCGACACCCGGCTGTAGCCCTGTTGGCGCAGCGTCCGCGCGGCGCTGGCCGCCAGGCCTTCGCCGTCGTCATAGAGCACGATCTCGGTGGCCAGGCGCGGAATGCGCCGCCAGGCCTCCAACGCCAGCCGCGCCAAAGGCAGGTTGGCCGCAAACAGCGGATGTGCTTGCGCAAAGCGGTCCTCGTCGCGCACATCGAGCAGCGCGACCTCCTGGCGCTCCAGCAGCCACTGGCGCAGCTCGTGAAAGGTCTTGGTCGGGATCGAGGTGTTCATGCAAGAGCTGCGCTCGTTGTCGGCCGCCGTTGGGCGTTGAGTTCGGCCGAGCGATCCCACAGGTTGGGCAGACTGGTGTTGCTGTAGCCGGAGACAAAGGGCTTGCGTGTGCCGACCTCCAGAAACACCGAACGCTGCACCGCGCCGATATTGGCGCCATAGACGTGGATGCTGATGGAGGCCTGGTCTGCCAGCGCGTTGCTCACGCGGTGCACGTCACCGATCGCGGGCGACACCGCCTGCACCTGCCCGGCCAGCAGCGTGTGCGGCCCACCCAGGGGCAGCCAGCGCCCGTCCTTGGCGCACGCGAACGGCTGTTCCAGTTCGGCCCCGCGCAGCATGCCGATCAGGCCCCAGACCGTGTGATTGTGAATCGGCGTGGACTGCCCTGGACCCCAGACAAAACTCACCACCGAAAAACGCTCCAGCGCGTCGGCGTGCAGCAGATACTGCTGATAGCGCTGCGGCTTCGGCTCGGCGTAGGCAGCAGGCAGCCAGTCGTCGTGCGCCACGAGTTGGGCCAGCAGCGCGCTGCCCTGCGCGATGACATCCGGTTCGCCGGGCTGGCGCTCCAGCAGCGCGGCCAGCGCCTGCACGAAGTCGCGCAGGCGGGCCAGATTGGGGGATTGGTTCATGCTGTTCTTGAGGGGCCAAAGAAGGTGCTGCCAATGTACACCGTCGGCGCCACTGAACGCGACGAAACACTGCCTGATCCCGGCGGCTCGCGCCAGGTGCGACACGCTGGCTTTGGTGCTGAGCGCTGCGCTCGATCGGCGCTGTGGGGCTGGAGGACGACTGAAACAGGCCGGGCGCCCAGGCTCTCACAACAGTTCGGAGTGTCGGCTGTCCAGCGGCTCGGCGAATGAGTCTGGTGCCCAGTCGGTGCACAGCACGCTGTCCGTGAACTGGCTGTCCTCGCCCCCGGCTCGGTGCAAGCGCGCGCCACCCTGCGCGCTGCGCCTGCGGGAAAGGGCGGCCTGCAGATTGGCGCGCGCCCGTTCCAGTTCCCCTGGCGCGACACCTGAGCGCAAGGCCTCTGCGGCCAACTCTAGTTCGTCCACTTGCGTCATGAAGGCCGCGTAGATTTCCATGGAATGGGGCAGGTTTTCGGGCTGGACCACCCAGTGCGGCACGCCGCAGCGCGCAAAGAGCTTGCGCTTGAGCCTGAGGTTGCTGGGCGACAGGCCCTTGGACCCGGGAACGTCCACACAGCCTATGACTTTGCCCTTGGGCGTGGCCAGGGTGAAGGTGCAATAGACGTCGCTCAGCAAACTAAACCACTGCTCACGATCCGCCTCGGCCAGCGGCATGGTGAAACGCGTGACCGGCATTTTGATCATCACAAGCTGCTCGTCGAAGGTCTTGCGCAGCCAGCGTAAAACCAGCCTCTCTCGCGAGTTCACGAGCGCGCGCTTGACGATGGGAGACTCGCGTGGAACGCGGCGCCGCTCCAGCGCCATGCGCTCCTGCCACCAGGCACTGGCAAACAGGCCGAGAAACATCCCAGCCAGCAGTGCCACACCAGCCACCATCCAAGTCCAGCGTAGGTCCATTCGCGACTTTGCAAGTTATTAAAACAACAAGCAAACTCTACCATCAATCTCCGGCTAGGAAACCGCCACAGCGCCAGGCCAAGGCGCTCACACTTCAATCACAGCGCACCCAGCACCTGCGCCCGAATTTCGCCATGCGCCCGCGCCGGCAAGCGCGGGCCAAACTGCGTCACGCAGCGCGCCGAGGCCAGGCTGGCCAGATCGCCGGCGCGCTGGCAACCCAGTCCGGCGGCGTAGGCGTGCAAGAAGGCGCCGGCAAAAACGTCGCCCGCGCCGTTGCTGTCCAGTGGCGTCACCGGGTGGGCCGCGATGTCCAGAAAATTCTCGCCGTCAAATACCAGCGCGCCGCGCGCGCCAAGGGTAATGCAAAAGCGCCGTGCAACTTGTTTCAAAGCGTGAGCGGCGGCGCTGACGCTGGCCTGACCCGACCACTGCAGCGCCTCGGCCTCGTTGCAAAACAGCAGGTCCACTCCGTCCTGACCCAGGATCTGCGCCACCCCCTCGCCAAAGTATTGCAGCATGCTGGAGTCCGACAGCGTGTAGGCGATCTCGATGCCGCGCTCGCGCGCAAAGGCCTTGGCGCGCACCGCGGCGGCGCGCCCGCTGGGCGAGGTGACCAGATATCCCTCGATGTAGAGCAGGCGCGATGCCGCCAGCGCGTCGAAGTCGATTTCCTCGTGCGACAAATCGCTGGTGATGCCCAAAAAGGTGTTCATCGTGCGCTCGGCGTCGTCGGTGATCAGCACCAGGCAGCGCCCGGTCATTCCGGGCGCCGCGCTGTCGGCGTCGCGACGCGGATTGGTGGCCACGCCGGCGGCGCTCAGGTCGGCCAGATAGAAGGCGCCCGCCTCGTCCGCGCCGACGCGGCAGGAGTAAAACGCGCGGCTGCCAAAGTAGCTCGCCGTGACCACGGTGTTGGCCGCCGAGCCGCCGCTGGCGCGGCCCTTGAGGCCGAACTCGCGGCGCAGCTCGGCCAGCAGGCTCACCAGGCGCGGCTCGTCGATCAGCGTCATCGAGCCCTTGGCGATGCCCTGGGCCTGCAAGAACTCGTCGTGCACCAGGAACTCCTTGTCCACCAGCGCATTGCCCAGGCCGTAGATGTCATAGAGCGGGGAGACGGGCGTCAGAGCGGGGGTGATGGACATGATGAATCTCGAAAATGGATGAGCTTAACGTGAAAAAAACGAACTTTCATGACGCGGCGCGCTGCGCCGCCGCGGCCTGAACCTTGACCGGGCGCTCAGTGCGAATGCGCCGCGCCGCTGACCAGCGTGACCAGCGCGATGCCCACGGCCAACCAGGCGATTTGCGCCGTGGTCTCGCGCGCCGTGAGGCGCTTTTGCAGTTGCGGGATCAAATCGGCCAGCGCCACATAGACAAAACTGCTGGAGGCCACGACCAGAAAATAGGGCAGGAAATCCTGCAAGGCGTCCACCAGAACATAGCCGACCAGACCGCCCAGCGCCGTCACGGCCCCGGCCATGGAGACCTTCACCAGCGCCATGCGCTGGTTGCCACTACCGCCACGCAACACCACCAGGTCGCCCATGTGGTGCGGCACCTCGTGCGCCAGCACCGCCACGGCCGTGATCGCGCCCAGGCGAAAATCGGCGACAAAGGCCGAGGCGATCAGGATGCCGTCGCCAAAGGCATGCAAGCTGTCGCCGGTGAGCACGGCCCAGCTTCCCGGCTTGGCGGCGTGCGCGTGGCCGTGACCGGCGTGGCCCGCCGCCTCGTCGTGGTGCGGCTGCGAATGGTGGTGTTCGTGCCCGTGGTGCCACAACTCGGCCTTGTCCAGCAGGAAGAAGAACACCAGCCCCAGCAGCAGCGCCGTGAACAGCTCCTTGGCGCCGGCCTGGCTTTCGAAGGCTTCCGGCAGCAGGTGCATGAAGGCCGTGGCCAGCAGCGCACCGGCGGCCAGGCTGAGCATGTGCTGGGTGTAGCGCGCCAGCACGCCAAAGCTCAGGGCGGCGGCCAGCCAGACGCTGCCGATGCCGGCGGCGAGCGTGGCCAAAAGAATGGCGAACAAGGTCATGGGGTCTTTCCGACGAATCGGGGTTGTGGGGCAGAAGTCAGCCTGCCAGTCTAGCAGCCTGTCGTACTTTGCACGTGGGCGCGACGGCGCATGCTCGCGCAGGCGCCGATGCGCCCCGACTCGAAAATCTCAATGCGCCTGATCCCAGTTTTTGCCCACACCCACCTCGGCCAGCAGCGGCACCTTCAGGTGCGCGACACCGGCCATCAGGCGCGGGATCTCGGACTTGAGCCAGGCCACTTCCGCTTCGGGCACCTCGAACACCAACTCGTCGTGCACCTGCATGATCATTTTGGTTCTGCGGTGTTCGGCGTCCAGCACCTGCTGCACCTTGACCATGCTGAGCTTGATCAGATCCGCCGCCGTGCCCTGCATCGGCGCATTGATGGCGGCGCGCTCGGCGCCGCTGCGCCGCGGGCCGTTGGGTGAATTGATCTCCGGCAGGTACAGGCGCCGACCAAAAACCGTCTCCACGTAGCCCTGCGCCTTGGCCAGTTGGCGCGTGGAATCCATGTAGCGCTTCACGCCCGGATAGCGATCGAAATAGCGCTCGACGAAGTTCTTCGCCGCCGTGTTGTCGATCCCCAGGCTGCGCGCCAGACCGTAGGCGCTCATGCCGTAGATCAGGCCGAAGTTGATGACCTTGGCGTAGCGCCGCTGCTCGCTTGAGACCTCGTGCGTGGCGATGCCAAACACCTCGGCTGCGGTCGCGCGGTGCACGTCCATGCCGTCGTGAAAGGCCAGCAGCAGCGCCGCGTCGCCGCTGATGTGCGCCATGATGCGCAGCTCGATCTGCGAATAGTCGGCGCTGGCGATGAGGCAGCCCGGCGGCGCGACAAAGGCCTCGCGCACACGCCGCCCTTCGGCCGTGCGGATCGGAATGTTCTGCAGATTCGGGTCGTTGCTGCTCAAACGCCCGGTCACGGCCACGGCCTGCGCGTAATGGGTGTGCACCCTGCCCGTGCGCGGATGCGCCAGCTGCGCCAACTTGTCGGTGTAGGTTCCCTTGAGCTTGGACAGGCCGCGGTGCTCCAGGATCTTGGCCGGCAGCGGATAGTCTTCGGCCAGCTTTTCCAGCACTTCCTCGTCGGTGCTGGGTGCGCCGGTGGCGGTCTTCTTCACCACCGGAAAGCCCAGTTGCGTGAAGAAAATTTCACCGATCTGCTTCGGGCTTGACAGGTTGAAGGGCTGGCCCGCGAGGGCGTGCGCCTCGGTCTCCAATTGCAGGATGCGCTGGCCCAGTTCGTGGCTTTGCGTGGCGAGCAGCGGCGCGTCGATCAGCACGCCATTGCGCTCGATGCGGTACAGGGCTTCGCTGCTCTGGATCTCCAATTGATAGATGAAATTGAGCTTGTCGTCGGCCTGCAGTTGCGGCCACAGGATGCGGTGCACGTCCAGTGTCATGTCCGAGTCTTCGCAGGAATAAACCGCCGCCTTGGCAATATCAACCTGGTCGAAACAGATCTGGTGCGCGCCCTTGCCGCACAGGTCTTCAAAGCTGATGCCGCTGCGTTCCAGATGGCGCAACGCCAGACTGGCCAAGCCATGCGGCTTGTGCACTTCGAGCACATAGCTTTGCAGCATGGTGTCGTGCGCGTAGCCCTGCACCTCGATGCCGTGGTTCGCAAACACATGGCGGTCGTACTTGACGTGCTGGCCCAGCTTGGCTCGTTGACCATTCTCCAGCCAGGGCTTCAGGCGCGAGAGCACTTGTTCGCGCGGCAACTGCTCGGGCGCGTCCGGGTAGCGGTGCGCCAGCGGGATGTAGGCCGCCTCGCCCGGCGTGACACTGAAGCTCAGGCCGACGATCTCGGCGCGCATCTCGTCCAGCGAAGTGGTCTCGGTGTCCAGCGCCACCAACTCGGCCGCCTCGATTTTCGTCATCCAGGCGTCGAAGGCGTCCCAGGTGAGGACGGTGTCGTAGGCCAGCGTGCTGATCACTGCGGGAGCCAACGGAGCGTCTGAGGTTTCGGGTTCGTCGAACAGTCCAGGCTCGTTCGGGTTCGGGGCATCTGCTTTCTTGGCGCGCGCCTTTACGGGCTCGGGTTCGGCCGCGCCACCGATCGCCTGCGCCAGCCCCTTGAAGCCGTACATCTCGTAAAAGGCCTTCAGTTCGGCGTTGCGCATGGCACTGGGCGCGATCGAATCGAGCAGCGGCAGGCCGGGCATGTAGCCGTCCAGATCGCAATCGGTCTTGACCGTGAGCAGCGCGCGCCCGGTGGGCAGCCAGTCCAGCGACTTGCGCAAGTTCTCGCCCACCGCGCCGCCGATTTTGTCGGCATTCGCCACGATGGCGTCGAGCGAGCCGTATTCCTGCAGCCACTTGGCGGCGGTCTTGGGGCCCACCTTGGGCACGCCGGGCACGTTGTCCACCGCGTCGCCCACCAGCGCCTGGTAGTCCACCATGAGTCGCGCCGGCACGCCAAACTCCTCCTGCACACCAGCCAGATCGCGTCGGCGCCCGTTCATGGTGTCGATGATGGTGATGTGCTCGTCCACCAGTTGCGCCAGATCCTTGTCGCCGCTGGACACCACGACTTCGATGCCCTGGCGCGCGGCGGTCACGGCCAGCGTGCCGATCACGTCATCCGCTTCCACGCCGGGAACGTCGAGCACCGTCCAACCCATCAGGCGCACCACTTCGTGGATCGGCGCGATCTGCGCTCTCAGGTCGTCGGGCATGGGCGAGCGGTGGCCCTTGTACTCGGGGTAGATCGCGTCCCGAAAGGTCGGCCCCTTGGCGTCGAACACGCAGGCGGCGTAATCGGCCGGCTGGTCCTTGCGCAGCTTTTGCAGCATGTTGATCATGCCGCGGATCGCGCCCGTGGGCGCACTCTGGGGGTCGCCCGGCACGGCGCGCAAATCGGGCATGGCATGAAACGCGCGGTACAGGTAGCTGGAGCCGTCAACCAGCAGCAGGGTCTTTTTGGGTGATGGGATGGGGGTGTCGCTCATGCAGACATTTTGCCTGCGCTCGAGCGATGGCTGCACCAAGGCATTCTCTGGCCCTGGGACATGACACTTCCCGCATCCGATTTCGGCGTGAAGTGGTGAAAATCGTCGTTTGACAAAAGATGAGAAATGCAAGCATGAGCAGAATGACGTTGGTGCCGGGAAAGCGGGGCGGTCGGCCCTGCATAAGGGGCTTGCGCATTACCGTGTATGCAATGAAGTTGCTGCTGGACGAAAATTTATCGCGGCGATTGCTGCCGTTCCTTCAGCCCGACGAGCCGGGGAGTACCCAAGTCGCACTGGAGGGTCTCGGCGCCGCATCGGACACCCAAGTCTGGCAATTCGCGAGGGATCAAGGTTTTGTCATCGTCACGCGTGATGCGGATTTTGAAGAGCTTTCGCTGGTTTGGGGCCAGCCGCCCCAGGTCATTTGGCTCAGAACGCAAAACCTGTCCCGCGCAGCCACTCTCAAGCTCCTTCTCGATGGTCGACCAGTCATCGAAGACGCGCTGTTGACTCAGGCCCAGGCGTGCGTTGAAGTATCCGGAGTCTGATGCGCTCAGTGGGTTGAGATCAACCGTGCCGCTTCCTGCGCTGCAACCAGGCCTTCATCGGTGGGAATGACCCAGACCTGGACGCGGCTTTGCGGAGCATGAATGGCCAGGACCTCGCTGCCCGTGGCCTGCTGGTTCAGCGCCTCGTCCACGACCACGCCCAGCCAGCCCAGTTGTGCGCCAACCTGGGCGCGCAAGGTGGCGTCGTGCTCGCCGATGCCGCCGCTGAAGGCGATCAGGTCCAGCCCGCCCACGCATGCCACCAGCGCCCCTGACTCGCGCACCACGCGGCGCGTGAACAGGTCGATGGCGCGCTGCGCTTGCGCGCTGCCGTCAGCGCGCAGCGTGCGCATGTCGGCCGAGATGCCGGAGACGCCGAGCAAGCCGCTTTGCCGGTAGAGCAGGCGCTCCAGCCGGGCGTGATCCCAGCCTTGCTCCAGCAGGTAGAGCAGCACGCCGGGATCGAGCGTACCGGTGCGCGTCCCCATCATCAGCCCATCCAGCGCGGAAAACCCCATGGTGGTGGCGTGGCTGCGCCCGCCCAAGGCCGCGCACAGACTGGCGCCGTTGCCCAGATGGGCCATGAGCACCCGTCCACCAGCCCGCGCGCTGCGCTGTTGCAGCACGCCCATCACGTACTGGTAGGACAGGCCGTGAAAGCCATAACGGCGCAGACCCTGATCGGCCAGCTCTTGCGGCAGGGCAAACGCGTAATCGATCTCGGCCAGGCTGGCGTGAAACGCGGTGTCAAAACACGCCACCTGGGGCAGGTCGGGAAAGGCCTTTTGAAACGCGCGGATGCCTTGCAAATTGTGCGGCTGGTGCAGCGGCGCCAGCGAATTGAGGCGGGCGAGGCGCTGCAAAACGTCGGCGCTGACGAGCACGCTGGCGCTGAAGTCGCGCCCGCCGTGCACCACGCGGTGCGCCACGGCTTCGATGGCGGGCAAGGCCGGCTCCGTGCCGAGCAGCTCACTCAGGCTGCGCAGCGCCTGCCCGAAAGGATCGCTGGCGCTGGACGGCAGTGGCCGGTTCTGGCGCTGCCCGCGGAATTCCCATTCCATCAGAGGTGCACCACCGGGCTCAAGGCCTTGAATGCTGCCACTGAAGACGCGGGCCTGGACTTGATCACCCTGGCGCGGGTGGATGGAAAATTTCAGCGTGGAGGAGCCGACGTTGACGGCGAGGATGGCCATGGGCGCGGGCTACTGCTGTGCGCGCAGTTGGCTGCGCCGCGCATCGTGCGCCGCCAGCTTGGCCAGCAAGGCCGAAGCGACCCGGTTCATCGGGCCGTCGGCACGACTGGTCAGCGCGATGGGAACGCGCGCGCCCAGCACCAGACCCGAGCCGCTGGCACCAGCCAGATACTCCAGTTGCTTGGCCAGCATATTGCCCGACTCCAGGTCCGGCACGGCCAGGATGTCGGCGTCACCGGCGACCTTGGATTCGATCTTCTTGATCTGCGCGGCGTGCGCCGAAATGGCGTTGTCAAAGGCCAGCGGGCCGTCCAGGATGCCGCCCCGGATCTGGCCACGCTCGGCCATCTTGCACAGCGCCGCCGCGTCCAGCGTGGAAGGGATGCTGGGGTTCACGGTCTCCACGGCCGACAGGATCGCCACCTTGGGCACATCCACGCCCATGATGCGCGCGAAGTCGATGGCGTTCTGGATGATGTCCACCTTCTCTTGCAGGCTGGGGCGAATGTTCAGCGCCGCATCGGTGATGAGCAAAGGCTTGCTGTACAGCGGAACGTCAAAGCGAAACACGTGCGACATGCGGCGCCCGGTGCGCAGCTCGGCCCGTTTGAGCACGGCCACGATCAACTCGTCGGTGTGCAGGCTGCCCTTCATGATGATTTCGACGGCGCCGCTGGCGGCCATCTCGGCGGCGCGCTCAGCGCCCGCGTGGCTGTGCGGTTCAGACACGAACTCGGCCCCGTTCAGATCGATTCCCGATTCCGCGGCGAGCTTGCGAATGCGCGCCTCGGGCCCGATCAGCACCGGCACGATGAGGCCGTGGCCCGCCGAATCCATGGCGCCGCTGAGCGACTCCAGGTCGCAGGGATGCACCACCGCGCAACGCACCGCCGCCAGATGCTGGCCCAGCGCCAGCAGGTCCTGGAACCGCGCCTGCGGATCGAACAGCTGAATCCTGGGCGCATGCACGCGCGGCAAGCGCACTTTCTGCTCGGGTGCCAGCACCCGGGCGGTGCCGTGCAGCACACGCTCGCCCTTTTGGTTCAGCACCTGGCAATCGAGTTCGACGCTCTTGCGCGTGTCGTCCTTGCTCTGCACCATCGCCGTGACCGTGACCGTGTCGCCCACGTGCACCGGTTTGACGAAGTGCAGCACCTGGTCCAGATAAATCGTTCCATGACCGGGAAACTTGGTCCCCAGCAGGGCCGAAATCAGCGCCCCACCCCACATGCCGTGCGCCACGACGCCGTGGTACAGCGTGTCGTTGGCAAATTCGGGGTCGGTATGCGCGGGATTGGTGTCGCCCGAGACGGCGGCGAAGGCCTCGATATCGGCCAGGGTCAAGGTGCGCAGCAGGCGCGCGCTTTGGCCGAGTCTGATTTCGTCGTAGGTGAAGTTCTCGATCAGGTCGTTGTTCAAGGGTGAATTCATGCGACTAAGTGTAAACCCTAGGTTGGCGCGGCTCGATGTCGAGTCTTGACCCCAATCAAGCCTTGTGCTCGCGACCGCAGTTCCAAGGGCGCGCCGATGATGCCAGCGTTGCCCACCTCGACCCCAGCCATGGCCCGCTTCGTTGTGATCTTCCGTGCCAGGACGCAGCAACCAGCCCGAGCGGGTGCAGGTGGCGCAGAGCACGCGCGGATATCAAAACTAATTGGGGTCAGATTCCAATTATTCAGGGCGAGCGGTGCAGGCGCGGTGCCGTCAGGGCGTCGATCTGATCGGCGATCACGGTGTCCACCGCAGGCTGTGCGGGTTGCAGCTTGGCGAGAATGAGCGCCGCCTGCAGTTGCTTGAGATCCTTCACGCTGGGCGCGACCTTGATCTGATTCAGTGCCGCCGTGGTGTTGCCGCCCTTGACCAGGGCCAGCACCTTGCTGGCCCATTCCTTCTTGCTCGATTCCTGCATGCGCGCCATTGGATATTCCTTGTGTTCTGCCCATCCTACAATCCAAGCATGCACTTTGCACATTTTTTTTCTACGCCAAGCGCTGCGCTGCTCTGCCACTGACCCATGGCCGTCTATACCGAAGTCGATTTTTCTCAAGCACAGGAACTACTGCAACATCTGGCTTTGGGGGAACTGCAGTCGCTGCAAGGGAGTTCCGGCGGCATCGAGAACACCAACTACTTCGTCAGCGCCGAGCAGGGCGGCAGCGTCTCCCACTACGTGCTCACGCTGTTCGAGCGTCTGAGTTTCGAGCAGCTGCCCTTTTATCTGAACCTGATGCGCCATCTGGCACAGCGCGGCCTGCCCGTGCCGCTGCCCATGGCCAATGGCTTGGGGCAGATCTTGCACCGCGTCCAGGGCAAACCGGCGGCCTTGGTGAACCGCCTGCCGGGCGCAAGCCAGTTGGCGCCGCAGGCGGCCCATTGCGCGTCGCTCGGAACGACACTGGCGCAATTGCACCTGGCGGGCCGTGACTTCGGCGCGAGCCAGCCGAATCTGCGCGGCTTGGACTGGTGGAACGCGACCGTGCCGGTGGTGCTGCCCTTTCTGGACCAGGCCCAAGCGGCGCTGCTGTGCAGCGAGCTGGCCTACCAGAACCATGTCGCGGCCTCTTCGGCCTATGCGGCGCTGCCGCGCGGCCCGATCCACGCCGACCTGTTCCGCGACAACGCCCTGTTCGAAGGCGAGCAGTTGAGCGGCGTGTTCGACTTCTACTTCGCCGGTGTCGACAGTTGGCTGTTCGACCTGGCCGTGTGCCTGAACGACTGGACCATGGACCCGCACACGGCAGCACCCGACGCAGCACGCTTTGCCGCGCTGCTGCGCGCCTACGGCCAGGTGCGGCCCCTGACCCAGGCCGAGCGCGGCCTGCTGCCAGCCATGTTGCGCGCGGCGGCCTTGCGCTTTTGGCTCTCGCGCCTGTGGGATTTTCACTTGCCACGCGACGCGCAACTGTTGCAGGCCCACGATCCGGGTCAGTTTGAGCGCGTGTTGCGCGAGCGCGTCGCCCGCCCTGTCACACTCGACGCTCCCGCATGAACTCTTCTCTATGAAACTGAATATCGTTCCCGCCCGCACCGGTGTGCAATGGGTCCAACTTGGCATCCGCACCTTCTTCAAGCAGCCGCTGGCCTTGACCGGTCTGTTCTTCATGTTCATCGCGGTGATGACGGTGGTGAGCATGCTGCCCTATGTCGGCAGCGCACTGGTGCTGGGCCTGCTGCCCGCCGCCACCCTGGGTTTCATGGCCGCGACGCAGGAAACGAGCAAGGGCAAATTTCCCATGCCCTGGATTCTGGCCAGCGCGCTGCGCGCCGGACGCCAGGAATCGCGCGCCATCCTGCTGCTGGGCGCGCTGTACGCTGTGAGTTTCCTGTGCATCATGGGCGTGTCCGCGCTGGTCGATGGCGGCCAGTTTGCGCGCTTCTATCTCAATGGCGGCGCGATCACCCGCGAGATCCTGGACCAGGGCGACTTCCAGGGGGCGATGTGGCTCGCCATGGGCTTGAATCTGCCGCTGTCGCTGCTGTTTTGGCACGCGCCGGCGCTGGTGCACTGGCATGGCATTCCCCCGGTCAAGGCGCTGTTCTTCAGCTTCATCGCCTGCATGCGCAACCTGGGCGCTTACCTGGTGTTCGGACTGATCTGGTTTTTTGCCTTCGTGTTCGTGCTCGTGCTCACCATCAGCGCGGTCACGCTGATCGCCAGCGCCGAGGCCGCGGCCAGCGCCGTGATGCCCGCCGCCATGCTAATGATGGCGCTGTTCTTCAGTTCGCTCTACTTCACCTTTGCCGACAGCTTTATCGCCACGCCGCCGGAAGCGCCGCACGACGCCATCACTTGACCGCCGCGCCGCGCAGACGGCGCGCGACAAACCCCAGGCACAGGGTGCTGAGCAGCGCGCAGACGAACAGCGGCACGAGCCACTGCTGAGCCGTGAGGCCCTCGCCCTTGAGCACGCGCAACATCAGGCTGTTCTGCGCCAGCGCGGGCACCCATAAATGCCAGGGCTCTTCACCGGTCTGGTTGAACATCGGAACGTACGCCAGAAACATCACCGCCATCATCACCACCGTGCTGTTGGCCTGCGCCTCCTTGTAGCTCTTGCAGCGGATCGCCACCGCCATCAGCATGGCCGATATGGCTGCCGCGAACGGCAGCAGCAGCACCAGAAACAGCGCCATTTCGGTCCAACCGAACTGAAACATGGCCTGCAAATTTTCGCTTCTGAGCAGCCATTGACTGGGTAGAAAACTCAGGCAACTCAGCACCGCCACCAGCATGCTCACCGCCGCCACCGCGCCCCACTTGCCCAGCACCAGCGCCATGCCGGTGACCGGGTTCATGAGCAGGGGTTCGAGCGAGCCGCGCTCGCGCTCGCCCGCCGTGCTGTCCAGCGCCGCATTCAATGCGCCCGAGACCACCGCCAGCAGCACGATGAGGGCCACCATGCCGGTGAACTGCGCGGCCCGCGCCTGCATGTTCGCCAGATCGACTTCCTGCACTTTCATCGGCGTGAGCAGTTCCAGCGCGACGCCGCGCAGCGCCAGCGTCAAGCCCACGCGTTCCTGGTTGAAGCCGCGCAGCAGCTCGGCCACGCGCCGCGCACCGGCTTGACTCTGCGGATTGGCGCTGTGGCTCACGAGTTCGACCTCGGGACTGTCGCCACGCAGCAGCTCGGCCTCAAAATCCTTGGCAATCACCAGCACCGGATCGCCCAGCTTGGAATCCTTGAGCCGCTGTTCATAGTCACTCGGCGCCTCGCGGAGGGTCCAGGTCTGGCGTTCGGCATAGTTGCGCAACGAAGGCGCGTAGCCGATGCCCGCCACCACCAGCTCGCGCTGCTCGGCCTTGGCTTCGAGCGAGGCGATCAAGCCCGACAGCGCCAGCAAGGCCAGCGGCCCGATGAGCACGGCGGAAACCAGGACCACGAGCAGCGTGCGCCGATCCCGCATGGCGTCGAGCCACTCCTTGCGGAACACCGCCAGCGCGCTGCGCCAGGGGTTCATACCTGCCCCCGCTCAGTTGGGGACAGAGCGGGGTTCGCATCGCGTAACCCCGCTCTGTCCCGCAAAGTATCAGGAAACGCCAGTTTCACGAAGGCCTCCTCAAAATCACTTTCGCCGGTGCGCTCCAGCAGTTCAGCCACCGTGCCACTGGCCACGGTGCGGCCATGAGACACCACCACCACGCTGTCGCACAGGCGCTGCACCTCTTGCATGATGTGCGTGGAAAAGACGATGCATTTGCTGCCGCCTGCGGGCGTGCGCAAGAAGCGCAACGACTCGCGCAAGGCGCGCGTGGCGAGCACGTCCAGGCCGTTGCTGGGTTCATCGAGCACGATGTGGGCCGGGTCGTGCACCAGCGCGCGCGCCAGCGCCGTCTTCATGCGCTCGCCCTGGCTGAAGCCCTCGGTGCGGCGCTCCAGCAGCGGCTTCATGTCCAGCATCTGCGCCAGGGTTTCGGCGCGCGTCTGGGCCGCGTCGCGGCTCATGCCCTGGAGCAGGCCGAAATAAACGATGTTCTCGCGTGCGCTCAGGCGCGGGTACAGACCCCGCGCATCGCTCAACACGCCCATGGTTGCCACTGCAGCCTGCGGCTGCGCCACCACGTCAATGCCGTCCACCGTCATGCGCCCGGCGTCGGGCGTGATCAGGCCGGCCAGCATGCGCAGCGTCGTGGTCTTGCCCGCGCCATTCGGTCCGAGCAGCCCGGTGATGTGCCCGTTGGGTGCGGTGAAACTCACGTCGCGCACGGCCTGCACCGGCGGCATGGCGCGGCGTTTGAAAGACCAGTCCTTGAGCGCGAAACCCTGGCGCGGCGCGGGCGCGGCGGCAAAGGATTTTGCGAGTTGTTCGATCTGGATCATGGTGTGCCCTGCCCTGCCCGCGCCACCGGAATGAAGGCCGCAGGACGCGGAATTTTCGCCGCACAAGCGGCATCGACCTTCCCGGCATCCGCGTCGGCGGCGGCGTCAATGAAGCGAAACAGCGCCTCATGCATGCAGCCCAGGCTCAGCACGAAGTGGCCGGCACTGGGCACCACCACGTGCCGCGCCAAGGGGCCCAAGGCCAGCGCCACGCGCGCACCGTGGCGCGGCGGCGTGACCGGGTCGATGCCACCGCTGAGCACCAGCACCGGCGTGGCGCTCGCGGGAATCGAATAGAACGCGCTGGGCACGCTGGCGCGCGGCCAGAAGCTGCAGCTGTGCGCGTAGATCTGGCTGAACTCCGATCCAAAGTCCGCACCGGGCGGATCGACTGCAGCGTTCAGGCGCGGCATGTCCTCGGCGCAGACCACGGAAAAATGCAGGCCCTCGGCCAGGCGGTTCACGCCTCTGGTGCCAAAGCCCGATCCCAGCGCCAGCAGCGGTTCAAAGCGCCCCTGAGCCGCCGCGCTGATGGCCTGAGGCAGGGCGGAGGCCGTGAGCGCCGAATACAGCGGCATGCGCACGCCGCTGAGCAGCGCCTCACGCGTGATCGTCACGGGCTCGCTCAGCCCCGTGAGCGGGTGCGTGACCGTTGCCGCCGTGGGCAAGCTGGCCAGCAGCCGCTGCCAGTCGCCACGCAGTTGCGGGTAGGTCCTGGCGCATGCGGCCTCCTGTTCGCACGCGCTCAGCAGCGCGTCGAACGCGGCCTGGTTGTCGCTGGAGGTGCTCGCCGGCAGGACCATGTCGGGCGGCGCCACGCCATCGATCACGCTGCGCCGCACGGCTTGCGGGAATGCCCGCATGAACTCCAATGCAGCGCGCGTGCCGTAGGAGACGCCGACCAGATTGATGCGCTCGACGCCCAGCGCCTGGCGCACGGCGTCCACGTCCTGCATCGCCAGGGTGGTGGTAAAAAAACGCAGATCGCCGTAGGGAAGTTGCTGCAGTTGCGCTAGACACTGCCGCAGCAACTGCTCGCGGCGCTTGTTGTCCAACAACTGCGAGAGCGTCGCCCTTCGGTCCTCGTCGCACATCAGCGGTGCTGACTTGCCCGTGCCGCGTTGATCGACGAACACCAGATCGCGCCGGTTGTTCAGTCGGCTCATTTGCTGCGAAATCATCGGCGCCACGCCGATCGCGCTCTGCCCCGGACCCCCGGCCAGAAAGAACACCGGATCGGCCAGCTTGCGTCGTGCCAGCGCCGGCACCACCACGTAATGCACGTCGATCTGCGTGCCCTGCGGATGTGCTGGATCCAGCGCGCGCTGCAGCACGCCGCACTGCACTTCGGTGTAAAAACCCGGGACGCGGCAGGGGTGGAGCGACTCGGTGGCTGCGTGGGCCGATCCCGACAACGCCGCAATCGACAGCGCGGCGGCGGCCAAGCGACGCGGCATCAAGGCTCGCCCTCCCAATAATCCACCGAATTGCTGCTGTGCTGGATCGCGCGAAAGGCACTCGCGTCGCCCGTTGCCACCTTGGCCATGAATTTTTTTGAATCGGGATACTCGACGACCTCGGGCGAGTCCTGCGTGCTGATCGACAAGTACTTCATCGGCTGACTCGATGTGTTGATGATCTGATGAGCATAGTCTGGTCCAGGGGGAATGAAGACCACGTCGCCGCTGCGCAGCGGCAGCATTTCCCCTGCCACGCGCAGCGTCCCAGAACCCTCGATGACAATGAACATCTCCTCCTGGGCATGATGGAAATGGTAGGGGCAGGAGACTTTTCCGGGCGCCACTGTGTCCACCGAAGCACCCAGTTTGACTGCCGCCGTACCCTGAGCCAGACGCGCGCCCAGGCTCTCGTACAGCGGCTGACGCAGGTGCAACTGCATGGGCACGTCATTGAAGTTGCGGATCAAGCGCTGCGCCAGAGAGTTAGTTGGGTCGGTCATAGGTCGTTCGAGTTTCACGGCACCGGCGTCAACTTGGCCACGCTCAGCGCCAGCCACTTCACGCCGTGGCGCGGGAAGTTGATCTGGGCGCGAGCCTCGTCGCCCACGCCTTCGAGCGTGAGCACCGTGCCTTCGCCGAACTTGTTGTGAAACACCTTCATGTGCGCGCGCAGGCCGTGGGCCGCAGCGGCCTTTTGCACCGGAACCGCCGGGCTGGGGAAGCTTGGCGTCCCCTTGTCATAGCCGCTATAGGCGGACTCACGTCGATACCCGGCGTTGGCATTTGGCGTGAAGCCGGCCCCCGAGCCAAAGCCGGCGTTCTTGGGCGTGATCCATTTGAGCGCGGCTTCGGGCAGTTCGTCGAAGAAACGGCTCTTCATGTTGTAGCGCGTCTGGCCGTGCAGCATGCGCGTTTGCGAGTGGCTCAGGTACAGGCGCTTGCGCGCCCGCGTGATCGCCACATACATGAGGCGGCGCTCTTCCTCGATGCCTTCGCGCTCGCTCAGCGCGCGCTCGTTCGGGAACAGTCCTTCCTCCAGCCCGCTGATGAAAACGCAGTCGAACTCCAGCCCCTTGCTCGAGTGCACGGTCATCAACTGGATCGCGTCCTGCCCGGCCTGCGCCTGGTTGTCGCCCGATTCCAAAGCGGCGTGCGTGAGGAAAGCGGCGAGCGGTGACAGGGTTTCGCCGGTTTCGGGATTGAAGGGTTCCCCCCTGCCCTCTCCCGGAGGGAGGGGGGAAAGTTCAAGCGCGTCGGCTGCGTCACTTGATCTCCATGCCGGGTGGTCATTTTCTTCACTGGCTCTGGGCCCGGCACTTTGGACCTCCTCACGCCCTCGCCCGCTAGCGGGAGAGGGCGGGGGCCAGTCGCCGCCCAAGCCCTGACTGGCGGGACTCTGGCCAAGTTCGTCCACCGGCAGCGCCACGGCGTCGCGGCCAAAGCCTTCCTGCGTGACAAAGCTCTCGGCGGCGTTCACCAGTTCCTCCAGATTCTCGACCCGGTCCGCGCCTTCGCGCTCGGCCTTGTAGAAGTCGATCAGGCCGCTGTGCTCGAGCACCAGTTCAATGATCTCGCGCAGCGTGCGGCCCTGCGTCTGCTCGCGCAGCACGTCGATCTTGGCGACGAAGGCGCCCAGGTTCCCGCCCGCCTTGCCGCTCACCGCGCTGACCGCGTCGCTGAGCGAGCAGCCCATGGCACGCGCCGCGTCCTGCAACTGCTCCAGGCTGCGCGCCCCAATGCCGCGCGCCGGAAAGTTCACCACGCGCAAAAAGCTGGTGTCGTCGCGCGGGTTCTCCAGCAGGCGCAGATAGGCCAGCGCGTGCTTGATTTCGGCGCGCTCGAAGAAGCGCAGGCCGCCATACACGCGATACGGCATGGCGGCGTTGAAGAGCGCGGTCTCGATCACCCGGCTCTGTGCGTTGGAGCGGTAGAGCACGGCAATTTCCTTGCGCTCGTGGCCTTCGCGCACCAGTTGGCGCATCTCGTCCACCATCCACTGCGCTTCGGCGAAGTCGCTGCTTGATTCATAGACGCGCACCGGTTCGCCCGGGCCCTGGGCCGTGCGCAAGTTCTTGCCCAGGCGCTTGCTGTTGTGGCTGATGAGCTCGTTGGCCGAGTCCAGGATGTTGCTGCCGCTGCGGTAGTTTTCTTCCAGCTTGATCTGATGGCGCACATGGAATTCGCGCACGAAGTCGGCCATGTTGCCCACGCGCGCGCCGCGAAACGCATAGATGCTCTGATCGTCGTCACCCACGGCCAGCACGCAGTTGCGGCTGGCAAACTCCGCGCCCTGAACCTCGCCGGCAAGCATCTTGATCCAGGCGTATTGCAGCTGGTTCGTGTCCTGAAACTCGTCGATCAGGATGTGACGAAAGCGGCGCTGGTAGTGCTCGCGAATCGGGTCGTTGTCGCGCAGCAGCTCGTAGCTGCGCAGCATCAGTTCACCGAAATCGACCACGCCTTCGCGCTGGCACTGGTCCTCGTAGAGCGCGTAGATTTCGGCCTTCTTGCGCGTGTCCGGGTCGGTCGCAATCACGTCCTTGGCACGCTGGCCGTCCTCCTTGCAACCGGCGATGAACCACTGCAACTGCTTGGGCGGGAAGCGCTCCTCGTCCACGCTGAACTGCTTGCACAGCCGTTTGATGGCGCTCAACTGGTCCTGCGTGTCCAGGATCTGGAAGCTCTGCGGCAGGCTGGCGAGTTTGTAGTGCGCACGCAGAAAGCGGTTGCACAGGCCGTGAAACGTGCCGATCCACATGCCACGCACATTCACCGGCAGCAGGCCTGAGAGGCGCGTCATCATCTCCTTGGCGGCCTTGTTGGTGAAGGTCACGGCCAGCACGCCGCCCGGCGTGACCTGGCCGGTCTGCAGCAGCCAGGCGATGCGGGTGGTGAGGACCCGGGTTTTCCCCGAGCCGGCACCGGCCAGAATCAGCGCGTGCTCGGCCGGTAAGGTGACGGCGGCAAACTGCTCCGGATTCAGGTGGTGTAAGAGAGGGGAATCTGGCGCGACTTCGGTGAACATGCCCCGATTGTAGGAAGCTCGCAGCCCATGAAGTTACTCACCACCCTGATCCTGGCCGGCAGCGCCGCCTTGGCCCAAGCCCAAGCCGTCTGTTCCAGCGATGGCCAGAGCGCCCCGCTGGCCCTGGCCGAGCGCTTTCTCAACGCCGATTGCGAACTCTGCTGGAGCGCGCCCGAGTCGAACCAGCGGATCGAGCCTGCCGCCACGCTGGTGCTGGACTGGATCGTCCCGAGCGCCCGCGGCGAAGCGGCCGCGCTGTCGGCTGCGGCCACGCGCGACGCGCTGCAGCGCCTGGACCTGCTGCACGCCGCCGCGCCTGCGTCATCGATGGTGCTGGGCCAAGCGGTGACGACCAGCGGCCACAGCCTGCGCGTCGCGCGCGGACCGGCGCTGGCGAATTACGTCGGTGCGTCCATCGAACTCAGCCCGCCCAGCGGCGGGCCCTGGACGGCGGTGCTGCTGCTGGTGGAGTCGATCGCTGCGGGCAGCGAAGGCACGCCCATCGCCCGCCAGCTGGTGCGCAACATGCTGCTGACTGCATGGGACCTGGCTCCGATGCCTGCGGCGCCGCAGCGCCTGTTCGAGTCGCGCCCCATGAGCCTGCCCGAGGGCACAAGGCCCGAGCGCGTGCAAGTGGTGGGTTGGGTGCAGGACGCGCAGGGCCAGTTAATGGCGTTGGCGCAATCCGCCTGCCCACCCCCGGATTGATCAAGGCTGGGGCTGGATGAGCGTGCGCAGCGCCGGCAACATGCCGGCAGACCGGTCGTTGGCGAGCGCTCGCGGGCCGGCCGCGCGTTGCCCGCCCAAATAGGCCTGGGCCGCCGATTCGCGCGTATCGGCCAGGCGGCTAAAGCTGGCCATTTGCCGGCGCGCGGCCAGTGCGGCGCGCTCGCTCAGCGTCAGGCCGGACCTGGGGATGGCGGGCGCTGTCTGGCCGATGGGGTGACACAGGCTCAGACCCATGCCGGCGAACAGACTCAGTTGCTGGTGAAGTTGCATGCTCATGGCTTGGGCCCTCCGCTTAAGGTCAAATTGACTTCTCGCCATGATGCCCGTACGGCGCCAAGCAAGCCACAGGCGCGGTGTAATGATCGCAACCAAATGAAAGCGGGCCGCCCACAAAAAACCCCGCCGCAGCGGGGTCGGGGTCAGGCCGGCAAAGGGGCCATCAGCCCATGTGCAAACCGCCGTTGACCGAGAAGTCGGCGCCGGTGGCGTAGCCGCCCTCGTCCGATGCCAACCAGGCAATGATGGAGGCAATTTCTTCCGGTGTTCCGAGGCGTTTGGCCGGCACGGTGCCGACAATCTTTTCCAGCACTTCGGGGCGAATCGCCTTGACCATTTCGGTGCCGATGTAGCCTGGGCTGACGGTGTTCACGGTCACGCCCTTGGAGGCGACTTCCTGCGCCAGCGCCATGGTGAAACCATGCAAGCCGGCCTTTGCGGTGGAATAGTTCGTTTGACCGAACTGGCCCTTTTGGCCATTCACCGAGCTGATGTTGATGATGCGACCCCAGTTGCGCTCAATCATGCCTTCGATCACCTGCTTGGTGACGTTGAACATGCTGTCCAGATTGGTCGAGATCACGGCGTCCCAATCGGCCTTGCTCATCTTGCGGAATTGCCCGTCGCGCGTGATGCCGGCATTGTTCACCAACACGTCAACCTGGCCGTGCTCGGCCATGACCTTCTGAAAAGCCGCGACGGTGGACTCCCAATCGCCCACATTGCCAACGGAGGCGTGGAACGTGTAACCCAGTGCCGCCTGCTCGGCGATCCACTTGGCGTGGTCACGCGTCGGGCCGCAACCCGCGATGACGGTGAAACCTTCCTTGCTCATGCGCTGGCAAATGGCGGTTCCGATGCCACCCATGCCACCGGTGACGTAAGCTACTTTTTGATTCATGGTCTTGCTCCTTTATTGAAAATATGTCCTACCGCTGCGAACTGTAGCGGCAAATTCTGTCGCCTGGCTTGCGGAAAACACCAAGACCGACCGATTGCAAAGTTCGTAGGTCGGGTTAGCGTAGCGTAAGCCGATACATCGCCTGGTGTCGGCTTAGGCCCTGAAGGCGAACCCGACCTACGGGGTTGGCCCGCGAATGCAGCTTCAGCGCTTGCCCAAGGCCGCTTTCCAGTCGCGAAACACGTCGATGTCGAAGCCGTCCGGGTAGAACAGGTAGCCGGGCTTGTGGCCTTTGACCAGCTTCTCGCCGTACTGCCAGATGACCTTCTTGGTGACACGATCGATCACCATCACCCGGTCGTGCAGATCGTCCACGATGAAGATGTCGTGGGTATCGGGCAACTCGCGCGCAATGCTGGAGTGGTCCAGCATGCCCTCGCCCTCCTTGACGAAATACTCCCAGCTGATCTTGCGCGTGGCCGGATCGAAGATCACGACGCGCCCGGGTTTCCAGAAGTCCGCGACGATCACCTGCTTGCCGTCCAACGTCATGAAGGCGTCGGAGGGGTAGCGGATGTTGGGTGCCTTCACGCTCCACAACACCTTGCCCTCGCGCGTGATGCGCGAGATCCGGGCGTCGGAAATCTCCGTCACCAGGATATCGCCGTTCTCCAGCGGCGTGGCGCCGTTGGGATGCGCGAGTTCGTGCGGCGGGTTGTGTTTGCACTTGCCCGGCGTGCCCCACTGCGTGGTGATCTGGTCGGTCTTGGGGTCGATGATGATGATGCGGCAATTGCGGATGTCGGCGGTGATGACCTTGCCATCGGCCAGCAGGTGCGCGTCGTCGGGATAGTTCAGCAGGCCCGGTCCTTTGCCCCGGGTGTCGGGCGTGCCATAGGTCCAGGTCAAGGCCTTCTTTTCGTAGTCCACGAGGTGGATGTCAAAGTTGTCTTCCTCGCTCACGGCCAGCGTCTTGCCATCGGCGGAAAAATTCACGTCCTCGTTGCCCCGGTACACCGCCAGGCTGGGCGAGACAAACTCCCAAACGATGCTCTTGTCGGGCGCGATTTCAATCAGCCGGTTGTTGCGCCGGTCGGCAATCACGATCGGATACGGCAGCGGTTTGCCCCAGGACGGCACCGGGTTCTTGCGGCTGCCCGTGACCGGCGGAATCGGCAGCGACGCGACACCGCTGGAGACGATGCCAGCGCCCGTCATCTCGGCCGTGACTTTGACGGGAACACCGGCGGACTTCGGCTTGGCCGCGTCTTGCGCAGCGGCGCCCAGGGCCAGGGCGCAAAGGCCGCACAGCGCGGCGGCGTGGCGCACGCGCGCCGAGGTAAAAAATAAAGCGTCCAGGCGCATGAATTCCTCCTTGAGTTGGGGTGCAAACGCACGGAACAAGCGCGCCGATTGTCCCTGGGATGGCGCCGCCAAGGCTTGACTTAAGACAAGCTGCGGCGCAACAAAGGAAAGGCCTATTAAGCATGGAAAGATTGACGCAAGTCAACAAATCGAGTGAGCCAGCGACCTAGAATTCGCGCCATTCGCAGGAGTTGCTGCGGTCAGCCAGCGCCTTGCGAAAGCCCCTTTTGAACATCTCCAGCGCCATCGTTTACGCCCAATCGGGCCAGCACCAGTGCCTGCAGCAAAGCCTCAGCCAGATGCCCGGCGTCGAGGTCCATGCCAGCACCGAGGACGGCAAGATGATCGTCACCATCGAGAGCGAGAGCGATCGCAGTGCCGTCAACTGTTATGAGGCAATGGAGCGCCTGCCCGGCGTTCTGAGCATCGCCATGATTTTTCAGCAAACCGAAACCCATCCTGAGCAGGAGCTATCGCCATGCAAGTCACCCGTCGAGAACTGATCAAGGCCAACGCCGTCAGCGCCGCCGCCGCCGTCATCGGCATCAGCGTTCCAGCGGCCAGTGCCCTGGCGCAGTCCAATAGCAGCGACGGCGTGCGCTGGGACAAGAGCGTCTGCCGCTTCTGCGGCACCGGTTGCGGCGTGCTCATCGGCACCAAGGACAAGCGCGTGGTGGCCACGCAGGGCGACCCCGACGCCCCTGTGAACAAGGGACTGAACTGTATCAAGGGCTATTTCCTGTCCAAGATCATGTACGGCAAGGACCGGCTCACCGCGCCGTTGCTGCGCATGAAGGACGGCCGCTACGACAAGAACGGCGAATTCGCCCATGTCTCGTGGAAGCAGGCCTTCGACGTCATGGAAGAAGAATGCAAGGCCGCGCTCAAGGCCGGTGGTCCGCGCAATGTGGGCATGTTCGGCTCGGGCCAGTGGACCGTCTGGGAGGGCTACGCCGCGTCCAAGCTGTTCAAGGCCGGGTTTCGCTCCAACAACATCGACCCGAACGCGCGCCATTGCATGGCCTCGGCCGTGGCCGGCTTCATGCGCACCTTCGGTATCGACGAGCCCATGGGCTGCTACGACGACGTGGAGCACGCCGACGCCTTTGTGCTATGGGGCTCGAACATGGCCGAGATGCACCCCATCATCTGGTCGCGCATCACGGATCGGCGCCTCAGCGCCAAGCACGTCAAGCTCAACGTGCTGTCCACCTTCACGCACCGCTCCTGCGAACTCGCCGACAGCGAGCTGATCTTCAAGCCCCAGTCGGATCTGGCGATCTTGAACTACATCTGCAACCACATCATCCAAAGCGGCGCGGTGAACCTTGAGTTCGTCCAGCGCAACGTGAACTTTCGCAAGGGCGTGACCGACATCGGCTATGGCCTGCGCGCCAACCATCCACTCGAGCAGCTTGCCAACAACAACGGCTACCCTGGCGCCGACGCAAAGCCCCGGGGCAACCCCGGCGCCTCGACGCCCATGAGCTTTGACGAGTTCAAGCAGTTTGTCGCCGAGTACACGCTGGACAAGGCGCACGAGATTTCGGGCGTCGCCAAGGACAAACTCGAAGCCCTGGCGAAAACCTACGCCGACCCCAAGACCAAGGTCGTGTCCTACTGGACCATGGGCTTCAACCAGCACACGCGCGGCACCTGGGTCAACAACATGATCTACAACGTGCACCTGTTGGTGGGCAAGATCTCGGAACCCGGCAACGGCCCGTTCTCGCTCACCGGACAACCTTCGGCCTGCGGCACGGCGCGCGAAGTCGGCACCTTTGCGCACCGCCTGCCCGCCGACATGGAGGTCACCAACCCGCAACACCGAGCGACGGCGGAGAAACTGTGGAAACTGCCGGCAGGAACGGTGCCCGACTGGGTCGGTCTGCACGCCGTGGCGCAAAGCCGCGCGCTCAAGGACGGCAAGCTCAACTTCTACTGGTCCACCACCTCCAACAACATGCAGGCCGGGCCCAACATCAACGGCGAGACCTGGCCCGGCTTTCGCAACCCGGCGAACTTCGTCGTGGTGTCGGACGCTTACCCCACGGTCACGGCGATGGCGGCGGACCTGATCCTGCCCTCGGCCATGTGGGTGGAAAAAGAAGGCGCTTTCGGCAACGCCGAGCGGCGCACCCAGTTCTGGCGTCAGCAGGTCAAGGCGCCGGGTCTGGCCAAGTCGGACCTGTGGCAGTACATCGAATTTTCCAAGCGCTTCAAGGTGGAAGAGGTCTGGCCCGCAGAACTGCTGGAGAAGTCGCCGCAGTTCAAAGGCAAGACCCTGTTTGACGTGCTCTACGCCAACGGCCAGGTGAACCAGTTCCCGCTGAGCGAACTCCAGCCGGGCTTTGACAACGACGAGTCCACGGAACTGGGCTTCTACCTGCAAAAGGGATTGTTCGAGGAATACGCCTCCTTCGGTCGTGGCCACGGACATGACCTGGCACCCTTCGAGAGCTACCACAAGGCGCGCGGTCTGCGCTGGCCGGTGGTGGACAACAAGGAAACGCTGTGGCGCTACCGCGAGGGCTTTGATCCCTACGTGAAGAAAGGCGAAGGCGTGAAGTTCTACGGCAAGCCCGATGGCAAAGCCTGGGCCTTCGCCCTGCCCTACCAGCCTGCGGCCGAAGCGCCCGATGCCGAGTTCGACCTGTGGTTCTCCACCGGACGGGTGCTGGAGCACTGGCACACCGGCACCATGACGCGGCGCGTGCCCGAGCTCTATCGCGCCATGCCCGACGCCTGGCTCTACATGCACCCGGACGATGCGGCCAAGCGCGGCCTGCAACGCGGTGACACGGTGAAGGTCGCAACGCGGCGCGGCGAGATCGCCACCCGGGTGGAAACGCGCGGTCGCAACAAGCCGCCCGTCGGACTGGTGTTCATGCCCTTCTTCGATGAGCACCGGCTGGTGAACAAGCTCACGCTGGACGCCACTTGCCCGATCTCGAAACAGACCGACTTCAAGAAGTGCGCCTGCAAGGTGATCAAGGCCTGAGTGGCTGCGCCATGAAACCGCGCGCCCTCTTGACCGCCCACCGCGAATTGCTTCCCGGCGGCGCACGCCTGGCTTGCGGCCCCGGTGCGCCGGGGCCTGGCTGGGCGCTGCGCGGGCCGCAGGCGCTGGCGCCCAACCCAACACCTTTCCAACGTGGAGACTCCCTATGAAGATCACCCTCATACGCTCGCTGCTGAGCCTGCTGTGCCTGGCACTCAGCGCCTGCGCTGGCACCAGCATGCCGGTCAACAGTCTGCGTGGCAGCGCTGCCGCCACGGCGGATCAAGCGCCTTTGGTTCTGAGCTATGGCGGCAGGAAGCCGGGACAGTTTGCGCTCATCGAGCGCAGCTTCAAGGGGCAGCCGCCCTTGATCCCGCACACCTTGGAAGGCATTGGCGAAATCACGGGCAGCGAAAACGATTGCCTCGATTGCCACATCAGCGAGGACTTTCGCGGCAAGAAGATGCCGCGCGTGGGACAGAGTCATCTGCTGGCCAGCGCCAGCGCCGGCGCCGAACCCGAGTTGAACATGCAGCGCTGGCAGTGCAACTCCTGCCATGTGCCCCAGGTTGAGGCCATGCCTTTGGTGGAGAACCTGTTCCAGCCCGACGCCGCGCGCTGACTTTGCAGCGCCGCGCTACAGGCTGCGTTCGAACTCCGCCAGCGGCACGGGACGGCCAAACAAATAGCCTTGACACAGCTTGCAGCCGTGCTGCTCGAGCAAGGCGCGCTGCGCCTGCGTCTCCACGCCCTCGGCGATGACCTCCAGCCCCAGGTTGTGCGCCATGCCGATGATGGTTTGCACCATCATCGCGTCGGCCGGCTTGACGTCCATGTGGCGCACAAAGCTCTGGTCGATCTTGATCTGGTCCAGCGGCAATTGCGTCAGGTAGGAGAGTGACGACTGTCCGGTACCGAAGTCGTCCAGCGAAAAGCTCACGCCCAAGGCCTTGAGCGCGTTCATCTTGGCGCTGGCATCGACCACGTCCTTCAACACCACGCTCTCCGTGAGCTCGAGCTTGAGCAGATGCGCGCGGGCCCCGGTTTGCTGCAGCACCGCCAGCACCTGTGCCACGAAGTCGGCCTGGTGAAACTGGCGCGCACTGACGTTCACCGCCAGCTGCAAGGCGCTGGCGCGGGCGTCAGACTCCCAGGTCTTGAGTTGCGCGCAGGCGCTTTGGAGCACCCACAAACCCATGGGCAAGATCTGCCCGGTTTCCTCGGCCAAGGGAATGAAGGCCAGCGGCGACACCAGGCCACGCTGCGGATGCTGCCAGCGGATCAGCGCCTCCGCGCCCAGCACCCGCCCCTGGTGCGTCACCTGGGGTTGGTAGTACAGGACAAACTGCTGCGCGCTCAGCGCCAGACGCAGTTCGCTCTGCATGGCGGCGCGCGCTGAAATCGAGGCTTGCATCTGCGGATCGAAGTAGCGCAAGGCGTTGCGACCCGCCGTCTTGACATCGTACATGGCCAGATCGGCCTGCTTGAGCAAGTCATCCACGGACTGCTGTTGTCCGCTGAACAGCACGGCGCCGATGCTGCACGAGCCGTGATGCTGATGGGACCCAATGGCGTAGGCTTGACCCAACTGAGCCAGCACCTTCTCGCCCACGGTCTTGCTTTGCCCGGCGGCCTCGATGGCTTGCTCGCCCAAGTTTTCCAGCAACACCACGAACTCGTCGCCACCCAGGCGCGCCACGGTATCGCCTTCACGTACCGCGCTGCTCAGGCGCTGCGCCACCTGGCGCAGCAGCAGGTCGCCGACGTCGTGCCCGCAGGTGTCGTTGAGCACTTTGAAGTGGTCCAGATCCAGAAACAGCAAAGCACCATGGCGTCCGGTGCGCGCGCTCGAGCTCAGTGCCTGCTGCAAGCGATCCATCAACAAGCGCCGATTGGGCAAGCCGGTGAGCGCGTCGTGGTACGCCAGTCGCTCAATTTCCTCGGCCGCCGCCTTGCGCTGGGTGATGTCCAGCAGGGTGATCACGAAGTGGGTCACAATGCCCACATCGTCCTTCACCGCCGTGATCGTCAAGTGCGCGGGAAACACCTGCCCCGTTTTGCGCTGGTACAGCATCTCGCCTTGCCAGTTGCCAAGGTCACGAACGCTGCGCCGCAGCGTGCGATAAAACGCCCTATCCTGGGTTCCTGAACTGAGCCATTGAGGGTAATGTCCGACGGCATCCTGCGCGCTGTAGGACGTGATGTCGGAAAATGCCTTGTTCACGCGCAGGATGCGCCGACGCGCATCGGTCACCAACATGCCCTCCTGCGACTCGAAGGCAATCGCCGCAATGCGCAGACTGACCTGGTCTTTGCGCTCCGCCGTCACGTCGCTGATCACACCCACGGTGCCGCCGTCGGGCGTGCGCCGCAGCGAAACCTGCACCAGACTTCCGTTGGGATAGAGAATTTCCCTTTGTCCCTGGCTTCCCAAAAAATGGTCTTCGCGCGCTTGAGTCCAGGCGCGGCGGGTCTGCGCGTCGGCATCGGGCAAGGTCTCGAGCGCCACCAGTTCAAACGCTTCTCGAAACGACATCAGCGGCTTCAACCGGCCTTTCAATCCCGGCACCATCTGCTCATAGCGCTGGTTCCAATGCAGCAGCCGGTTTTGCGCGTCCGCGAGGACGAAGCCGCTGTCCATGGAATTCAGGGCCTGATCCAGCACCTGCTTGGACTCGGCCAGGGTGCGCGTCGCACGCCCCAGGCGAGACAAATACCACAGTGCAAAGCCGCCGGCCAGCAGGATCAAAGCCAGCACCACGGCCGCTGCCGTGACAACCGTCTTGGAGTCGCGGCGCCATTGGGCCAGGGCGCGCTCCAAGGGTAACGCCGTGGTGAGCCACAGACCTCGATACAGGGTGCCGCGCGCCGCGATCAGCGCTGGCGCCGAAGTCAAACGACTTTGCAACTGCTGCACCGTCCCCGCCGATTCCAGCTCCGCAAGGGAAGGCTGCTCGGTACCTGGGCCCACCGAGGGGGCGGGCGGAGCACTTGCCAGCAATTTTCCGTCGGCGCGCTCCAGCGTGACCTCCAGTTCACTCCCGCCCGTGCCCTGGACCATGATCGTTACCAACAAGGCCACCGGCACCTGGGCCACGGTGACCCACTGGCTTTGATCCATCAGCTTGACAACGCGCGCAAAGTAAATCACCGGCTCCGCTTCATCGCCACCCGGCACCGGCTCACTCACGGAGACCTGGTACACCGGACTGCGCACCACGCGCTGCAAGAACCCTGGCGGCAGCGCCACCGTCAGCAGCGGACCTTCACGGTCGGACGACGCCACCACCTTGCCGTCCATGGTCAGCACCGCCACGTTGCGCGCCAGCATCGTTTGCTCCACGCCACTGCGCAGCAAGCGACTGACCTGCTCCGTCTCCATCTTGTTGCTGCCCCGAAGCGAGGCTTGCAGCAGGTCGTCCACCGACGCGAGCATCGCGTCCACGCCCAGCAGGCTGCGGTTCAGGCTGGTCTGCGCACCCGTGGCAAAGCGCAGCACCTGTTCCTCGGCGTTGGCCACTGCGGATTCGCGGGCGCTTTGCATCACGCTGAACGCGACCAGGACGGTGACGCCCGCGCACAGGGTCACCAAGCCCGCGATGGTGAGGATGACGCGCCGTGGCAGCGCTTTGGCGATTTCGACTTTCACGGCCGACCCCGCGCGTCAGCCGTCAGTCGCTCAATCCTCGATTGCGCGTCATGCAGCGCAAGCTGAATTTCCTTGCCACCGTCAAGGACCCTTCGCAACTCGCCGCTGACGATGTCGCGGGCCTCGATATCGTGTTCATGCACGCCCACCGGCGCAATGTGGGACACCGCATCGCGCCACAGCAGGCGCGCCTTTTGCCCTCCCAGGTAATCGATGGGTTGATCGAAAAACGGATCACTATAGGCTTGCAGCAGCGCCGGAAAAGCACTCTGCGACTTGAAGGCGTGGATCTGCAGCTCGCGGTTCAGCGTCATGAACTGGATGAACTCCCAGGCCAGCTGCTTGTTCTTGGCCACTCTTGGGATGGTGTAGAAAGTTCCGCCCCAGGCGCTCCAACTGTTTTGTGGCAGCTGCGCGGCGCGCCACTTGCCGCCGCCATCTGGCGCCACCCAGGTCGCAAGATGTCCCTGCATCCAGGCACCTGACATGACGGTGGCAATACGCCCGCTCCTAACACCGTCAATCCAGTTGCCGCTCCAGACATTTTGCCGGGCATCGAGCTTGAGTTGGCGCGCCCTGAGGGCCAACTCGAAGGCCCGGACAAAGCGCGGCGTCTGCACTCGAACCCGCCCGGCGGCGTCAAAGTATTGACTCTCGCCGGGGCTGAGATTGGCGCGCATCAGGACATCGGCGACCTCGCTGGCATCGGCCAGCAGGCTCGCGCCGGTCAGCTTCTTGATCTTGCTGCCGGCGTCGAAGTAGGACTCCCAGGACTGCGTTAATTGCTCTTGCGTGACGCCTGCCGCCTTGAGCAGATCGACGCGGTACAGCAGCGTTCCCGGACCAATGTCCGCAGGCACGGCCAGCACCGCACCAGAACGGGACGTGGCTTGAGAGAAGGCGAAGGGGGCAAAGCGCGCTTGCTGCTGCTTGATCAGGTAGGGCGCTTGCGACAAGTCCAGCAGCCGAGAACCGGCGGCGAAGCGCCCCAGATAATCCACTTCCACCACCATCACGTCGGGCAGATTGCTCGCCGTGGACAACGCCGTGAACAGCACCGTGTGGTGGTCCTCGAAGCTGCGGCTCAAAACGCGGACCTGGGCCTCGGGATGCGCTCGCTTGAACGCCGGAATGGCGGCCCGAATGATATCGTCCGCCGCCGGGTAAGCGGCGACCACCAAAACCTGCTGTGGCGCTGCGCCCGCAAGCAGGCCCGAGCCAGCCAGCAGCAACGCGGCGCCCCATCGAAGCAACTTCAAGACCCCTCCTGCACGACCCGGCCCTGCAGCGGCTGGGGCGAGCGCATGTTGTCGGCGAAGCGCGCGCGCCAGAACTGCAGTTGCTCGGCCGACAGTTCCAGCGGTGTTTTCAGCACCAGCCAGGTCACGCCTTCGGTACAGGGCGCGGCCGTGAGCGAGCCGGGGTAGCGGTAATAGCCGCGCTGCGCCGGCAGCAGTTGCGCGGCGTCCACGGTCGCGCCGGCCACCAGATGATCGCCGTCGGCCTGGGCTGGAATCAGCGGCCACAACGCGGCCAGCGCCGGGTTCTCGCGGCCCAATCGAAACAGCAGCACGACCGCCAGCAATTGCCCCGACGCACTCTTGTGCAGCAGGTGCGCCGCCATCGCAAACTCCTCGCCGGCGATGCGATCGCCCGCGGGCGTGTGGAAGTGAAACTGTTGCAGTGTGTACGACTCGTGGCCGATCTTCAGCACGCTGCCCCTGCTGAAGCGCACCCGCGCCGTGTGGCCGTCGTTGGCGATTTTTAGCGGCACGGCGCGGTACTGGAAATCCAGTGGCGCGAGCCTTTGCTTGACCGGCGCGACGATGTCGATGGGCGACTGTCGTCGGCCCAACTTGCAAAGCGGCGCGTCGGCTTGCGACGAGGCCGCGCCCAGCGCCAACAAGGTGGCGAGCGCGGCGCGGCTCAAATTTTTGGAACACATGGCATGGAGGCAAAAATCCTTTGCCCCATGGTACTGCACGCCTGGGCGCTGGCCGCAGAGGAAAACCCCAAGCGAATCAGCGCTCGATCGTCAGCGCCACACCCATGCCGCCGCCGATGCACAGCGAGGCAATGCCCTTCTTGGCGTTGCGGCGCTGCATTTCGTGCAGCAGCGTCACCAGGATGCGGCAACCGGACGCGCCGATCGGGTG
>CAIMSP010000015.1 GCA_903844215.1 uncultured beta proteobacterium | reverse complement strand
TGAGTTCACAGAAAAGCGCTGGCCCGATTGAGCTGGCACGCATGGTCATCTGGGCTGGTGCCCTGGTGGCGAAACCGACGGTCGTCGGCCGTCCCACGATTGGAGTATCAGCATGACCGCCACACCGTCAGCGAAGGCAATCGCTCGCAATACCCTTTCGGTCGCTGGCGAATACGCCGGTGTCACCGAGGTCGGCCTCGACAACCGCGGCCCCCAGGTCGACAAGTGGAACGTCGAGGCTGGAGCGGTCACAGGGTCGCCCTGGTGCGCGGCGTTCGTCTACCACGTTCTGAAGCAGGCAGGTTTCAAGCCGAAGATCGCCGGAGCCGCGAGCTGCAACAACCTCGTTGCCTACGCACGCGAACACAAGCTCGTTGTCACCGAGCCGCAGGCTGGCGACGTTGTCGCGTTCGCATGGGATCACGTAGCACCGGCGTTCGACCATGTCGGCTTCGTCGAGGTCGTCAAGCGCACCGCCACCAGCGCAACGCTTGGCAAGACGTTCACGTTGCAGACCATCGAAGGCAACACCAAGCCCCTGCACGGCCGCGACGGCGTGTTCAGGCGCGAGCGCACCGTCACGCCCGGCAGCGTCGTGTTCATGCGCTTCCTGTAATCAACCCCAAAAGGTCTAGCAGGCTGGCTTATCAACCTGCTACGTTTGCTGTATGCGCTTTCGTGCCACGGCAAAAGTGAACCGGGCGGCGGTGTCGCCAGCACCTCGCGTCGCCGCCGCCCTGGGGTACAGCCAGTCCAAGCAGATGGCCGGCCCGAACATGGTCGGCCAGTACTACAGCTACCAGGAAGGCGCCCTTCGCAACTCCGCGATGAGCGTCGCCGCCATCAGCCGCGCCCGCGACCTCATGGCCAGCGTCATCGGCTGCATGAGCCTTCGCATGTACCAGGAAATGTGGAACGGCGAAGAAATGGAGAGAACGTACGTTCCGCCGCGCTCGTGGCTGCGCCGCCTCGACCCCGAGATCCCCAACTCGACGCTGCTTAGCTGGCTGTTCGACGACATCTTCTTCTTCGGCAGGGCGTTCCTCTACATCACATCTCGCACCGCCGACGGCTTCCCGGCGACGTTCACAAGACTTCCCGCCGGCAGCGTTCAGACAACCGACCAGCACGGGCCTGTCTTCTTCGCGCCGTCCAAGTCTGTGTATTTCCAGGGCGGTGAAATGAACCCTGACGACCTGGTGCAGTTTATTAGCGGCGTTGAGGGAATCATCTACCAGTCACCGCTTGTTGTCGAGATCGCGTTGAAGCTGGAGGCAGCTCGCGGCCGTAACGCCAGCTCGAGCATCCCGGCCGGCGTGTTGAAGCAGACCGGTGGCGAGCCGTTGAGTGGCAGCGAGCTGGCCGACCTGGCCGCCAGCTTCAACGCAGCCCGCGCCACCAACCAGACTGCAGCACTCAACGAGTTCCTGACGTACACCGAGACCTCGGCGCTTCCAGACAAGATGCTGCTGATCGCCGCCTCGGAGTACCAGGCGCTCGAATGCGCGAGACTGACAAACGTGCCTCCCTTTATGTTGGGTGTTTCGACCGGCAGCTATAGCTACCAGTCCAGCACTCAAAGCCGCCACGACCTCTACCTGTTCGGTGTGAAGCCGTACGCAGACTGCATTGCCGAAACTTTGAGCGGCGACAACGTCGTTCCCCGCG
>CAIMSP010000014.1 GCA_903844215.1 uncultured beta proteobacterium | reverse complement strand
GGGCGACAGGTTCCAGCGCACACCGCAGTACAGGAACAGACCACTGGTGACCAGTTCCACCAGTGGATAGCGCGGGCTGATGCGGGCCGCGCAGGCCGAGCACTTGCCGCGCAGCACGAGGTAGCTCAGCACCGGGATGTTCTCATACCAGGTGATGGCGTGACCGCAGCTGGGGCAACGCGAACGCGGCAGCATCAGATTGAAGGTCTCCAGGGCTTCGGGCTCTTTTCCCAGCATCTGCTGGCACTCGGCCGCCCATTGGCGCTCCAGCATCTTGGGCAGCCGATAGATCACCACATTCAAAAAGCTGCCCACCAGCAGGCCCAACGTGCCCAGCACCAGGGCGGCGTACCACAGCGGCTGCGCCATCAAACGACCTGGCCCAGCTTGAAGATTGGCAGGTACATCGCCACGACGATGCCGCCGATCAGGCCGCCCAGGAACACGATGATGATGGGCTCCATCAGGCTGGACAAGCCGGCCACCATGTCATCCACCTCAGACTCGTAGAAATCCGCCGCCTTGCCCAGCATGTGGTCGATGGCGCCGGACTCTTCGCCGATGGCGCACATCTGCAGCACCATGGTGGGGAACAGGTTCGCGTTGCCCATGGCCGCCGTCAGGCTGGTTCCGGTGGAGACCTCCTGCTGGATTCTTTCGGTCGCCTTGAGGTAAACAAAATTGCCGGCCGCGCCGCCGACCGAATCCAGCGCCTCCACCAGTGGCACGCCGGCGGCGAACATGGTCGAGAGGGTTCGGGTCCAGCGCGCGATCACGGACTTTTCAATCAGGATGCCAAAAATCGGCATCTTCAGCAGGATCCGATCCATGAACATCTGCACCTTCTCGCTGCGCTTCCAGGCCTGCATGAAGAAGTAAAGCCCGCCGCCGATGCTGCCAAAAATCAGCCACCAGTACTTGACGAAGATCTCGCTCACGGCGATCACGAACAGCGTGGGCGCGGGCAAATCGGCGCCGAAATTGGCAAACACCGACTTGAACGCCGGCACCACGAAGATCATGATGACGGCGGTCACGACGAAGGCCACGACCACCACCGAAATCGGGTACATCAGCGCCGACTTGATCTTGGACTTGATGCCCTCGGTTTTTTCCATGTACACCGCGAGCCGGTCCAGCAGTTGATCCAGAATACCGGCGGCTTCGCCGGCTTCGACCAGGTTGCAGTACAGGTTGTCAAACTGCATCGGGAACTTGCGAAACGCCGCGCTGAGCGAGGTTCCGGTCTCCACATCGGTGCGGATATCGCTCAGCAGCTTGGTGACACTCCCATTGGCATTGCCCCGCCCCACGATGTCGAAGGCTTGCAGCAGCGGAACGCCGGCCTTCATCATGGTGGCGAGCTGACGTGTGAAGATGGCGATGTCCTTGGGCTTGATCGCCTTGCCGCCGCCCGTCCGGCGTTTGCGGATCTTGGTCGGAATTACGCCCTGACGGCGCAGCGCCGACACCACATGGTTCTCGCCAGCGGCCCGGGTCTCGCCACGAACTTGCTTTCCGTTACGGTCTTTGCCTTCCCATTCAAAGACAAATTCCTTGATGTTCTTGCTGGTCGCGGTGGCCATAGTGTTTGGGGTTCCTTGTTTGCGGGGCTGGCTAATCGTTGGTGCATCCCAGCACTTCTTCAATGGAAGTCATGCCCTTTTTGACCTTGAACAAACCCGACTGGCGCAAACTGCGCACGCCCTCACGTCGGGATTGTTCGGCAATTTCCAGCGAACTGCCGTCCCGCAAAATAATACGTTGAATTTCCTCGGTAATGGGCATCACCTGGTAAATCCCGACGCGTCCTTTGTAACCGTTGTTGCACATTGAGCAGCCGACCGGGCGGTAAGGCGTCCAGCTGCCGTCGAGATCCTCTTCGGCAAAACCCGCTTCCAGCAGTGCGGCACGCGGCACATCGGCGGGCTGCTTGCAGTTGGGGCACAGCCTGCGGGTGAGCCGCTGTGCGGTGATGAGGATCACGCTGGAGGCGATATTGAAGGGCGCGATACCCATGTTGCGCATGCGCGTGAGCGTGGCCGGTGCGTCGTTGGTGTGCAGGGTGGACAAGACCAAGTGCCCGGTCTGCGCGGCCTTGATCGAAATGTCGGCCGTTTCCAGATCGCGGATTTCGCCGACCATGATGATGTCGGGGTCCTGGCGCAGGAAGGACTTCAGCGCAGCGGCAAAGGTCAGCCCCGCCTTTTCATTCACATTGACCTGATTCACGCCCGGCAGGTTGATTTCAGACGGGTCTTCCGCCGTCGAGATGTTCACGCCTGGCACGTTGAGCAAGTTCAGGCAGGTGTACAGCGACACGGTCTTGCCCGAACCCGTGGGCCCGGTGACCAGCACCATGCCGTAGGGGCGCTGGACCGCCTTGAGCAGACGCTCCTTTTCTTCGGGCTCGTAGCCCAATGCTTCGATGCCCAACTTGGCGCTGCTCGGGTCCAGAATCCGCACCACAATCTTCTCGCCGAACAGCGTGGGCAGGGTGCTGACCCGAAAGTCGATGACCCGACCGGGCCCCACCTTGAGCTTCATTCGGCCGTCCTGCGGCACGCGCTTTTCCGAGATGTCCATGCGCGATATCACCTTGATGCGCGAGGCCAGTTTGTCCTTGATGGCCACCGGCGGGGAGGCGATTTCGCGCAGTTCGCCGTCGATCCGAAAGCGCACCCGGTAGGTGTGTTCATAGGGCTCGAAGTGCAGGTCGGACGCGCGCATCGTGAAGGCGTCCAGCAGCATCTTGTGCAGGAACTTGACCACGGGCGCGTCTTCCACCTCGGAGACGCCGGCGTCGCTGCCTTCAAGCGCCGCCGCCTCGGTCGTCTCTTCTTCGAACTCAAAGTCACCACCGATGATGTGCTCCATCGCCTCGCTGGTGGATTCGGTGCTGGCGCTCACCAGCTTGGTCAGCTTGGTGTATTCGGCCACGACCCAGTCAACGCCCATCTGGGTGGCGAACTTGATCTTCTCCGAGGCCTTTTGATCCGAGGGGTCGGCGGTTGCGACGAGCAGGCGGTTGTTGCGCTTGTTCAGCACGACGATGCGAAAATCCTGGCAGATCTTGGCGTCGAGAAGTCCTTTTTGCAGCCGCGAGACGTCCAGCGCGTCCAGGTCCAGCAGCGGAACCGAGAACGCGGCCGACATGGCGTGGGCCAGATCGTAGGCCGTGAGCGTGCCCGAGCCAATCAGCTCGGCGACAAAATGACTGCGGCTGGTTTGCGCCTTACGGTCGATTTCCTCGGCGGTCTTGCTCGACAGTTTCCCAGCGGAAACGAGCACGTGCGCCAAGCTCGGCAGGGTGATCGAATTGGAACTGGAATTGAGGGTTTCGACAGCGGCCATATGGGTGGGAATGTACTACGCTTCTCAAGGAGGCAGAGCAAACCGCCGTGCCGGCCATCCAGTCAAGTCAAAAACGCGCCTCACGGGCATTCGGCGTTGCGGCGTAGCAGGCCGGGTTGGTCGGGGTGAGAGGATTCGAACCTCCGATCTCTTCGTCCCGAACGAAGCGCCTTACCGGACTAGGCCACACCCCGAAGTTCTCGCCTCAGCCCCGATACCTGATCAAGACCGACGCTCCAACAATTGAGCCGCCAATTGTAGCAAACCCTCGGTGAAATGATTTCTCGGCAAGCGCGCGGCGGCTTCCATGGCGCGGTGTGCTTCGGCCGCCGCCATCGCGCGCGCCGCGGCAAGGGCGCCGGTGGAGTGGACGATTTCAATGACCTGTTCGAGGTTGGGAATGGAGCCGGTTTCGATGGCCGTTTGAATCGTCTGGCATTGGGCTGGCGTGCCGCGCTGCATCGCCACGATCAACGGCAGGGTGACCTTGCCCTCGCGCAGGTCGTCTCCCAGGTTCTTGCCCATTTCGGCGGCGTCGCCGTCGTAGTCGAGCACGTCATCGATGACCTGGAACGCCGTTCCCAGCGCTTGGCCGTAGTCGGCACAGGCCCGCTCCACGTCGGGCGGGCTTTTTGCCAGGACGGCGCCCAAGCGGGCACTCGCCTCAAACAGCTTGGCGGTCTTGGAGCGGATCACCTGCAGATAACCGGCTTCGCTGAGCGAGGCGTCGTGCATGTTCATGAGCTGCAGCACTTCGCCCTCGGCGATGACGTTGGTCGCGTCCGACAGGATTTCCATGACGCGCATGTCCTGCGCATCGAGCATCATCTGAAAGGCGCGGGAATACAGGAAGTCGCCCACCAGCACGCTGGCCGGATTGCCAAACGCCTCGTTCGCCGTGGCGCGACCCCGACGCAGCGAGGAGTCGTCAACCACGTCGTCGTGCAGCAGCGTGGCCGTATGGATGAACTCCACCACGGCCGCAAGATTGAAGCGCTGACTACCGGTATAACCCAGGGCACCGCAGGTCAGCAGCAGCAGCGCCGGGCGCAGGCGCTTGCCGCCGGCAGAAATGATGTAGCGCGAGACTTCCGCCACCAGCGGCACCCCGGTATCGAGACGCGCGGCGATCACCTTGTCGACGCCGATCATGTCGTCGGCGATGAGCGCAAGCACAGCGGAGGTGTGGGTCGAATTTAAAGACAAGGTGAGCCGTGGGGAGATTTCTTCTTGCAGGATTATAGGAAGTTCCCGGTCGGATTTTGTGACGAAAACGGGCTGCGGAACATTTCTTTCTCTACATGCTAGAATGCTTGGCTCTGCAAAAATCCTTTTGTGGAGCTTACTCATAAGAGGTCAATATGTACGCGGTCATAAAAACCGGTGGCAAACAGTATCGTGTTGCTGCAGGCGAAAAAATTAAAGTAGAACAGATTGCTGCGGATGTAGGCCAAGAGATTGTGATCGACCAGGTTCTGGCCGTCGGAAACGGCGCTGAACTCAAGGTTGGCACACCCTTGGTGTCCGGCGCGACAGTCACAGTCACGGTGTTGGCGCATGGCTTGCACGACAAAGTGCACATCTTCAAGATGCGCCGGCGCAAGCATTACCAAAAACGTCAAGGCCATCGCCAGCAGTTCACTGAACTGCTGATTGGCTCGATTGCAGCATAAGGAGCAAGAGAAATGGCACAGAAAAAAGGCGGCGGCTCTACGCGAAACGGGCGCGACTCCAAGCCGAAAATGCTGGGCGTGAAGACTTTTGGTGGTGAACTGGTCAGCGCCGGCGCCATCATCGTGCGCCAACGTGGCACCAAGTTCCATCCCGGAACGAATGTCGGCATCGGCAAGGACCACACCTTGTTTTCCTTGGTTGAGGGCCATGTGTCCTTCGCCATCAAGGGTTCACTGAACAAGCACACGGTGAGCGTGACCTCGGCCTGAACTGGTTTGGGCTGACTTTGTGCTTCGGTTGCTAAGCGCACCGGATCCGAAAAGTCGGCTCGGTCATCTTGAGGTCGCCATCTGCGCAAAGCCCCGCCTGGTCGGGGCTTTGTTTATTGGGGTCGGCATCATTTTTTGCCAACGGGGAAAAGTATGAAATTCGTGGATGAAGCCTTTATTGACGTCGCTGCCGGCGATGGCGGGAACGGCTGCGTCTCGTTCCGGCATGAGAAGTACAAGGAATTCGGCGGCCCCAATGGGGGTGACGGTGGGCGCGGCGGACACGTCTTCGCCGTGGCCGACCCGAACCTGAACACCCTGGTCGATTTTCGCTTCTCGCGTCGGCACGAAGCCAAGCGCGGCCAGCACGGCATGGGCTCGGACATGTTCGGCGTGGCCGCCGACGACATCACGCTGAAGATGCCCGTGGGCACCATCATCACCGACGCCGAGACCGGCGAAGTGCTGTACGAGTTGCTCACCCCCGGCGAGGTCATCACCATCGCCAAGGGCGGGGACGGCGGCTTTGGCAATATGCGCTTCAAGAGCGCCATCAACCGCGCGCCGCGGCAGAAGACGCCGGGCTGGCCCGGCGACAAGAAAAACCTCAAACTGGAACTCAAGGTGCTGGCCGACGTCGGCCTCTTGGGCATGCCCAACGCCGGCAAGTCGACCTTCATTTCGGCCGTGTCGAATGCGCGGCCGCGGATTGCGGATTACCCGTTCACCACGCTGCACCCGAATCTGGGCGTGGTGCGCGTCGGGCCCGAGCAGAGCTTTGTGGTCGCGGACCTTCCCGGCCTGATCGAAGGCGCTTCCGAAGGGGCTGGCCTGGGGCATCTGTTCTTGCGCCATTTGCAGCGCACGCGTTTGCTGCTGCACATTGTGGACCTGGCGCCCTTTGACGAGGGTGTGGACCCGGTGGCGCAGGCCAAGGCGATTGTGGGCGAACTCAAGAAGTACGACCCGGCGCTGTTTGTCAAGCCGCGCTGGCTGGTGCTGAACAAGCTCGACATGGTGCCCTTGGACGAGCGCGCGGCGCGCGTCAAGGACTTTGTCAAACGCTTCAAGTTCAAGGGGCCGGTGTTCGAGATTTCCGCGTTGACGCGCGAAGGTTGCGAGCCGCTGATCAAGGCCATTTACCAGCACGTCAAGGCTCAGCAAAAGCTCGAGCAGGCGCTGCCCGAGATCGATCCGCGCTTCAAGCCGGAGATTGAAGTGTCCAAGGACTAGCCGGCTGGTCCAGCGACGGCGCGCAAAGCGATGAGCGAGAAGAAAATTTCCAAAGTTCTGCAGGACGCGCGCCGCATCGTGGTCAAGGTGGGATCGAGCCTGGTGACCAACGACGGCCGCGGACTGGACGAGGCCGCCATCGGTCAGTGGTGTCGCCAACTGGCCGCGCTGCGCCACGATGGTCGCGAGGTGGTGATGGTGTCCAGCGGCGCCATTGCCGAAGGCATGAAGCGACTGGGCTGGGCCACGCGTCCGCGCGAGATTCATGAACTGCAGGCGGCCGCCGCCGTGGGGCAGATGGGCCTGGCGCAGATGTACGAAACCAAGCTGCGCGAAAACGGCCTGGGCTCGGCCCAGGTGTTGCTCACGCACGCGGATCTGGCCGACCGTGAGCGCTACCTCAACGCGCGCTCCACGCTGCTCACGCTGTTGCAGCACAAGGTGGTGCCGGTGATCAACGAAAACGACACCGTGGTCAACGACGAAATCAAGTTCGGTGACAACGACACCTTGGGCGCGCTGGTGGCGAACCTGATTGACGCCGATGTGCTGGTCATCTTGACGGACCAGCGCGGCCTGTTCAGCGCCGACCCGCGCAAGGATGGGAACGCGCGCTTCATCGACGAAGCCCGCGCCGGCGACCCGGCGCTGGAAGCCATGGCCGGCGGCGCCGGATCGAGTCTGGGCCGCGGCGGCATGATCACCAAGATTCTTGCGGCCAAGCGCGCCGCTGGCTCGGGTGCCTCCACGGTCATCGCCTGGGGGCGCGAGCCCGACGCGCTGATTCGTCTGCTGCAGGGCGAAGCGATCGGCACTTTGCTGCTGGCGCAAACGCCGAAGAATCAGGCGCGCAAGCAGTGGATGGCGGACCACCTGCAATTGCGCGGCGCCGTCACGGTTGACGCGGGCGCTGCCGCCAAGGTCCGCGTGGAGGGCAAGAGTCTGCTGCCGATCGGCATGACGGCGGTCGAGGGTGACTTCTCGCGCGGCGACGTGATCGCCATCCGGGACGCGCTCGGCGTCGAGATGGCGCGCGGACTGGCGAACTACGCCAGTGGCGAGGCGCGGCTGATTTGCCGCAAGCCGTCGAGCGAATTCGAGCGCCTGCTGGGCTACGCGGCAGAGCCTGAGATGGTGCACCGTGACAACCTGGTGCTGACCCGCTAGCTCAACTTGACTTCAGGCCGACGTCGCCTTGACGTTGGGCGCATCCAGCGCATGCTGTTCGATGGCGGTGTTCGGGTCGGGCTCGAAGCTGGCGCCCGGAGGCAACTCCAGACCCGCCCCGGTCATCAGGCCGAACAGGGCGCCGCGTTGCGGTCCTTCCTGGTGTTCCGGATGATCGCGCGAGCGTGCGCCATTGCGCAGGAAGCGATTGCGGTGCTCGTGCTGCGGCAGAAAGCGCGCCAACTCGATCAGCGCCATCTCGTAAACGCCGCGCTTGAACTCGACCACGGCGTCCAGCGGAACCCAGTAGTCGTTCCAGCGCCAGGCATCGAACTCTGGATGGTTTGTCGCACGCAGGTTCAAATCCCAGTCGTGGCCGATCAATTGCAGCAGGAACCAGATTTGCTTCTGGCCCTTGTAATGTCCACGCGCATCGCGTCGAATAAACCGGTCTGGCACCTCGTAACGCAACCAGTCTCGGGTGCGGGCCACAATGCACACATGCTCCGGTTGGAGCCCCACTTCCTCATGCAGTTCGCGGAACATGGCTTGTTCGGGTGTTTCACCCCGATCAATGCCACCTTGCGGAAACTGCCAAGAGTGGGTGCGTATGCGTTTGCCCCAGAACACCTGATTCTTCTGGTTGAGCAGAATGATGCCGACGTTAGGCCTAAAGCCTTCACGGTCAAGCATAATCAAACCCCAATTCTTTTAACTGAAGACCATTATGCACAGCGCTTGCCGTGCATCAAGGGGCATAGCCCTCGGGTCCACAAATACTTCCCGCGATCAGCACCATGAAAGCCTCCCAGTTTTTTATTTCGACCTTGAAAGAAGCACCGGCTGACGCCGAGGTCGCGAGCCACCGGCTCATGACGCGCGCGGGCATGATCAAAAAGCTCGGCGCCGGCATCTACAGCTACATGCCCCTGGGCCTGCGCGTGATCCGCAAGGTCGAAGCCATCGTGCGCGAGGAGATGAACCGCGCCGGCGCGGTGGAACTCTCCATGCCGGTGGTGCAGCCGGCCGAGCTGTGGCAGGAGACCGGGCGCTTTGGCGCCATGGGCCCCGAGCTGCTGCGCATCCGCGATCGACACGAGCGCGACTACGTGGTCCAGCCCACGAGCGAAGAAGTGGTGACCGACATCGCGCGCCAGGAGATCAAGAGCTACAAGCAGTTGCCGCGCAATTTCTACCAGATCCAGACCAAGTTCCGCGATGAGCGCCGACCCCGCTTTGGCCTGATGCGTGGACGCGAGTTCACCATGAAGGACGCCTACAGTTTCGACCGTGACATCGAGGCGGCCAAAGTCAGCTACCAGGCCATGTCGGCCGCGTACCGCCGCATCTTCGACCGCTTTGGCCTGCGCTACCGCGCCGTGGCCGCCGACAGCGGGGCCATTGGTGGCGACATGAGCGAAGAGTTCCAGGTGATCGCCGCCACCGGCGAAGATGCCATCGTGTATTGCGCCAGCAGCGACTACGCGGCCAACATGGAAAAGGCCCAGGCTCTGGCGCCGCAGGGTCCGCGCGCTGCGCCAAGTCAAGCCTGCACGCGCACCCCGACGCCGGGCAAAAGCACCTGTGCCGACGTGGCGCAACTGCTGGGTCTGCCGCTGCAGCAGACGGTCAAGTCGCTGGTGCTGGCGACCGATCAGTTGGATCAGAACGGCGTCATTGTGAAGACCCAGGTCTGGCTGCTGCTGCTGCGCGGCGACCACGACATGAACGAAGTCAAGGTCAGCAAGTTGGCCGGTCTGGACGCCGGTTTTCGCTTCGCCACGGTGGCGGAAATTGAAGCGCATTTCGGCTGCACACCCGGCTACCTGGGCCCGCTGGGTTTGAAGCTTCCGGTCAAGCTGGCGGTGGACCGCGAGGTCGCCGCGCTGCACGACTGGGTCTGCGGCGCGAACGAGGCCGACTATCACCTCACGGGGGTGAATTGGGGTCGGGACCTGCCCGAGCCCGAACTCGTGGCCGACATCCGCAACGTGGTCGAAGGCGATCTCTCGCCCGACGGCCAGGGCGTGCTGGCGATCGAACGGGGCATCGAAGTGGGCCATGTCTTTGTGCTCGGAACCAAGTACAGCAAGGCCATGAACGCCACCTTCCTGGACATCAACGGCAAGCCCCAGTTCATGGAGATGGGCTGCTACGGCATCGGCATCACGCGCCTTCCTGCTGCGGCCATCGAGCAAAACCACGATGAGCGCGGCATCATCTGGCCGGACTCGATCGCGCCCTTCACCGTGGTGCTGTGCCCCATCAGCCCGGACCGCTTTCCCGAAGTCCAGGCGGCGGCGCAGGCGCTCTACGCGCAGCTGATGGCCGCCGGCGTGGACGTGATGTTGGACGACCGCTGCGAGCGCCCGGGCGCGATGTTTGCCGACTGGGAACTCATCGGTGTGCCGCACCGCGTCACGCTGGGCGACCGGGGCCTGAAAGTGGGCGAGGTTGAATACCAGCACCGCCGTGACAGTGCCGCCACGAAGGTGCCCAGCGCCGACATCTTGAGCTTTTTGAAGTCCAAGATCCAGCCGTGAAGACCCCGGGTGTTTCCAGAAGAAACGCCTTGCTTTGCCTGGCTGGCGCAAGCGCTGCGCTGCTACCGATCAACGCCGCATGGGCCGGCGCGCAGATCGAAGAGCCGCTGATCGATGCCGTGCGCACGGCCTTGAGTTCGGCCGTGGCCGACCGGGCGCCGCCGATTCCCGAATTTGCCAACACGCAGGCGCGTCTGGACTATCTGCGCTGGCTAGGCGCCATGAGCGAGCGGCTGAAAAAGAAGAAGAGCGACTGGCAGACGCGCAAGGATTTCCTGCAAACCGTCTGGTACGAGTCGCGCCGCGCCGGACTCGACACCGCGCTGGTGCTGGGCCTGATCCAGGTGGAAAGCAATTTCCGCAAGTTTGCCGTCTCCGGCGTGGGGGCGCGCGGCTACATGCAGGTCATGCCGTTCTGGACGCGGCAGTTGGGCGACGGCGACGCCGCTAAGCTGTTCCATCTGCAGACCAATCTGCGCTTTGGCTGCGTGATCCTGCGCCACTATCTGGATCGCGAACACGGTGACCTGTTTCTCGGCCTGGGCCGCTACAACGGCAGCCGTGGCAAGCCGGCCTACCCGCAGGCGGTGCTGGGGGCCCGGCAGTTGTGGGAGTTCAGCTCGCTTTCAGCGCCTGCTGCAACTCACCCGACTCGTACATCTCCATCATGATGTCCGAGCCGCCGATGAATTCGCCCTTGACGTAGAGCTGGGGCACGGTGGGCCAGTTGCTGAATTCCTTGATGCCCTGACGGATGGCGTCGTCTTCCAGCACGTTCACCGTCGTGATGTCCTTGGGTTCCACGCCGCAGGCCTTGAGCACCTGGATGGCACGGCCGGAAAAGCCGCACTGCGGAAAGGCCGCGTTGCCCTTCATGAAGAGCAAGACGTTGCTGGATTTGACGAGATCGCTGATGCGTTGTTGGACGTCGCTCATGGTTTCAAACTCCTTGATTCGGTAAATTCAATAGGCTGCATTATTTCACCTTCGGCCAAGCCCTTACCGAGATCCGGAAATGGCGCCGATAATCTAGCGCTCAAACTCCACCCACGACCTATGAAAATCGAAAGAAATGCTGCCGTCACGCTGAGCTACAAGGTGCTCGATGGCGCGGGCAAGCTGTTGGAGGAAAGCAGCGAACCCATGGTCTACCTGCACGGCGGCTACGGCAACACCTTCGCCAAAATCGAGGAGGCGCTGCAAGACCAAACGGCGGGCTTCAAGACCACGCTGCAACTGGCGCCGGCGGATGCCTTCGGCGAGCGCGATGAAAGCCTGGTGCAAACCATCCCCAAGTCGCAGTTTCCCCCGGGCGTGAAGGTCGGCGGGCAGTTGCGCGCGCAGGGCGAGGATGGGCAGTCGCAGTCCTTCACGGTGATGAAAATCAAGGGCGACCAGGTGCTGCTCGACGGCAACCACGCCTTCGCCGGCAAGACGCTGCGCTTTAGCCTGACCGTGACCGGCGTGCGCGCTGCCAGTGAAGAAGAAATTGCGCACGGCCACGTGCACGGCGAGCACGGGCACCACCACTGAACTTGACGCCGCGCTGGCAAAGTGGCGCCGCTGCGGCCGTGGATCTTCTTGACTGATTCTCACGTGAAGGATGCGCCATGACGACATTTCAATCCGACGTGCTGGTGGTGGGTGGCGGCCTGGCCGGTATCGTGACGGCCATCGAGTGTCTGCGCGCGGGCCAAAGCGTGACCCTGGTGGACCGCGACACGCCGGCTCGATTGGGCGGACTGGCCTTATGGGCGTTTGGCGGCATGGCGCTGGTGGACACGCCCTTGCAGCGGCGCATGAAGCTCAAGGACTCACCCGAGATCGCGCTGCGCGACTGGTTGCGCTTTGGCGAGTTGGACGCGGCCGACGTGCTGCCGCGCCAGTGGGCCAAGTACTACGTGGAGAACTCGCGCACTCAGGTGTACGACTGGCTGATCGAGAGCGGCCTGTCCTTCATGCCGGCGGTGAACTGGGTGGAGCGCGGCCTGCAGGGCAACGGCAACAGCTTGCCGCGCTACCACGTGGTCTGGGGCACGTCGCAGCGGCTCACGCAGCGCATGATCGAACGCATGCACGCGGCCGACAAGGGCCAGCGCCTGACGCTGCTGCACCAGCACGAGGTGCTGGCGCTGGAGTCAACCGACGGCGCCGTGACGGGTGCCAGCGCCATCGATCACGCCACCGGCAAGAGCGTCCAGTTGCGCGCCGAGGTGGTGGTGCTGGCCATGGGCGGCATCAACGGCAGCTTGGAAGAAACCCGCGCCAATTGGGTCAAGCAGCGTCCGATGCCGCAGGCCATGCTCAACGGCGCCCACCCCTATGCCAACGGCAAGCTGCACCACCTGGCCGCAGGCCTGGGCGGACAGATCACGCATGCCGGCGAAATGTGGAACTACGCCGCTGGCGTGCCGCACCCCAAGCCGCACTTTGCCGGCCATGGGCTGTCGCTCATTCCCTGCAAATCGGCGCTGTGGTTGAACCACCGAGGCGAACGCATCGGGCCCGAACCCCTGGTCGTGGGCTTTGACACGCACGCGCTCTGCCAGCGCGTCGCGGCCCAGGAAAAGCCCTATGTCTGGCACCTGCTGAACTGGCGCATCGCGAGCAAGGAGCTGGCCCTGTCGGGAGCCGAACACAACCCGCGCATCCGCGACCAGCAGTTGCTGATGTTCCTGAAAGAGACGCTCTTGGGCAACCACCGCCTGGTCAAGCAGATGCTGGCCGAGAGCCCGCACTTTCTGGTGGACGACACGCTGGCCGGACTGGCCTCCAAGATGAATGCGCTGGCCGGCAGCAACGAGGTGCGCGCCGAGGTGCTGCAGCAAACGGCCGATGCCTTCGATGCCAACTTTGCCTTGGGCAACAAGCTGCACAACGACGAGCAACTGCGCCGCATCGAGCACGCGCGCCATTGGGGCCCGGACCGGCTGCGCACCTGCAAACCGGCGCCCCTGCAGGCGCGCGGCGCCGGTCCCTTCATGGCGATACAGACGCAGCTCATCACGCGCAAGAGTCTGGGCGGCCTGCAGACCGACTTGCAAAGCCGGGTGCTGGATGCGAACGGGCAGGCCATCGATGGCCTGTACTGCGTGGGCGAGGCGGCCGGCTTTGGCGGCGGCGGCGCCTGCGGCAAGCGTTCCCTCGAAGGCACCTTCCTGCCCGGCTGCATCCTGACGGCGCGCTCGGCCGCACGCTCTATTCAAACCGGTCGCGGCCTCTGACATCGACACCCAACAAAACAAGGAGGCCCCCATGTCCAATGGCGCCCATGCCCTGATTAAAACCCTGGTTGATGCCGGCATCACCACCTGCTTCACCAACCCCGGCACCTCCGAGATGCACTTCGTGGCGGCGCTCGACACCGTGCCCGAGATGCGCGCCGTGCTCGCCTTGTTCGAAGGCGTCGCCACCGGCGCGGCCGACGGCTACGCGCGCATGGCCGACAAGCCCGCCGCCACGCTGCTGCACCTGGGTTGCGGCCTGGGCAATGGCATGGCGAATCTGCACAATGCGCGCAAGGGCCGTGTGCCCGTGCTCAACATCGTCGGCGACCACGCCACGCACCATGTGAAGTACGACGCCCAGCTGCAGTCCGACATCGAGACCGTGGCGCGCAATGTGTCGTCCTGGGTGCGCACTTCCCAGAGCACGAGCACGCTGTGCCAGGACGCCGCCGAGGCCATCGCTGCCGCCATGGGCCCGCCCGGCCAGGTGGCCACGCTGATCCTGCCGGCCGACGTGTCGTGGGGCGAAGGGGCATCGCCCGTGGCCTTGCCAACCAGCACTGCGCCGCCTGCAGCCGACGACGCCAGCGTGGCCGCCATCGCCCTCGCGCTGCAGGGTGAAGGCAAGAAGGCGATCCTGCTCGGTGGCCGGGCGCTGCGCGCACCGGCGCTGCTGGCCGTGGCGCGCATCGCGGCCAAGACCGGAGCCAAACTGTTTGCCGAGTGCTTGCCGACGCGACTCGAGCGCGGTGCGGGCCTGCCGCCGGTCGAGCGCATTGCCTACCTGGCGGAACTGGCCTCGGTGCAGTTGACGGGCCTGGATCACCTCATTCTGGTCGATGCCAAGGCACCGGTGTCGTTCTTCGCCTACCCTGGCAAGAAGAGCTATCTGGTGCCGCAGGGTTGCCAGTTGCACACCCTCGCATGGTTCACGCAGGACGTGCAAGCCAGTCTGGGCAAGCTGTCAAAAGCCGTCGGTGCGGAACAGTCGGCGCCGGTGCTGCAATCGCCCCAACGCCCGGGACGTCCACGCGGCAAATTCACCGCCGACAAGGTGTGCAAGGCCATCGGCGAACTGCTGCCCGAGCACGCCATCATCGTGGACGAGGCCATCACCTCGGGGCTCATGTTGTCGATGTACACGGCGGGCGCGCCGCGCCACGACCTGCTCGCGCTCACCGGCGGCTCGATCGGCTTCGGTCTGCCCAACGCCGTGGGCGCGGCCATCGCCTGCCCGCAGCGCAAGGTGATTGCGCTGGTCGGTGACGGCTCGGCCATGTACACCATCCAGGCGTTGTGGACCATGGCGCGCGAGCAGCTCGACGTCATCTCCATCATCTTCAACAACCGCTGCTACGCCGTGCTGAATGTCGAGCTGCGGCGCGTGGGGGCGCTCGGCAGCAGCGACAAGGCGCGGGCCCAGCTCGATTTGAAGAATCCGGCGATCGATTTCGTGCGACTCGCGCAAGGCATGGGCGTGGCCTCGCGGCGCGCCACCACCACTGAGGAATTTCTGCTGGCCTTCGAGCACGCACTGCGCACGCCGGGGCCGCACCTGATCGAGGCCATCGTCCCGCCCAGCCTGGCCGGCTTGAAGCTGCGCGTGCTGCCGCACCTGCTGCAGTCGCTTGCCAAGCTGCCGCTGCCGCTGGCGCGCGCCCTCAAGAAGGCCATTGCGCCCTGAGGGACGCGGGCCCGCCGGTTGGGGCGTGGCAAGCTCGGCCTTGGCGCGGTGCAGCGGCTTGGTCGCCGCCAAAAAAATGCCTCGCCGACGGGACCGTCGGCGAGGCATGGAAAGTGAATGCCAAGGACTGAAAGCTTGGCAGCGTCAGTAGCTGGCTAAAGCCTGTTGCCAGTTAAAGTGCCGCTGGCCAATCCGTTGACCCAGGTTCCGCTCACGATGCCGGTGGTGAAATCCACCGCGCTGGAGAACACGGCGCCGGTAGCAGCGACCCCAAGGCTGATGCTCGCTTGGGTTGGCTTGGACGATGAGGGTGTCAAAGTCATGCTACAGGTGAATGCACCTTTCAGCGCCGAAGTACCCGAGCAAGTGCTGATCCCTGCTGGGTTGAGCGAGACCGAGAACGTTCCGCTATCTGACCCCGAGAAGCTGCCGCTGTAGTTGCCGGCGTAAGAGGCTTGGGAAAGAACTACCGGCGTATCGGTGCTGGCGTCGACGGCGGGCAAACCGAGCTGGCTGAACAGGGCATTCAAACCCGTCAGATCGAGCCGCGCGCTGTTGTAGACAAAAGGTTTGTTTTGGTAGCCCGAATAGACCAGTCCGCCGCGCTCCACAAACACCTTGGCGTAGCTCAGCGGCGCCATCTGCACCGGCGTATTGTTCAGTGTCAGCACGCGTGCATCGCCCAAGCTCGCAATCGTGTAGCTGCCCGTGCCGATGACCGTGCAATTTCGCGCTGCGCCGGTGTTGAAGCGCTCCTTGCAGGCGTAGTAGGTGACGGGGTTGGCGCCCGTGCCCTTGAAGGCCACGCGCAGTTTGGTGTTGCCGCTGTAAAAGCCGGGCGCCAAACCCGTGCCGACCGGCGCCGTCCCTATCGTGGCGATGCCCACGGTGCTGTTGGCCCAGGCTTCATCGGCTGCGTCGGGGCTGGTGTAGGTGGTGCTGGTGGCGCTGCCGGCAGCCTGGTATTTGAAGCTGCCTTGCCCGAAGACGCAGGGCGTCCCGGTCATGCTGGCGATCATGCTTTCCAAGGTGGTGCTGTTGGTCACGCTGCTGGTCTTCCATTCGGTCGAGTTGCAGCCCGCCGTGGCGGCTTGCGTGCTGGCAACACCGCCAGCCGAGACTGCTGCGCTGTATTGCGTTAGCAGGTTTCCAGTGCCGGGGTAATAGCCCATGGCTGCAGTCAATGCGGCGCTGTTTTGGTAAATCAGGTTGGAGCCAGTGGGGAAGGTGGCGGCGCCGAGCACCGTGTCGGCTGCAGTGATGCTCAGATTGGTGTAGCCGGCCGCGACGATCTCGTTGTACACATCGATCATCTTGCGGCCCGCCACGTCAAAGGTCGCGCGGTTGCTGGTGCCGGTCTCAAGTTTGTCGCAATAGTTGTAGGTGCTGTGACCCTTGGCGTCGCGGATGCTGGTATTTTCAGAATTGATGGCGCACGCCGCCCAGGCCGTGCCATTCCAGTGCAGGTCAGATCCGCGGTTGGCGCTGCTGCCATGGCCCCAGCTACTGGGCGATCCGCCGAAAGATTGGGCGCTGTGCAGTTCGCGGTACTTCACGCTGCCGTCGGCGGCAGGCGTGTTTTCCAGCGCGGTGCTGGTCATCACGCGCAGCGCCCAGCTGGACGCCGAGTTGAAGGACAAACTGGGGAGGTTGGCGCTGGCCACCGGCGTGACTGCGGGCACGGGGCTGGTACTCGCAGCCTGGGTGTTGATGGCTACGAGCGTGGGCATGGCAGCGGCCGTCAGGCCCGAACTGCTCACCAGCGTGGTGGCGGCTGCCGCCAACAAATCTTCCTTGGCCTTCGGTGTGGCCGCCGCTTGCACCGCCGGGTCGCGCAGCGCCGTCACCAGGTCGGGCAAGAGTTCGAGCAGTTTTTTCTGGATGACGCTGTCCAGATCGGCCTGCGTGATTTTGGCGCCACCGGTGGCGGCGGACCCCACGACGCCACTGCCCAGGGCCGTGGTCTGCTGCTGAGTGGTCACCACCACCATGCGCGCCACGGTGGCGGCGCTCATGCTGCCGTCGGAGGGGGCTGCCACCTTGGTGAAGTCCTGAAACAGCGATACCGTGATGCCGGTGGTGGCTTGCACGGCGGCGGCAGCGTCGGCGGTGCTCGCGCCGGTGCTGGCTATCGTTTGTTGCACCAGCGTCGTGAGCGGGCTCACGACCGCGACCGCGTCGGCCGGTGCCGAGAGTGTGAAGGGCACGGGAACCTTGCCGGTGTCGGCGTCCACCGCATCGGTGCCGACCACGGCCAGCACGGCGTACTTACCGGCGTCGGCCTTTTCCACTGTAAGGGTGACCTTGCCAGTGGCATCGGTCTTGGCGCTGGGCTCGCCGGCGTCGCACAGGCCATTGCCGTTGATGTCCAGGCAAACGGTGGCGTTTTGAATCGGTCCGTCGACCACCGTGATGGCGACGTCGGTCGTGGTGATCACGGGCACGGGCACGGGCGCAGGCGCCGGCGAACTGCTGTCTCCACCCCCGCAGCCGTAGAGTGTCAAGAGTCCTGCACTTGCAATGAAAAGAACAAGTCGTTGAAGTTTCATGATGTATCCAGTTGGGTTGTGGGTCGGTCGAACCTCGGACGCGTCAGCGTCTTTCCTGTGCTCGCCTGGAAAATGTAGGGCGGCTGAAGAAACTGCACCATCCCATAGATATGGGGCGAAACCACAAGCTGGTACCTGTATGCTCAATCGATTATCAAAGTGATGAGGTGAAACAAGTGTGGCGTGTACTCATAGTCGAAGACGATGCGCAGATGCGCGAGATTTTTTCGGCCAGCGTTGCGCGCTGCCCCGAATTGACACTCGCCGCAAGCCTGGGCACGGTCGCCGAGGCGCGCGCCTGGCTGGACGATGATGACAACGCCATCGACGCCTTGCTGACCGATCTGGGTCTGCCCGATGGCAGTGGCTTGGAGGTGATTCGCTACGCGATCCACCTGCATCCGCGCTGCGAGGCCATCGTGATATCGTGGTTCGGCGATGAAAGCAACGTGCTGGCGAGTATCGAAGCCGGCGCTTTGGGCTACCTGCACAAGGACTCGGCGCCGGATGACATTGCACGCTCGATTCTGGATATGCGCGACGGCGCGTCACCGATATCGCCGATGATCGCGCGCAAGGTGCTGGCCAAATACGCCAGCACCGTGATGCGCAAGCCGCAGCCGTCGGTGCTGGCGCCGACCCTGTTGTCAGCGCGCGAGCAAGAGGTTTTGGCGCTGATTGCGCGCGGTTTTTCCTACGCCGAAATTGCCGCCCTGCAAGCGGTCACAGTGCACACCATCCAGTCGCACATCAAGAATCTGTATGCAAAACTTTGCGTGCACTCCAAGAGCGAGGCCGTGTTCGAAGCGACTCGCCTTGGCTTGATCGCGCCCTTTGTCTGGGCTGCCCTGCCAATCGATGCGGCCCCAGGCGAGCGCTCGCTGCGCGCCAACGACTGATGCTGGCCGCGTACTTTTCGCGGGCCCTGAGCCTGTGCTTGGGGCTGTTGCTGGCGAGTTCGGCGTTGCACTTGCGGGCCCAAACCTTGGAGCTGAGTCAGGCGCAGGCCTGGGTCACGGTGCTGGGGCAAACGACTCAGCAGGCAGTCAGCCTGCCCTACCACTGGGATCAACGCCAAAACGGCCGGCCCGGGGAGGCGAGCTTTGAAATTCCGTTTGTTTTGCCGGTGCTGCCCAGCGCAAGCTACGGCCTGTATATCCCGCGGCTGGGCAACGCGTACGAGGTTTGGCTCAACGGCGTGCTGTTGCAGCACAACGGCGACATGCAGCAGGGCAACGGAGCGGACTATGCCAAGAGCCCGCGCTACGTTGAAATCCAACCGGGGTCGCTGCACCGCAGCAACCTGCTGCGGATTCGAATTCGCGCCGACATCGGTCGTCGCGGTGGCTTGGCGCCCATGACCTTGGGGCCGGCGGAAGAAGTTCATGCCGTGTATTTGAAGAACTACCGCTGGCGCAGCACGGGCTCCTTTGCCATCACGATCACGGGTCTGGTGGTCGGTTTGATGGCGCTGGCACTGTGGGCCAGCCAGGTTGACACGCTGGCGCCAGACAAACCCCGGCGCGACCCCCTGTACCTGCACGCGGGTCTGGCCCAGTTGTTCGGGCTCCTGGTTGTGGTCGATGTCATTCTTGATAACCCACCCTTGTCCTGGCTCTGGTGGGGCATTGTGCTTCGGATGGCGGTAGCCATCTGGATGGCTAGCACGCTGCTTTTCTGCATGGAGATCGCCGGGTGGAGTCGCCGCCCTGCCGTCAGTTGGTTGCGCTGCTGGCTCGGGCTGCTGGCGGCGGGGAGTGTCGTTGCCGGCCTCGTCGCCTCGCTGTTTGGCCATACCTGGGTATTGACGCTCTGGTACTCGGCCTTGGCCGTCACGGTGCTGGCAACCTTGCCCGCACTCATCTGGAAAGCGACTCATGGGGGTTCGGGGTCGCAAAAACTGGTGACCGCTGTGCTGCTGCTGAATGGGCTGTTGGGTTTGCGCGACCTGATCGTGGTCCGAATCAGTTCAGTTTATGCCGAGAACACTTTGTTGCGCTACGGCTCGCTGTTGTTCGCCTTGACGCTGGGCTATGTCGTGACTGCGAGATTTCGCGCTGCGCTGCTGCATGCGCGGGACTTCACCGCCAACCTGGCGCGACAGGTGGCAAGCAAGGAGGATGAGTTGGCGCAGACCTACCAGCGGTTCGAGTTGCTGGCGCGTGAACAAGAGCGCACCGCTGAGCGCACGCGCATCCTGCGCGACATGCACGACGGCGTGGGCTCGCACATCAGCACCGCCATTCGGCAGCTGGAAGCGGGTCGATCCAGTTCGGCACAGGTGGTACAAACCCTGCGCGATTCGCTGGATCAGCTCAAGTTGTCCGTGGACGCGATGAATCTGCCCGAGGGCGACATCGGCGCTTTGCTGGCCAGCATGCGCTATCGGCTGGAGCCGCGCTTTGCCGCGCTGGACGTGCGGCTGATCTGGGAGGTGGAGGAACTCGCGCCGGTGCCCCGGCTCGACGGCGCGGCCATGCGGCAAATGCAGTTGCTGCTGTTCGAAGCGCTCTCCAACGTATTGCAGCATGCCCGGGCTCACAGCCTGCGCATTCGGGCGCAGCCGATGGGCTCGCCAAGCGCCGGTGTGCGGCTGCAAATCATCGATGACGGCGTGGGTTTTGATGTGGATACGACGAGCAAAAAGGGGCTGCGCTCCATGACCGATCGCGCGGTTGCGATCGGCGCCATTCTGCGTTGTTCAAGCCAGCCGGGGCGAACCGTGATCGAAATTTCCGTGTCCTGAAGCCGATCGCGTTAACTGAGAGTTGCGCCGGCATTGGCGCAACGCCCGCCACTGCAGCGTTCAATGCCACTCAAGTCCTGGCGGGACTGTACGTCCTCAAAGCCTGCTCCCCGCAGCAAGGCGCGCACGGCGCCAGCCTGGTCGTAGCCGTGCTCCAGCAGCAGCCAGCCGCCGGGCTGCAGGTGCGCGCCGGCCTGCGTGACGATCTGGCGCATGTCGTCCAGGCCGTCGTCTCCGCTGACCAGCGCCTGCAGTGGCTCGTGCGCGAGGTCCTTCAAATGGCGATCGAGCGCGGCGATATAGGGCGGATTGGAAACGATGGTCCAATAGCGACCGCTCACACCTTTGAGCCAGGAGCCCTGAAACAAGCGCACCGGCAGGCGCAGCCGCTGCGCGTTGGCCTGCGCCACCTGGAGCGCGTCGGCGCTGGCGTCGAGCGCGTGCACGCGCAACCCCGGGCGTGCGTGCTGCAGCGCCAGCGCCACGGCACCGCTGCCGGTGCCGAGGTCAAGCACATCACCGCTGCCGGTGCCGAGGTCAAGCACATCACCGCTGCCGCTGCCGAGGTCAAGCACATCGCCGCTGCCGGTGCCCAGGTGCAACACGTCGCCTGCTGTCGATTCGGCAGCGGATGCCGGAACGCAATCCTTCAGCACCTCCAGCGCCCATTCCACCAGGGTCTCGGTGTCGGGTCGCGGCACCAGCACGCGGGCATCCACTTGCAGATCGAGGCCGAAGAATTCCTTGTGACCGGTGATGTAGGCCAGCGGTTCGCCGCCCAAACGCCGCTGCGTCAGCTGCTCGAACCGCAACTGCACGGTTGCTGGCAGCGCGTCGCTGTCATGCGCCAACAGCCAGGCGCGTGCGCCGGTCGGCTGGCCCAGGGCGTGCAGCAGCAGCAACTGCGCGTCCAGGCGTTCCAAGCCCGCAGCCAGGGCGCGCGCCAGAGCCTGAGCCAGCGTGCCCGGTGTCGCTTCCATCAGCGCGCAGCGCCCACTTCGAGTTCTTCCAACTGCTCGGCTTCGCGCGCCTGGTGCAGGGCTTGAACCACGTCGCCCAGGTCGCCTTCCGTGATCGCCTGCAGCTTGTACAGCGTGAGGTTGATGCGGTGGTCGGTGAGGCGCCCCTGAGGGAAGTTGTAGGTGCGGATGCGGTCGCTGCGGTCGCCGCTGCCGATCAGGCCCTTGCGCATGGCGGCGTCCTTGGCCGCCTGGGCCGAGCGGTCCTTCTCCACGATGCGCGCCGACAGCACCTGCATCGCGCGGGCCTTGTTGCGGTGCTGGGAGCGGTCGTCCTGGCACTCGGCCACGATGCCGGTGGGGATGTGGGTGATGCGCACGGCCGAGTCGGTCTTGTTGATGTGCTGGCCGCCCGCGCCGCTGGCGCGGTAGGTGTCGATGCGCAAGTCCGCCGGGTTGATGGTGATGGCCACGGCCTCGTCGGGCTCGGGCAACACGGCCACGGTGCAGGCGCTGGTGTGGATGCGGCCTTGCGTCTCCGTGGAGGGCACGCGCTGCACCCGATGGCCACCAGACTCGAAGCGCAGCTTGCCGTAAACGCCGTCGCCCTCGATGCGCAGCACCACTTCCTTGTAGCCGCCGAGCTCGCTGCTGGACTCGCTCATGATCTCGGTCTTCCAGCCCATGCGCTCGCAGTAGCGCGTGTACATGCGAAACAGGTCGGCGGCGAACAGCGCGGACTCGTCGCCACCGGTGCCGGCGCGGATTTCCATGAAGGCATTGCGCTGATCGTCCGGGTCCTTCGGCAGCAGCATGCGCTGCAGTTCGGCTTCGAGCTGCTCGCATTCCTGCTGTGCAGCCGTGATTTCGTCCTGCGCCATGGCCAGCATGTCGGCGTCGTCGGCGCTGCTTTTGAGCATTTCCTGTCCCGTGGCCAGATCGCTCTGGCGCTGTTGCCAGCGCGCGTAGCGGCTGGCGATGGCGGCCACCTCGGTGTGCTCACGCGACAGCGCCAGGAACTGCTTCATGTCGCGCATGATGTCCTCGCGCGACAGCAGGAAGTCGAGCTCGGCCAGGCGGAATGCGTAGCGCTCGAGTTGTTGGCGTAAGAAGGTTTTCATGGATGCAGTGTGAGTAGAGCTTCGACAGGCTCAGCCCGAGCGGGAGCTGCCGACGCGGGGAAGAAGAACACCGTTCACCCTGAGCTTGTCGAAGGGCGGGCGACGCGGCAGCGTCGCTAACGTTCTTTGCGCAGGAACAGCTTGTGAATCGCTTGCGCCGTGTGTTCACGCGCTTGCGCGTCGCCGACGCGCAGTTCGGCCATGGCGCCGTGCAGCATCTTTTGCGTGAGTCCCTTGGACAGCGCTTCGAGCACCGCGTCCACGTCTTCCCCCTTGGCCAGCAGCTTGCGCGCGCGCGCCAGCTCCAGCGTGCGCCACTCGTCGGCCTGGGCGTTGAGCTGCTGGATCAGCGGCACGCTGCCGCGCTGTTCCATCCAGTGCACGAAACTTTGCACGCCGGTGTCGATGATGGCTTCGGCCTGCGCCACAGCGGCCTGGCGGTTCGCCTGCGCGGTCTGCACCACACTGGCCAGGTCATCGACGGTGTAGAGATAGACGTCTTCCAGTGCCTTGACCTCGGGCTCGATGTCGCGCGGCACGGCCAGATCGACCATGAACATGGGACGGCGCCGACGCGCCTTGAGGGCGCGTTCCACCGCGCCGAGTCCGATGATGGGCAGCGTGCTGGCGGTGCAGCTCACGACCGCATCGAACTCGTGCAAACGATCCGGCAGGTCGGCCAGACGCATGACTTCGGCGCCAAAGCGGCTGGCGAGTTTTTCTCCGCGCTCCAGGGTGCGGTTGGCAATCGTGATCGACTTGGGCGCCTTGGCAGCAAAGTGTGTGGCCGCCAGTTCGACCATCTCGCCTGCGCCCACGAACAACACCTTGACCTGGCCCAGGTCTTCAAAAATCTGTCCCGCCAGGCGCACCACGGCCGCAGCCATGCTGATCGAGTGCGCGCCGATTTCGGTCGAGGTGCGCACGTCCTTGGCCACGGCAAAGGTGCGCTGGAACAACTGGTTCAGCGTCGTGCCCAGCGAGCCCGCGGCCTCGGCGGCGCGGATCGCGTCCTTCATCTGACCCAGGATCTGCGGCTCGCCCAGCACCATCGAGTCCAGGCCGCTGGCGACGCGAAACGCATGCCGGGCGGCCAGTCCGTCCTGCAGGCTGTAGGTGTGTTGGCGCAGCAGCGTGGTGGCCACGCCGCCACTGTGCGCCAGCCAGTCCAGCGTGTGCTCGAGCTCGGGGTTTTCTGCGGCGCAGTAGATTTCGGTGCGGTTGCAAGTGGAGATCAGCGCCACCTCGGGCTGGCGCGCAAGCGACTGGCGAAAGCCGTGCAGCACGGGCTCCATTTTGTCCACGGCGAACGCAAACCGGCCCCGCAAATCGAGCGGTGCCGTGGTGTGATTGATGCCTAGCGCCCAGACTGCCATGGCTCGATTATAAAATCACTCTGCCGCTTCCAAGATTCGAATCCATTTTTACTTCGCACCCGAGCTCCAGCGCCCCATGGCTTTCCTTCATCTTGTCTTGCATGTCTTGAATTTCCTGGCACCCGCAGGCTTTGTGGCCTTGCTGCTGCCCGCGGCGAGTCGCCATGTGTTGCGCAACCCGAGCCCACCGCTGCGCTGGTGGCTGCAGGTGGCGATCCAGTTTGCGCTTGGCGCCGCGGCACTGCTGGCGGGGCTGCTGCTGTTCGGCGTGGACGGCAAGATGCTCAGCTACCTGGCGCTGGTGCTGAGTTGCGCCAGCTGCCAGTGGCTGCTCACGCGGGGCTGGCAGGGGAAAACAGCTCCACGCGGTCGGTGATGATGCCGTCGGTGCCAAGCTCGAGCAGGCGCTGCGCGGCCCATTCGTCGTTCACGGTATAGCTCAAGGCACGCAGGCCGGCAGCATGGGCCTGCGCGAGCGTGGCGGCGTCCCATAGCGCGTGATTGCAGACCAGGGCCACGCAGCCCAGTTGCTGCGCGGCTGGCAGCCAACCGCTCCACAGGCTGTCGAGCAGCATGCCGCGCGGCAGTTCGGGCGCAGCGGCTTGGGCCGCCTGCAGCGCTTCGGGGCGAAAGGACGTGAGCAGCGGTGGCGTTGCCGCGCCGCGCCACAAACGCGCCGCATGTTGCGCCACCACCTCGCCGGTCAGGTGTTCCTGTCCCGGCGTGGGCTTGATCTCGATGTTCAGGAAGAAGCCGTTGCGCAGGCAATAGGCGGCGATGTTGTCCAGCGTGGGCAGGGGCTCGCCGGCGTAACTGCGCGAATGCCAGGTGCCCGCGTCCAGCTGCGACAGTTCTGACCAGGCCAGATCACCGGCGATGCCGTGGCCGTTGCTGGTGCGCTCGAGTGTCTTGTCGTGCAGCAGGAACGGCACGCCGTCGGCAGAGAGCTTGACGTCGCATTCGAACATGCGGTAGCCGTGGGCTGCGCCCAGGCGCAAGGCCGCAAGCGTGTTTTCCGGCGCCAGTTTGCCGGCACCGCGGTGCGCAATCCAGCGTGGATAAGGCCAGTGGTCGAAGCTCACTTGCATGGGATAGATCCGTTACAGCCGCTTGCCCGACTCGGCGTTGAATTGATGCACGCGTTCGGGCCGCGGCGTGGCGTGGATGGTGCTGCCAGGCGCGGGCGCGGCGAGGTGTTCATCGGTGCGGATGATGACGCGCTGGGCTCCCAGCAGGCAGTAAATCAGGCGCTCGGCGCCCAGCAGTTCCACGGCCTCCACTTGGAGTTCCCATCCCGTGGCCGTGATGTCCAAGTGCTCGGGCCGGATGCCCAGGATGTTCCCGGGCTGACCACCTGGCGCGGCGTTCAACAGGTTCATCGGCGGCGAGCCCATGAAGCTGGCGACGAAGGTGGTGGCGGGCCGGTTGTACACATCATCGGGCGTGCCGAACTGCTCCATCACGCCGTCGTGCATCACCATCATGCGCTGCGCCAGCGTCATGGCCTCGACCTGGTCGTGGGTCACGAACAGCGAGGTGATGCCCAACTCGCGGTGCAGCTTCTGAATTTCGAGTCGGGTCTGGGCGCGCAGCTTGGCATCTAGGTTGGACAGGGGTTCGTCGAACAGGAACACCTGGGGCTGGCGCACGATGGCGCGCCCCATGGCCACGCGCTGGCGCTGGCCGCCGGAGAGTTCGCGCGGCTTGCGTTTCAGGAACTCTCCGATCTCCAGGATCTTGGCGGCCTTGTCCACGCGCGCCTTGATTTCGTCCACGGGCACCTTGGCGATCTTCAGACCATAGGCCATGTTGTCGAACACGCTCATGTGCGGGTACAGGGCGTAGTTCTGAAACACCATGGCAATGTCGCGCTCGGATGGTTCCAGGTCATTCACGATGCGGTTGCCAATGGAGATTTCGCCCTCGGTGATTTCTTCCAGACCCGCCACCATGCGCAGCAGCGTGGACTTGCCGCAGCCCGAGGGACCGACGATGACGATGAACTCGCCGTCGGCAATGTCGGCGCTCACACCGTGGATGACCAGATTCGCGGTCTTGCCGCTGCCGTAGCGTTTGACGACGTTTTTAAGAGTAATTGAGGCCATAGCTCTATTCAGTTGAGGACCGGGCAAAGTTCGTTACGCGTAACTCTTGGACTGTCCCGCAAGTTCATTTATTTCTCCGTATCTACCAAACCTTTGACGAACCATTTCTGCATCAGTACCACGACGATGCCCGGCGGCAGCATCGCCAGGATGGCGGTGGCCATCAGGACGTTCCACTCGACCGGTGTTTCGCCGCCGCCGATCATGCGTTTGATGCCGATCACCACGGGGTACATGTCCTCGCTGGTGGCGGCGATCAGTGGCCACAAGTACTGGTTCCAGCCGTAGATGAACTGAATCACAAACAGCGCCGCAATCGACGTCTTGGACAGCGGCAGCAGGATGTCGATGAAGAAGCGCATCGGGCTGGCGCCGTCCATGCGGGCGGCTTCCGTCAACTCATCCGGCACCGACATGAAGAATTGGCGGAACAAAAAGGTGGCCGTGGCCGAGGCAATCAGCGGCACCGACAAACCGGCATAGGTATTGATCATCCCCAGGTCGGCGACGACCTGGTAGGTCGGGCCAATGCGCACTTCCACCGGCAGCATCAGTGTGACAAAGACCGCCCAAAAGCACAGTTGGCGCAGCGGGAAGCGGAAGAACACGATGGCAAAAGCGGACAGCAGGGAGATGCTGATTTTCCCGAAGGTGATGATGAAGGTGATGACAAAACTGACCCAGATCATGCGCGCCACGGGTGCACTCGAACTGGCCGCTCCCGTGCCCATGAGTGCGGCCTGGTAGCTTTCCCAAAGATGGCTGCCCGGCAGGATGGGCATGGGCGCCTGCATGATTTCGCTGGCCGTATGGGTTGACGCCACAAAGGCGAGGTAGATCGGGAAGGCCACGATGAGCACGCCCAAAATCATCACCCCGTGGGCCAGCAGCGTGAGCAGTGGTCGGCGCTCAACCATGGTGGCGTCCCATCAGTAGTTCACTTTCTTTTCGATAAAACGGAACTGCACCACGGTCAAGCCGATCACGATCGCCATCAACACCACCGACTGCGCTGCCGCACCACCAAAGTCCATGCCGCGAAAGCCGTCGAAATAAACCCGGTACACCAAGGTGGCGGTGTCTTTTCCCGGCCCCCCTTGCGTGGTCGAGTCGATGATGGCGAAGGTGTCAAAAAATGCGTACACCATGTTGATCACCATCAGGAAGAACAAGGTGGGCGAAAGCAGCGGCAACTGAATCGTCCAGAAGCGGCGCCAGGGCCGTGCACCGTCGATGGCGGCCGCCTCGAGCAAGGATTTTGGAATGCTGGTCAACCCCGCCAGGAAGAATAGGAAATTGTAGGAAATCTGTTTCCACACGGCGGCCATGACCACCAGTGCCATGGCATCGTTGCCGTTGAGCAAATGGTTCCAATGCACGCCCAGGTGCTTGAGCCAGTAAGTCACGATGCCGGTGGAAGTGGAAAACATGAAGGACCAGAGCAAACCGGTGACCACCGGCGCCACGGCATAGGGCAGGATCAGCACCGTCTTGTAGAAGGTCGCGCCATACCGGATGCGGTCGGCAAAGACCGCCAGCAGCAAGGCGATGCTCAAGCCCAGGCTCGTGACCAGCAGCGAAAATACCAGCGTGGTCTTGAACGACTCCAGATACGTGCTGTCTTTCCACAGCGCGCGGAAGTTCTCCAGGCCGACCCAGGTGATGCTGCTGCCAAAGGCGTCCTGCTGTTGCAGCGACTGGACCAGTGCCTGACCCGCAGGCCAGAAAAAGAACACGCCGACCACCAGCAGTTGCGGCGCGAGCAGGAACCAGGGCAGCCAGGTCGAGCGAAACCAGACGCGTTTTTCCATGAGGGGCAGGTGGAGTGAGCTGAAAAATTCAGGGCTGCAGTGCCAAGCGGCAGTGCAGCCCTGCGATTTTAGGCGCGCTTACTTGTTGTTTGCCTGGAACTTGACCAGCAGTTCGTTGCCGCGCTTCACGCCCGCGTCCAGTGCTTCCTTGGCGGTCTTCTTGCCAGTCCAGATTTGTTCGGTTTCCTCGTCCAGGATCGCGCGGATCTGCACGAAGTTGCCCAGGCGCACGCCGCGTGACTTGTCCGTTGTCTTGCGGATCATCTGGTTCACGGCCACGTCCGTGCCGGGGTTCTTCTTGTAAAAGCCCGACTCTTCCGTGAGCTTGAACGCGGCCATGGTGACGGGCAGGTAGCCGGTGCGGATATGGCTGGCCGACTGCACCTTGGGGTCCGACAAAAAGGCGAAGAAGTTGGCCACACCCTTGTAATGGGCGGCAGGCTTGCCGGCCATGACCCACAGGCTGGCGCCGCCGATGATGGTGTTTTGCGGCGCGCCAGGCACGTCCGGATAGTACGGCAGGGCGGATTCGGCAAACTTGAACTTGGCATCGCGGTTGACCGTGGCATAGCTGCCGGACGAACCCACGAACATCGCGCATTCGCCCGAGATGAAGGACGAGATCGCCTTGCCGGAGCGGCCCTTGTAGACGAACAGGCCCTGCTTGGACATGTTGCTCAAGTTCTCAAAGTGGCGCACGTGCAGCGGAGAGTTGAACTCCAGCCGCGCATCGAGTCCGCCAAAGCCGTTGTTCTTGCTGGCGTAGGTCGTGTTGTGCCAGGCCGAGAAACTCTCGAGCTGGGCCCAGGTCATCCACGACGTGGTGAACGGGCATTGGCTGCCGCTGATTTTGAGCTTGGCTGCGGCGGCCACCACTTCGGGCCAGGTGGTGGGCGGCTTCTCCGCGTCCAGACCGGCGTTCTTGAACGCGTCCTTGTTGTAGTAGAAAACGGTGGTGGAGCTGTTGAACGGGAAGCTCAGCATCTGCCCGTTGGGCGCCGTGTAGTAGCCTGCAATCGCCGGGATGTAGGCCTTCTGGTCGAACTTGACGCCGGCTTCCTTCATGACTTCACCCACGGGCTTGATGGCGCCCTTGGAGTACATCATGGTGGCGGTGCCCACCTCGAAGACCTGCAGGATGTCGGGTGCATTGCCAGCGCGGTAGGCCGCGATGCCGGCAGCCACCGATTGGTCGTATTCACCCTTGTAGGTCGGGACGATCTTGTACTCGGTCTGGCTGGCATTGAACTGCTTGGCCAGATCGACGACCCAATCGTTCAGCGCGCCATCCATGGAGTGCCACCATTGAATTTCGGTTTGTGCCTGAGCCGGCAAAACAGCGGCGGCGACCAAGGCCGCGGCAGCGAGGTATTTCTTCATGCGAACTCCTAAATGAATGCCACAGGATAGACAAGTTTTGTGACAGTAATATTTAAACCGCTTTTGCGCGGTACGCCTACCGGGGTTTCCATGGGGCTTGCGCCAGGTCAATCAAGTTGTTCGCTTGGCCTTGGCGTAACGGGTGAATTCGGCGCTGCGTTACCATTGGTAAAGCCTGGACTGTCCCGCGCCAGCCTTCACTTTTGAACCCGATGAACGCTCCCACAACGCTTTCCCAAGTCACCTCTGACACCGACGCGCACGCGCAGTTGCAACCGCGCATCCGCGAGATTCCCTACAACTACACCTCGTTCTCCGATCGCGAGATCGTGTTGCGCCTGTTGGGAGCGCGCTGCTGGGAGGTGTTGACACAGTTGCGCCAGGAGCGGCGCACCGGTCGCTCGGCGCGCATGCTGTACGAGGTGCTGGGCGACATCTGGGTGGTGCAGCGCAACCCCTATTTGCAAGACGATCTATTGGACAACCCGAAGCGCCGCGCGCTGCTGGTGGAGGCGCTCAAGCACCGCCTGGGCGAGGTGCAAAAGCGCCGCACGCCGGACGTGGACGCCGAGCGCGATGCCCTTGTGGGCGAGTTGTACGAGGCCGCAGCCAGGAGCATCCAGGCGTTTGACGCCATGTTTGAAGAAGTGCGCGCGCTGCGCCGTCAAAGCCAGCGCGCGTTGAAGCGCGTCACCGCTGCCGACAACATCAAGTTCGACGGCCTGAGCCGCGTCTCGCACGTGACCGACGCCACCGACTGGCGCGTCGAGTACCCGTTCGTCGTGCTCACGCCCGACACCGAGGCCGAAATGGCCGGGCTGGTGAAGGCCTGCATCGAACTGGGTCTGAGCATCGTGCCGCGCGGCGGCGGCACCGGCTACACCGGCGGCGCCATTCCGCTGACCTGGAAGAGCGCGGTCATCAACACCGAAAAGCTCGAAGCCATGACCGAGGTTCAGATGCTGGACCTGCCGGGTCTGGAACAGCCCGTGGCCACGGTCTGGACCGAAGCCGGCGTGGTGACGCAGCGCGTGGCCGACGCGGCCGAGCGCGGCGGTTATGTGTTCGCCGTGGACCCGACCTCGGCCGAGGCCTCGTGCATTGGTGGCAACATCGCCATGAACGCCGGCGGCAAGAAGGCCGTGCTCTGGGGCACGGCGCTGGACAACCTGGCCTCCTGGCGCATGGTGACGCCCAATGCCGAGTGGCTCGAAGTCACGCGCATCGGGCACAACCTGGGCAAGATCCACGACGCCGCCATGGCCCGCTTTGAGCTCAAGACCTTCAAGGCCGATGGCAAGACGCTGCTGCGCACCGAACAGTTGGACATTCCGGGCGCGAGCTTTCGCAAGGAGGGCCTGGGCAAGGACGTGACCGACAAGTTCCTCAGTGGCCTGCCGGGCATACAGAAGGAAGGCTGCGACGGCCTCATCACCAGCGCGCGCTGGATCGTGCACCGCATGCCGCAGCACACGCGCACCGTTTGCCTGGAGTTTTTTGGCCATGCGCGCGACGCCGTGCCCAGCATCGTCGAGATCAAGGACTTCATGTTCGCCGAGCAGAAACGCACCGGCGTGCTGCTCGCCGGTCTGGAGCATCTGGACGACCGCTATCTCAAGGCCGTGGGCTATGCCACCAAATCCAAGCGCGGCGGCCTGCCCAAGATGGTGCTGTTCGGCGACATCGCGGGCGACAACGCCGACGCCGTGGCGCGCGCCACCTCCGAGGTGGTGCGCATCGCGAACTCGCGCAGCGGCGAGGGCTTTGTCGCCATCAGCGCCGAGGCGCGCAAGAAATTCTGGCTCGATCGCAAACGCACGGCGGCGATTTCCCGGCACACCAACGCCTTCAAGATCAACGAGGACGTGGTGATCCCGCTGCCGCGCATGGCCCAGTACACCGACGGCATCGAGCGCATCAACATCGAGCTCAGCCTGCAGAACAAGATCCAGCTGTGCGACGCGCTGCAGGAGTTTCTTGTCCAAGGCAACCTGCCGCTGGGGCGCCACGACGACGCCAGCGAAATCCCTTCACCCGAGATGCTGCAGGAGCGCGTCGATCAGGCGCTGGCGCTGCTGGCCGAGGTGCGCGCGCTGTGGCAGGGCTGGCTCGACCAGGTGCAAACCCTGTTCCCGCAGTTGCAGGAGCACAGCTTGCGCGCGAGTTGGAAGACCCAGTTGCGCGCGCCGCTGCAGGACATCTTCACCGGTGGCATGTTTGCGCCCATCCTGGCCGAGTGCAACGCCATCCATCAGCGCGTGCTCAAGGGCCGCGTCTGGGCCGCGCTGCACATGCACGCCGGCGACGGCAATGTGCACACCAATCTGCCGGTGAACAGCGACGACTACGCCATGCTGCAAAGCGCGCACGGCGCGGTCAAGCGCATCATGGCGCTGGCGCGCTCCCTGGACGGTGTGATCTCGGGCGAGCACGGCATCGGCATCACCAAGCTGGAGTATCTGAGCGACGCCGAGCTCCAGCCCTTTGCCGACTACAAGCAGCGCATCGACCCCGAAGGCCGCTTCAACAAGGGCAAGCTGCTCAGAAATTGGGCGCATTCAGCGTTGGCAAGTTTGGCCTCAGATGCCGATTCGCCGCTGGGCCGCCCCGAGGCGAATCAGCCCCCTCGAGGGGCAGCGACCCGCGAAGCGGCGGAGCGTGGGGGCGTTGTATATGCGGACCTGACCAACGCCTACACCCCCAGCTTCGGCCTGATGGGGCACGAGTCGCTGATCATGCAGCAGTCCGACATCGGCGCCATCGCCGCCAGCGTCAAGGACTGCCTGCGCTGCGGCAAGTGCAAGCCGGTGTGCGCCACCCATGTGCCGCGTGCCAATCTGTTGTACAGCCCGCGCAACAAGATCCTGGCAACCTCCCTGCTGGTGGAAGCGTTTCTCTATGAAGAGCAGACGCGTCGCGGCATTTCCCTGAAGCATTGGGAGGAGTTCGAGGACGTGGCCGATCACTGCACGGTGTGCCACAAATGCCTCAAACCCTGTCCGGTGGACATCGACTTCGGCGAGGTCTCGATGAACATGCGCAACCTGTTGCGCAAGATGGGCAAGAAGAGCTTTCGCCCCGCCGGTGCGGCCGCGATGTTCCTGCTCAACGCGACGAATCCGCAGACCATCAAGCTGGCCCGCTCCGTGATGGTGAACGTCGCCATGCGCGCGCAGCGCTGGGCCCACGACGTCATGCGCCTGGTGGCGCGCAAGCAAACGCGCTCACCGCCGGCGACGGTGGGCACGGCGCCGCTCAAGGAGCAGGTGATCCACTTCATCAACAAGAAGCTGCCCGGCGGCCTGCCCAAGAAGACGGCGCGCGCCCTGCTCGACATCGAGGACAAGGCCTACGTCCCCATCATCCGCGACCCGCAAACCACGAACGCCGAGACCGAGGCCGTGTTTTACTTCCCCGGTTGCGGCTCCGAGCGTCTCTTTTCCCAGGTGGGTCTGGCCACGCAGGCCATGCTCTGGCACGCCGGTGTGCAGACCGTGCTGCCGCCGGGCTACCTGTGCTGCGGCTACCCGCAGCGCGGCTCGGGTCAGTACGACAAGGCGGAAAAGATCATCACCGACAACCGCGTGCTGTTCCATCGCGTCGCCAACACGCTGAACTACCTCGACATCAAGACCGTGGTGGTGAGCTGCGGCACCTGCTACGACCAGTTGCAGGGCTACGAGTTCGACAAGATATTCCCCGGCTGCCGCATCATCGACATCCACGAATACCTGCTCGGCAAAGACATCACGCTGCACAACAAGGGCGGCGGCTACCTGTTTCACGACCCCTGTCACAGCCCGATGAAACTGCAGGACCCGATGAAGACCGTCAAGGCCTTGCTCGGCGACGGCGTCATCAAGTCGGAGCGCTGCTGCGGTGAGTCCGGAACGCTCAGCCTGAACCGCCCCGACATCTCGACCCAGGTGCGCTTTCGCAAGGAGGAGGAAATCTTGCAGGGCGAGGCCGCGCTGCGCGCGACGGGACGAGTGGGCGCGAAAGAGAACGTGAAGATGCTGACCTCCTGCCCGGCCTGCCTGCAAGGCCTGAGCCGCTTTGGCGAGGACCTGGACAATGGCCTGCTCGAGGCCGACTACATCGTGGTTGAAATGGCGCGGCAGATCTTGGGCGAGAACTGGATGCCCGAGTACGTGGCGGCCGCCAACCAAGGCGGCATCGAGCGCGTGCTGGTTTAGGGATGCACATGACCGCTGCCGCCTGCCCCTTGTGCGACGCCCTGGGGGGCGCGCTCGTCTTTCAGACGCAAAAGTTTCGCGTCATTCGCGCCGACGAGGCGGGCTTCCCGGCCTTTTATCGGCTGGTCTGGACCGAGCACGTGGCCGAGTTCTCCGACCTGAGCGATGCCGACCAGGCGCTGTGCATGCGCGCCCTGGTCCTGGTCGAGCGCGCCATGCGCGACGTGCTGCAACCGCGCAAGATCAACCTAGCGGCCTTGGGCAATGTGGTGGCGCACCTGCACTGGCACATCATTGCGCGCTTCGAGTGGGACAGCCACTTCCCCGCGCCGGTGTGGGCCGCCGCGCTGCGCGAAGCCGCGCCGGACCCACTGAGCGCGCTGCAACAGCGGCTCGGCGCGCTGGAGCAGGCCGTGGCGCAAAGGCTCACTTTGCTGTGCTGAATTCACCCGGGTCGAGCCGGGCGACCAGGCCGAGGCAAGCCCTCCTGGCCTTGCGCGAGGCCTGAGCAAGCCCGCGTTGCCAAGGCCTGCACCGTGACTTCTGATCCCTGCGCATTGCGCGTAGGTGTTGCAAAGTTGGCAATAGTCATTGATATGTCACGCGATCTTGTCTTTTTTGGCAATGAACATCCGCAGATGTTGTTAGCATGGGCCGGTGAGGGCCGCAACTGGCGTGGTTGTGGGCCGCCCGTCGTCGGAGTTCAACATCTTGGCCATCAAATCTGCTGCATCGGCTCGCTTGTGCCCTTTGGGCGGGCGCACGCCTGGCGTGGCGCGCTGCGTGCTTCGGCCCAGGGCACTGGCGCTGGCACTGGCTTTGTCAATGCAGCCGCTGTGGGCGCAAACGGCGGCGCTGGGCCTGGCCAATGTGCGCGCAGCAGGACTGGCTCAGTCGGCAGTGGCCGGCGTGCTCCTTCCCACTGGCGGCACTGCGGTCATGGGCCAGGCCAACTTTGACACCAGCAAGCCCGGCACGCTGTGGGTGACGACGCAAAACGCCGCCGGAACCCGGCAATCGGTCATCAACTGGCAGAGTTTTTCCATCGGCGCGGGCGGCACGACGTATTTTCAACAGCCCGACGCGGCCAGCACGTCGATCAACCGGGTGGTCAGCAACACGCCCACCTTGATCCTGGGAACGCTGGGCTCGAATGGCAAACTGGTGCTGGTGAACCAGTCCGGCATCGCCGTGGGCGCAGGAGCCGTGGTGGACACGGCGGGCTTTACCGCCTCCACGCTCCAACTCAGCGACACCGACGCGGCCGCAGGGCGCATGCGTTTTGCTGAGACCGCCGCCAATCCCGCCGGCATTTCGGTGCAGGGGCAGATCGTGGCCCGGCAGGGCGACGTGGTGCTGGTCGCGCCGACGATCTCCACCGGCGCCAGCGCCCTGATTCAGGCGCCCAACGGCAACACGATTCTGGCCGCAGGGCGGCAGGTGGAAATCAGTGGCCGCGGGCTCGAAGGCATTGCGCTGTTGGCCCAGGCACCGACCGACCAGGTGCTCAACCTGGGCACGCTGCAGGGGAGCGCGGTCGGCATCTTTGCCGGCACGCTCACGCACAGCGGCTTGATTCAGGCGACACGGGTCACCCAGGAGGGCGGGCGCGTGCTGCTCAAGGCCAGCGGCGACGCCATCGTCAACGCGGGGGCCCAGATCCTGGCCACGGGTGACGTGGGCGGCAGCGTGCAGGTGCTAGGGCAACGCGTGGCGCTGCTGGATCAGGCCCGCGTGGACGCTTCGGGCACGAATGGCGGCGGCACGGTCCTCATCGGTGGCGACGCCCACGGCGGCAACCCCGGCGTGCAAAATGCCAGCATGAGCTACGTGGGCTCCGAGGTTCGCATTGCGGCCGACGCCATCGAGCGCGGCGCCGGCGGCAAGGTGGTCGTGTGGGCCGACGAGGCCACGCGCATGCATGGCCGCATTTCCGCCAGCGGTGGTGCAACGGGTGGCGCGGGCGGCTTTGTCGAGACCTCGGGCAAACAGTTTCTGGATGTGCAAGGCGCGCGCGTGGTCGCGTCTGCGGCCCATGGTGCGGCCGGAACCTGGCTGCTCGATCCGAGCGACGTGACGATCATCCACGCGACCAGCAGCACGTCCGACGCCTACATCTCGCCGAGCAATCCGTTTACGCCAACGGGCGGTGACGACGATTCGTCGAAGATTTCCGACTTCACGTTGAATCAGGCGCTGAACAATGCAACCGACGTGACGCTCGCGACCAGCGGTGGCGGTGGCGGAAGCGGTGGCGGAAGCGGCAACATCAGCTTTGCGCCGAATGCGGCGATCAAATTGACCACTGGCGCTGGCAATACCAGCTTGACGCTGAAGGCTGACAACGACATCCAGCTGCAGGGCTCGATCACGAACTCGTCGCCCACGAACAGCCTTGCGCTGAACTTGAACGCCGGGGGCAAGGTGTCGGTCGCCAACGGCGACAGCGTGATCTTCGATGGCGCGGCCCAGGCCTTGACGGTCACTGTCGTCAGTGCCAAGGCCTGGAATAATTCCGGCAGCGTCACCCTGAACGGCAACAGCACGATCAGTTTGTATGACGGGAATTCGGTGGCGAGCTTCAACAACCTGGCAGGTGCCACGCTGACGGACAACTCCAGCGCAGCAATGTCGATCACCAGTGACGCTGCGCGTGGCGGCACGCTCAGCAACAGCGGCACCATCAACGCTCAGGGCGGTGGCGCCTGGGGGGTGAAGTACTCACAGGCTGCGGTCGGCACCCTGAACGTGCAAGGCGGCTTGACACTGCAGAACCTGGATGTGGTCCAAGGAACGGTGAACATCGCCGCCAACCAGACGCTGCTGATTTCCGAAAACCACGGTGGAGCGGACAAGTTCCAAGGCACGACGATCAGCGGCCCCGGGACCTTGCAGATCGGCCAGGCGGCGTCCAGCGCAACGCCCATGGTGACCCTGAGCGGCGTCAGCACCCGCGGCGACCTCAACGTTCTGGTCGCGGGTCCGGGTACGGTGACTTTCGGTGTCGGCAATACCTTCGCCGATAGCCGCTTCTTCAATCAATCCAGTGCCAGTCCGAACTGGACCGTGCCTGCAGCGGCCTACAGCGGCGACGTGCAGTGGTGGAGCACGGGCAGCTTGAATCTCGCTTCCAATTTGCAAAGCACTGGCAACATCACCCTGGGCGCGGGCTGGAACGGCGACCTCACTGCGCCGCTCAGCCTGCCAACAG
>CAIMSP010000013.1 GCA_903844215.1 uncultured beta proteobacterium | reverse complement strand
TTTCTCGGTTCCCGCTTTTGCACCTGACCTCGCGAAAATCATGCGCAAATACCGCCGCCATGACCCGCCACCTGATACCGAGCGCATGGCAGCATGAACGCTACGGGAGAACTGGGCACTGTCCAGTCAGGATGTGCTCGATCTCCTCCACCTGGTGCGTGCTGATGATGATGGTTTTGTTGGCATCAAAATAGTCCTCCAGCAAGTTTTGGTAGAACTGCTTGCGGTACAAAATGTCCAGCCCCAGCGTGGGCTCGTCCAGTACCAGCAAGCGCGCGTCAATCGCCATCACCAACGCCAGATGCAATTGCGTCACCATGCCCTTGGACATGGTCTTCACTTTCATTTTGGCGTGCAGTTTGGTGTTCTTCAGATAGCGCTCGGCCTTGGCACGGTCAAAGCGCGGGTGCACACCGGCGACGAAATCGACTGCATCGCACACCCGCAGCCAGCGCGGCAGCACCGCCACATCCGCGATGAAGCTCACCTGCTGCATCAACTCGTCGCGCTGGGTGCGCGGGTCTAGGCCCAGGACGGAGAGTTCTCCCTCACACGGAATCAATCCGAGCAGCGCCTTGAGCGTGGTGGTTTTGCCGGAGCCATTGGGGCCGATCAAGCCGACGATGCGACCGGCTTGAATGCTGCAACTGATGCCGTCCACAGCGACCGTTTTGCCGTAGCGTTTGCGTAGATTTTTCGCAACTACCACAGCACTCATTTGACCGCTCCCTTGCCTTTGGCAGCGGCCAGCAGTTCCTGCACGCTCAGGCCCAGGCGCTGCGCGCGCTGGACCACGGCAGGCCACTCATCGTGGAGAAATTGTTGCCGCTCGTTGGCGAGCAATTTTTTAAGCGCCCCTTCAGCTACGTACATGCCAAGTCCCCTTCGTTTTTCAACCAGTTGTTCATCCACCAATTCCTGATAAGCCCGCAACACCGTGATTGGATTGATCTGAAAATCCGCTGCAATCTGACGCACGGAGGGCAGTGCGTCGCCGACCTTGAGCAAGCCGTCCAGCATCATTTCCACTACCCGCTGCTTGAGTTGGCGGTAGATGGGCGAGTTGTCATGCCAGTGCGTTGTCATGGTGTTCTATCGAATCGGTGTTGTAGTTTAGTATAACAGCGATATTTAGTCAGTAAAATTCAAATGGCCGGCCATCGCAGGCTTGCGCGCCGCGACGGCACGCAAGCTAGTTCTCAGGCGACGCGGGGGCGCGCAAACAGCGCATCCCAGGCGGACACGGCGGGCTTGGCGCCAAAGCTGCTGTCGGTCAGGCCGATCGTGCCCTTCTCGGCACCCAGTTTTTCCAGCGTGTGGCGGTAGTGGTCAAACAGCTCGTCGCCGTCTTTGGCCAAGAGCGAAGGCCAATCGAAGCCTTTCGCGATCGGGCTCGGTTGGCTCCAGGGCGGCTGGCTGCGCTCGTCGGCCATCTTGAGGAACAGCAGATAGGTGAGCTGCTCCACATAGTCGCCGTAGCTCATGCCGTCGTCGCGCAGCACGTTGCAGTAGTTCCAGAGTTTCTGGACGATGGTGGCGGAGTTCATGGGGTGGATAGATTGGCGAGTTGCTGAATTTTTGCTTCCAGGTCGGGAAGCCGGCTTTGGCTCATGGCATCACCCGGTAAATGACCGGGCAAAGCATCCAAAAATCGGCGATCAGCCAGCAATACTGAGAACTGCTCCGCAAGATAGTCTCTCAACTCCTGGGACATCCGCTTGCATTCATTCACCAAGCTGTCGCGCCCGTCCACCACGCTGAGGATATCGCCGAGGTCGTGGCTGAACAAATAGTCGCCTCCACCACGCCCATGAAATGCCTCCAGCTTGGTGCCGATAAACACGGGCGCTTGAATCACTCTGATCGAAACGCCACTTGGCAGTGCCAAGGGCTCGGCGGTCGAGACACACAGCGGATACCAGCGGTTGGCAAAACCGAGAATCTCTTCCATCGTGGGCATGACGTCTACCGTGACACCCTCCACCTGCCACCGGCAGATCGGCGCATCGGCGCTCACGTCTTGTGAAAAGCCGCGCGCGCGCAGCGCCTTCTCGATGCGGTGATAGCCAGACAAGGCCAGCACTTCGGCGACGATGTCCACATCTTCAGTTGATCGGATCGGGGGATTGGCCGGGTCGGTAATCAGCAAGCCCGCAACCGCTCCGCCCACAAAAGCAAACCGGTTGCACAAGTCAACGCCAAGTCGCCTGGCTACCAACTCAAGCATCACCACGTTGGGGTCGTTCGGGTTGAGCGGGCGTGTCATGGTGACCACCGTTTGTCCAACTCGGCAATCGCCAGCGCGCGCTCTCGTAGGCTACCCCCTCGTATGGCATCGACCAGCACCAGCAGCTCGTAGAGCGCGGGGTTTGCCAATGCAGCGTCAGGCACTGTGGGGTACAGGGGGTAGAAAGCCGCACCGCGCACCGTGCCCGCCTTATGGGGCCAAACTGGCGGCGCCTCATTGGGCTGCACGATGAGAGCGAGCATGGGCGGTGCCGCGTAGCCGGTGGGCACACCACGCGTCATTTCGCCTCGGGTTGCGGGGAAGCAATAACGCACACCATGCTGCACAAACAAGCGCAATGGCTCCAGCAATACAGCGGGTTTTCCTGCGGCATCTTTGCGCAGAAGTTGCGCCGCCATGGCACGCTCTACCCCGGCGTGAATTTCAGATGCAGTGAGTTTGAGTTCCGCTGCCAAGGCGGCATATGTGGGCGCGGGCCCGCGCTCCAGCGACAACCGCAGCAGCACCACCACATCCTGCGGGCGCAGCACGATTTGTGGGTTGGATTTGGAGCGGTACATGGCGGTAGTGTAGTGCAATATTCGCTATTTGCAAATAGCGAATAGAAAGGAACACTGAAACTATTTGGACGCCGCCCGCACCACCAGTTCGTCATACCCCGTCGTCGCATCGGGCTCGCGCGCAAACCCCCACTCGGGCAGCAGGGCCAGCAGCACTTCTGCGGTGGTGCGCACGATGCAGCCGGGCGCCACATGCCCGCCCAAAACCTCGCCCGTGGCCGTGGACAGCGCCATGTGCAGGTGCGAACTGCTGTGCTCGCCGCCCGCCGCCACATTCACCGCCACGCTGCCAGACAGGCTCAGGATTTCCATTTCACCTGTCAGCCGCTGCGGCTGCTCCGCCCCGGCAAATCGAAGGCCTGCGGTTGATAGGCTGCCGATGCCACAGAGCACGAAAGCCGCGCGGCAGCCTTGGCCGAGCACGGCGGCTTCAATGGCTTGGCGCAGGTCCTGGCCGGGGGTCAGGCGAAGGGGCAGGGTTTGCATCGCGTCAGCCCCATGAGCGGGTCAGCAACTCATCCAGCGCATCGGCAATGGTCTGCCCGTGCTCAGCCAACGAGGCCACATGCTTGCCCAACTGATCCACCGCCACAGAGACCATATCCAGCGGGTGCAGCACCACCGCCAACCCCTGCACCTCAAACACCGGGTTCATGCGCGAATCCACCGTGGACGTCTTGGCGGGCAGCGCACTGCGGCGCACCAGCGGCACCACCACGCGCCTGCGGTAGCGGTCGAACAGCGAAGACTGGACCAGCACCACGAAGGGGATGGACTCCTTCAACGGCCCCTTGTTGCGGTGAACGTCAAACTGAGCCATTACAGCGTGGAGTGCTCGTCAGCAAACGAGCCGACGGCCGCGTGCACGGCGTTCCAGTCGGCAGAGCAGGCATCCGCCATTTGTTGGCGCGAGGCCTGAGTGGACTGTTGCTGAGCCACATAGTTGGCAAGCAAGGTCTCCATGGTGGCAGAGAGGTTGCTGGTGTAGGCTTTGGCCTGTGCGACCAGCCCCTCGCTTAACGTGAGGTTGACCGCGCGCTTGCGAGCGGCAACTGGGGCGACGGTGGGCATATCGGACTCCTCTGTGCAATGGCTATGCGCATATTATGCGCATGACTCAGCCAGCCACGCGCTGTTGTCAGACCGCCTGGCTCTCCAGCCGATCTCATTGATCTCGTGCGGAAAGGCTGCGGTTGTGCTCGGTGCGCTTGGCCGGCTTCTCAGCCAAATCAGCCGTCAAGCCAATGGGTCGGGTGACAGGCTTGGGTTGCGCCCTCAGTGCGCGGACGGCGTCGATCACCTCGGTCAACGCGTTGTCGTGATGTGAAACCCGCCGCTCCAGCGCCGCCAACTTATCGGCCAGCGCCTTGTGCTGCAGCAGCATGGAACGCAGCTGCACCAAGGCCCGCACCACGTGCACGCTCATCTCCACCGGGTGGTCTCCACTTCATAACGCTGCGCCAAGTCGGAGTCCAGCAACACCCTCGGCCCAAGAATCACCAGAATGCGCGCCGCCAGCGACTGTGGCGACAACCTCGTGCGAGCCTCAGCAAATCCCAAAAATCCAGCCTTCCAACTCCGCCCCCGCGCGTTCTGCGGGCGTGAGCGGCGGCTTGAAGTAGCCGTCCAGCGCACCTCGGGTAGCCATGTCGGCCATCCAGCGCGCTGTGGCGTAGGCGTCCTGCTCGTCGGGGCTGCGCTGCTCGCGTGGGTAGCGGTGGCGAAAGAGCGACGGGTAGACCTCGGCGATCACCGACTTGCCCTGCGGCACAGCCCAGCCGTCAAAGGGCCAGAAGTGCAGCATGTGGCCGACCTCGTCGCGCAGCCACTTCAGCCACGGAATGCCCGCATGCGTGGACTTGGCAACCGAGCCCTGCACGTCAAACAAGAACACGCTCTTGGCCGACGACGACCAGCGCTCGGTCAGCCGAAACTCGTCATTGCGGCCCACCCGCTGCCCGGGCGGTGGCGCCCTGCCTCGTCGGTGCATCGAACCGTCGCGCACGAAGTCAACGTACTCATGGTCTTCGTGCGTCGGCCAATGGGTGACAAAGTCATCCAAAAACGCCGGCCAGCTCCGCAGGCCGTAGCGATCAAAGTAGGCCATCGGCATGGAAAATCCGTGGTCGATACCGACCAGCAAGCGCGTGCCGCGCCGCACCTCGCCGCGCAGGCGCTCGGCAAGCTCGCGCCGGGTCCAGTGCAGCGCGCGACCGTTGTTGGCGCGCGCCGGGCTGGACCAACGCTCGGCCTCGGCACCGCCCGGCGCCGCCGCGTAGACCTGCAAGCCGGGAAGTCGAGACGTTGGCGTCTGTGCGCCGGAGTAGTCGATGCCGATGAAGCCATCGAAGGGAGGCAAGCGTGTCATGGCGCATTCTAGGGCTGGGTCGCAGCGACTTGCCTTAATGACAAATTCGCCCCCCGTAGAATTCGCCCGAACCACCTCCACCCGCAGCCCATGTTCATCGCTTCCAAACTGCTCTCCTTCCTGACCCAACCCCTGGCGTGGGCGGCGCTGCTGATGCTGCTGGCCCTGGTGTGGCTGCGGCGGCGGCCCAAGGGTGCGCGGCGCGCCTTGCTCGGGGCGCTGGCGCTGGGTTTGCTGCTGGGTTGGTTGCCGCTGGTGGACGCGTTGCTGCGCCCGCTGGAGAACCGCTATCCGGCGTCGGCGGAGGTGGCGGCAGGGCAGCTCAATGCCTTTGTCGGCGTGGTCGTGCTGGGTGGCGCGCTGGACTCCTCCTACGTCTCACGCGCCCACGGCCAGGTGGCCTTGAACGGGGCCGCCGAGCGCATGACGGCGCCGGTGGCGCTGCTGCGCCAGCAGCCGCATTTGCGCCTCATCTTCACCGGCGGCGAGGGCGAGTTGTGGCCCCAGGGGGTGAGCGAGGCCACGCTGGCGGAGCAGTTTTTCACCAGCATGGGTGTGGCGGCGCATCGGGTCGAGTACGAGGACAAGTCGCGCACCACCTACGAAAACGCGGTGTTCAGCGCGGCCCTGCCCAAGGTGGACAAAACCCAGCGCTGGCTGTTGCTCACCTCGGCCTGGCACATGCCGCGCTCGCTGGCCGCCTTTCGCGCCGCAGGCTGGAACGTGAGCCCCTATCCGGTGGACTACCGCACCGGCGACAGCACACCCTGGACCGAGTATTCGCTGGCTCGTGGCGCGCTGCGCTGGCAACTGCTGCTGCACGAAGTCGCCGGCTGGCTGGCCTATGTGGTGGCGGGGCGGGCGTGATGGCAAACAATTGGGGTCAGATTCCAATTCATTTCCTCGCCGCGTTGTTGATCGCTGCGATGTTGCCCTCGGTATCGGCTGCAACACCCAATGCGGGAGCGACCTCCATGAGCGATCTGCGACCCGGCAGCGACGCCTTGTTTGCCGACATCGGCATCCGCGTCCAGGGCCAGCACAAGCAATTCGTCGTGGCTGACAACATCGACGGCTACCTTGACGCCATGACGGGCGGCTACCGCCTGCGCCCCGGTTATTGGATCGGGCCGGAGGTGCTGTTGCAGGACCACGCCGCCTACCGAAACGGCGCGCTGCTGGATCGGCGCTGGCCCAGCGCCGTGGCGACGGTATTTCCCTACGGTGAGCGCTTGGCCGTGGGCGACGCCAGCGAAGCGCTGGTGTTGCATTCGGGCTCGCGGCGCCTGTCGTTTGTCGTGAGCAGCGCCGCACCGGCCCAACTGGCGCTGCAGCCGCTGTGGACTTTCAAACCCGATTCTTCCAACATCACCTGGCATGAGCAGGTGCTGGTCATCACGTCCGCGAGCGGCTGGGTGATGGCGCTGAGCGCGGACCGTCCGTTTGAGCTGGTGCAGCCCAGCAGCGCTGCGTTCGAGCGCGACATGCCGCTGCTGCAGGCCAAGGAAGCCGGCACGGAATTCACCGTGCATCTGGCGTTTGCCAAAACGCGCGAACAGGCCGTGGCGCAGGCCGCCGCCATGGCCGCTTCGCGCACGACGGTGCAGCAAACGCGGGACGCTGTTCACGAGCGTCTCACGCGCAGCTGGCTCTGGACCTCGGATGACAAATACAACCGCGCCCTGGTCTGGGCCAAGGCCTCGTCGCTGTCGTTTCTGGTGGACGAATATGGCCGCGGCCTCTGGGCGGGTCTGCCCTGGTTTCGCGAGAACTGGGGGCGCGACAGCTTCATCGCCTTGCCGGGGACGCTCTTGGTCAGCGGGCATTTCAAAGAGGCGAAAGAGGTGCTGGAGAATTTCGCCAAGTACCAAAACCTGAGCGTCGCCCCAGACGCGCCGCTGCACGCCGACGTCGGCATCCACGCCCGCGCCAGCGACTATGGGCGCATCCCGAATCGGGTGCGCGCCGGCGAGGTGATTTACAACACCGTGGACGGCACACCCTGGATGCTGCGCGAGGCGTTGGAATACGCGCGTTACACGGGCGACCGCGCGTTCGCGGCACGGGCCTTGAAACTGGCCGGCCCTTACATCGAGGGCGCGCTGCGCCATTCGGTGGACGCCGACGGTCTGCTGGCGCACGAGGACGCCGACACCTGGATGGATGCGCGCATCGAGGGGCGCGAAGCCTGGTCGCCGCGCGGGCGCTACGCAGTGGAGATTCAGGCGCTGTGGTTCACCGCCTTGCGGGCCGCGGCCGAGCTCGCGGATCAGGCTGGGCAGGGCGAAGCGGCAGCGCTTTGGCGCGCCCACGCCGAGCGCACCCGCGCCAGCTTTCTGCGCCGCTTCTGGGACGGCAAGAGCATGGCGGACCGGCTGCGCGCCGACGGCAGCCGCGACCTCAAAGTGCGGCCGAATCAACTGCTGCTGCTGTCCGTCCCGTTCGAGCCCTTTGTGCCACCGCCAGTGGAGGCCGCCGTGCTGCGCAACAGCGTGAGCGAGCTGCTGTTTCCCTACGGCATCGCCTCGCTCAGCCCGAAGGACGCGTACTTTCATCCGCAGCACGTGAACGACGCCTTGCATCACAAGGACGCGGCCTATCACAACGGCACGATCTGGGGCTGGAACGCCGGCTTCACGGTGACGGCACTCACCAAGTTCGGGCAGCAGGATCTGGCCTATGCGCTGAGCCGCAATCTGTCCGATCAGATCCTCGGCCTGGGCACGCTGGGCAGCATGAGCGAGTTGCTCGATGCGCTGCCCCATGGTCGCGGCGAACTCCAAGCCACAGGCACCTTCTCCCAGGCCTGGAGCGTGGCCGAGTTCGAGCGCAACGGCTATCAGGACTACGTTGGATTTCGCCCGGACCTGCTGCGCAATCAGCTGCATTTCGTGCCGGCCTTGCCTGCGGCCTGGAGCCACTTTGACGCGGCGCTGCCGTTTGCTGAAGGCGAAGAGCTGCGGCTGCGCGCGCGCCGTCATGGCGACACGTGGCGCTGGAGCATCACGCTGCGCGGCGGCGCCGCCGAGCGCGAACTGGTGCTTGATTTCCTCGATCCGGCCCAGGCCCGGCGCCGCAGTTCGTTCAAGTTGCAGCCCGGAAAAACCGCCGTGCTGGAATGGAAGAGCGCCGGCGTGCGCCTCAACGGGCGCCCCTGGCCCAGCCGTTTGCTGATGCCGTCGCAGGCGCAGATCGTGGGCCAGCTGCGCTTTGCCACGCCACCCCTCAACGACGCGAAGGCGTTTCCCATGACGCGCGGCAAAGACCGGCTGCGCGACATCGTGTTGAAGGGTGAGTACCGCTAGCGCGGCGATGGCGACTTCCACGCGCGCTGCGCGGCGTGAGCCGGCGTTCGCGGTGGGTCAGGAAGCGCGATCCGGTGGCTTGGACACGCCCGCTTCACCAATCCCGCGTCGTGGCGTCGCCCCAGTGCGCTGCCTGCTGTTCGCGCGCCAGGTCGGTGTCGCGGCGCTCGCGCTTGGTGGGGCGGCCCTGGCTCAGACTCAGCGCCGGCTCGGGCGCGAGTCGGCGCTGCTCGGCTGCGGCTTCGCGCTGCGCCACGGACTCGGGTGTTTCCCCGAACAGCAGCGCCGCCACCGGCGCCGAGCCCCGCTTGTCGCTCAGTGCCTGGACGATGACGCTGCGCGTGACGACGCCGATGCGCACCTGCACCGTGTCGCCCACGAGAACGCAGCGCGCCGGCTTCACGGCCACACCATTGACGTGCACCCGACCCTTGTCGATTTCTTCACTGGCCAGGCTGCGCGTCTTGTAGAAGCGCGCCGCCCAAAGCCATTTATCGATGCGTAGTCGGTCCATGGCGCGATTGTGCGGCATGCGCTGGCGCGCGCCCGGTTCCTCGCCTGCGGCGAAGCGGCCCGCACGTGGCAGGCGTGGATGCTATATTGCGCCACTCGCTGCCCGTGGAAGACATGCATGCTTTTCATTCGGATTCAAAATCAACTGGTTCTGTCGACAGCGTCGCTGCGGTCGCTTTGCCCTGGGACGAACGTTTGAAACTGTTTGCGTCAAATGACGAAGTGGCCGCGCTGGAACGCCCGTTGGCGGGGCTCAGCGGGCCCCAGCGCTGCGCTGCGCTGCTGGCGCTGGCCTGGCAGTTGCGCCAGCGCGATTGGCGCCGCGCCCTGGTGCTCGGCGCTGAAGTTGAAGCCTTGTTGCCGTCCAGTGCCAGCCCGCCCGAGCGCTTGCGCGCGGCGGCCCGGCTGAGCTTGCTGCGCGCCGAAATCAGACTGCTGTTGGACGACCCCTCGGCAGCGACAGAACTGGCGCAGTCGGCGCTGCAGGCCTTTGAGTCCCTGGACGACCGAATTGGCGTGGGCGACACGCATTGGCTGCAGGCCTCGATTGCCCTGGAACTGGGGCAGACGCAGCGGCTGTATGCCAGCATCCAGGCGGCAAGCGAAGAATTTCACCGCGCCGCCGACCCGCAGCGGCTCGCCGCCGCGCAGGCGCGCCAGTTGGTGTATGCCGCCTTTCGCGACCCGGTCGCCACAGCGGCGGCGCTGCAGTTGCGCTTTCCCGAAGGTGTGCGGCATCCGGAGTCGGTGCTGGCCTGGCTGGCCTGCGCCCGGGCCAACGTCGTGGGCCTCATGGGTGACCTCGGCACCTCGATCAAGCACGACCTGCAGGCCTACGACGCAGCGCTTGACAGCGGTCAGATACGCCAGGCGCTGGTGACGGTGACGAATGGCGCCGAATCCATCGCCACGCTGGGCGACCTGGATACCGCGATCGTCTGGATTGAACGTGCCCTGGCGCTGGCGCGCAGCACCGAGTGGCCGGCCATGGTGGGCGTGTGCCTGAGGCAACTGGGCGACGTCTTGCGCCAACTCAGCCGCCATGACGAAGCCCTGGTGTATCTGCAGGAGGCGCGATCCCTGGTGCAGGCGCTGCCCGGCGCGCGCAATCATGAGATGGTGCTGGTCAATCTGGGCCAACTTGCGCTGGACCGCGGCCATTTCGCCGAGGCGCTGGCGTCCTTCGTTGAGCTCGAGCACAGCGTGCACGCCCACGGCGAACCCGATCTGTTGATAAAGGCCTGGGGCGGCCAGTCCAGCGCGCTCATGCACCTGGGCCGGCACGGCGAGGCCGCTGCCAAGGCCTCGGCAGCGCTGGCCATGGCACGCGAGCAAGGCAGTGGCGATGAGCAAATCCAGATGCTGCGCGTGCTGGCCCAACTGCAAGCCAACACCGACCCCGCAGCGCGCGCGGCGCTGCCGCAAAGCAGGGGGGCATTGACTTGCTTGCTCGAGGCCATGGAGATCGCGGCCAGCATCCGTGGCTACACCGTCTCGCCCGAATTGCTGCTGCAGCTTGCCAGCGCCCACGCCGACAGCGGCGACTATCAAGCCGCCTACGCTTGCAGCGTGGCGGCGCAGACGGCGCGCAACAACACGCGCACCGAGGAGGCGCGCAAACGCGCGCTGGCGATGCAAATTCGCAACGAGGTGGCGCAGGCCAGAGACGAGGTGGAACTGCACCGGGGGCTGGCGGAGAACTTGCGCGAGACCAGCGCTACCTTGGAGACCTTGGCAACGATTGGGCGGGAAATCACCGCCTGTCTTGACTCGCAGGCGGTGTTTGAGGCGCTGCACCGGCACGTCCACCAGATGCTCGATGCCACGTTCTTCGCGGTCAAACTGTTCGATCAGCAACAGACCGCCTTGCAGCTGACGTTTGGGATCGAAGCCGGCGTGCCACTGCCTGCGGTCGTGACCCCGATTGACAGCGCGACCTCGCTGTTTTCACGCTGCGTTCGGGAGCGGCGTGAAATCGCCATCGACCGCGACCGCGGCGACGACGATCCGAACCGGATACCGGGAACCATGGTCTCCCTGAGCATGCTGTACTTTCCGCTCATTGTCGGCGAGCGCGTGTTGGGCGCGATGTCGGTTCAGTCGCCGCTGCCGAGCGTCTATCGGGAACGCGAACACGCCATTTTTCGCGCCCTGTGTGCCTACGGCGCGATCGCGCTGGACAATGCGGCGGCCTACGGCGCGGCGGCTGAGTCGCAACGCCGGGCCGACCTTTCGCTGAGCGAACTGCGCCAGACCCAGGTGCTCTTGCTGGAGAAAAACCGGCAGCTCGAACGCCTGGCCGTGACCGACCAGCTGACCGGTTTGTACAACCGCCTGCGCCTGGATCAGACACTCGAAGAAGAACGCCTGCGCCACGTGCGCTATGCCAGCCACTTTTGCGTGCTGCTGCTCGATGTGGACAAATTCAAGTCCGTGAACGACAGCTTTGGGCACGCCGTGGGTGATCAGGTGCTGGTGGGTATCGCCGCCGTGCTGCGCGCGGGTGTGCGCGAAGTCGATGTCTTAGGGCGTTGGGGCGGCGAGGAGTTCATGGTCATCTGCCCACAAACCTCGATCGAGGGCGCGCTGGTGCTGGCCGACAAGCTGCGCGTCGAAATCCAGGCTGTGGATTTCCCCCTGGTGGGTCGCAAATCCGCCAGCTTTGGCGTGGCGATGTTTCGCTCCGGCGAGACCCTGCCGGAGACCATCGCCAGGGCTGACGCCGCCCTGTACCGGGCCAAGCAGGATGGGCGCAATCGGGTCGAATTCAGCGCCGCCTAGGCTTGCTGGGTCGGGCTTGTGGTGAACCTTGCAGCCCCTGCCAAGCGCGCGCAATGCGCCGTCTGCCTGCGTCCGACAAGTACCTGCATCTGCCGCTGGATCACGCCGCTGGCGCCTCGGGTGGAGGTTCTCATCCTGCAGCATCCGCGCGAGGTCGGCCGCGCCAAGGGCACGGCGCGCTTGCTGCACTTGAGCCTGGCACACAGCCGGATCGTGGTGGGCGAGCGCTTCGAGCCGGCCGCGTTGCGCGCGCTGCTGAACCCGACAGCGCGACCGATGCAAGTGCTGCTGCTCTATCCGCACACGCCGGGCGACTTGGCCCTGCTGGCGCCCCCGCCGTACGACGCCGCTGGCTTGGCCCCGCCAGGTCAACTGCGCCTGGTTGTGCTCGATGGCACCTGGCGCGAGAGTCGCAAGCTGCTGCAGCTCAATCCGGCGCTGCAGTCCTTGGCACGGCTGCCGCTGCGCGAACTGCCGACGTCGCGCTACCTGATTCGCAAGGCGCAGCGCGCGCACCAGTTGTCAACGCTGGAGGCCACCTGTGCGGCCCTGGCGCAACTCGAGGGCGAGGCGCAGGCGTATGAGCCGCTGCTGCGTGCGTTTGACGGCTTTGTGGCCCAGCAATCGGGCTACCGTTTGGCTCACTGATTGGATTTTTCGCCGCCCTTGAGGCATTCGGGCGGTTCGCCATAGCCGGCGGAGCGAACCAAGCCCTGCTGCGTGAATTCAGCCTGGAACCACTGGCAGTTGGCGCTGTAGCGGTAGCTCCAGACCACGCCCCGGTCGCGCCCCAGAACCTGCACGTCGCTGGGCCGACCCAGCAACTCACGCACCTGGTCTTGCGCCATGTCGACGTTGACGCGGCTGAAGTTGGCCACGCTCAGCACCTGCTCGGCGCGCTGCTGACGGCCGACGCCGTCCAGATAGATGAACCAGGTCTGCGTCCCATAGGGCCCGAATGGATATTCAAGGCGGCTGCCGCTGTCCAGGCGGCGCTCCATCTCGGGCGGACCCAATTTGGCGACGATGTCGGCTCGGCCCAGTCCTGCCAAGCCGTCGGTTTGCACATAGCTGCTGCAGGCCTGCAGCAGCACCAGGCACAGCAGTCCAGTGCAGCGAGAAAGCGCAAGGCGCATCAGGATTCTCCTTGTCAAACCGGTCGATGTCGCAGGCAAAAAATATGCAAAACGCCGGGCCCAATTTTATCCACGCAGGCCACCCAGACCGCCGCTGTTACCAGCTCGAAGCCAGCAGCGCGCCCTCGCGGATGGCGCGCTTGGCGTCGAGTTCGGACGCGAGCGCCGCACCTCCGATGCGGTGAAATTTCGGTCCCGCCGCGCTGGCCGCGTCCTGCAGTGGCAGCAATTCCGTCAGCGGCTCCTGGCCCGCGCACAAGACGATGTGGTCCACCTCCAGCAGGCGTGGCGCGCCGTTCACGGTGACATGCAAACCCTGGTCATCGATCTGTTGGTAATCCACGCCCGCGAGCATTTGCACGCCGTGGCGTTGCAGCACGGCGCGGTGCACCCAGCCCGAGGTCTTGCCCAGGCCGGCGCCGACCCGCGTGCGCTTGCGCTGCAGCAGGAAGACCTGGCGCAGCGGTGTGGGCGGCACCGGCGGCACCAGCCCACCCGGCGTGCGCACGCTCAAGTCCACGCCCCACTGCGCACACCAATGCGCCACCGACTCGGGCAGGCCCTCGCTGCGCTCGTGCAGCAGGAACTCGGCGACGTCAAAGCCGATGCCGCCGGCACCGATGATGGCCACGCGCGGACCCGGCGTGACCTTGCCCTGCAGCACGTCGATGTAGGACAGCACTTTCGGATGATCGATGCCGGCGATGGCCGGTTGGCGCGGGCGAATGCCGGTGGCCAGAACGATGTGCTCGAAGCCTTGCTGCAGCAACTGCTCGCGCGTCACGCGCTGATTCAGCTGCAACTTGACGCCGGTGATTTCCAGGCGACGCGCAAAGTAGCGCAGCGTCTGGGCAAACTCTTCCTTGCCGGGCACGCGCAGGGCGAGTTTGAACTGACCGCCGATGGCGTCGCTGCTGTCGAACAGCGTCACGTCGTGGCCGCATTCAGCCGCCACGGTGGCCGCCGACAGGCCTGCGGGGCCGGCACCGACGACGGCCACGCGTTTCGCTGCCGCCGTCGGGCGATAGACGATCTCGGTCTCGAACCCGGCGCGCGGGTTCACCAGACAAGTGGCGCGTTGGTTGGAAAACGTGTGGTCCAGGCAGGCCTGGTTGCAGGCGATGCAGGTGTTGATCTCGTCGCTGCGCCCGGCCGCCGCCTTTTGCACCCATTGCGCGTCGGCCAGAAAGGGGCGCGCCATGGACACCATGTCGGCGTCGCCGCTGGCGATGATGTCCTGCGCGTCGTGCGGCATGTTGATGCGGTTCGATGCCACAACCGGCACCGACACGGCCTGCTTGAGCTGGCGCGCGGTGGCGCGAAACGCAGCGCGCGGCACCGAAGTCACGATCGTCGGAACGCGCGCCTCGTGCCAGCCGATGCCGGTGTTGAAGATCGTCACGCCGGCCTGCTCCAGCGCTTGCGCCACCGTGACGATCTCGTCCCAGGTGTTGCCGCCTTGCACCAGGTCCAGCACCGAGAGCCGGAACATCAGGATGAAGTTCGGTCCCACGGCCGCGCGCGTGCGCTGCACGACTTCGACCGCCAGGCGCATGCGATTCTCGATCGCGCCACCCCAGCGGTCGCTGCGCTCGTTGCTGTGGCGGCACAGGAATTGACTCAGCAAATAGCCCTCGCTGCCCATGATCTCGACGCCGTCGTAGCCGGCGCGCTGCGCCAGCCGGGCACAGCGCGCGTAGTCGGCGATGGTGCTGGCGATGCCGCGTTCGCTCAAGGCCCTGGGCTTGAACGGCGAGATCGGGGACTTCTTCGCCGAGGCCGAGACCACGAAGGGCTGGTAGCCGTAGCGTCCGGCGTGCAGCACCTGCATCAGGATCTTGCCGCCTTCCTCGTGCACGGCCTGCGTCACGCGGCGGTGGTTCCAGACGTCGAACAGGCTGTTCAGGGTGCCGCCAAAGGGCAGCAGCCAGCCGCTGCGGTTCGGTGAAATGCCGCCGGTCACGATCAGTCCCACGCCGCCGCGAGCGCGCTCGCGAAAGTACGCCGCCAGCTTGGGGTAGTGCCAGAAGCGGTCTTCCAGCCCGGTGTGCATGGACCCCATGACGACGCGGTTGCGCAGCGTGGTGAAGCCCAGGTCCAGGGGGGCGAGCAAGTCTGGATAGTGCATGTCGGCGGTGGTCATGGCGGCTGGCTCAAAGTGGCTCAGTTGAGGGTTTTGCCGCCACCGGCGGGTCGGCAGCGTAAAGCGGTTTCACCAATTCATTGTCCTTCGCGTAAAGGATGCATTGGGTTCCGTACTGCTGACACAGGGCGACAGCTTTGCCTTCTGCGGCCTCGGGGCCATAGCTGTATCCGCAGCCTCGCCCTGAGGCTCCCGCAGAAAAGAAGCGCGGAAGGCTTAGGTTCAAGAAACGCAAAAAGAGGTCCTTGCAACCCGCGCCCTTAGTCGGCAGACGCGAAAGGTCAAACAGTTCGGGATGGGTCTTTTGTGTTCCCTTTTCTGCCATGTGCGCAAGTGGCCCCAGAGCTTGGTTGCCCATGTTCCGCGCGGCGACGTATTGCCCCAGCGCTGCTCCCCAAAGCGCAGGGCTGTAGTACACGAAATGTCCGTCGCCCGCGATCGGCGGCAACAATAGCAACTCGGCCTGGCCGCCTGCATCGCGGAACGCTTGTGCTGATTTGCGGATCGTGTTGGGTGTAAACCGAGAATCGTTTTCAGCAAAAATCAGTAGCACCGGTTCCTTGGCAGAGCGACCCAATTCGGCCCACCCTTCGATCATCATCTTGTTCTCGAAGTTGGGGTTTTCTCCTGCTCTATGGTTGGTGCGACCACCAGAGAAATTGACGATCCCGCGCACACCAGGAAGTGCCAAGGTGCTCATGTACATCACCGTGTCGCCGCCTGCCGACTGACCCGCCAGTAGCACTTGCTTCAAATTTAAGTCGGGCTCGCGGGACAGCCTTTCGAGCGCAGCCAGAACCGCAGCACTGTGTTGCCGGGCCTTGTAGTTGGGGTCCCCGTCTCCGAGCGCGTATTGGCCGTAACGGTAGGTTCCTTCCGATCGGCCGACGCCGGGACGAGCAGGCACGGCAACGGCAAAGCCCAATTTCAGGAACGCTGCGGCAACGATTGGCTCACGAAAACGCTCTTTCATTTTGATGTAGGACTGATCCATCTCTACGTCGCCATGGTTGAATATTAGCAACGGAAAGGGCCCTTTACCGGGTGGTGTGAAGATCGTGATTTCCATCGATCCCGCATCGCTTTGCCCAAAAATAACGCGCTCCGTCAGGACGAACACTGGGTCGTTCGCACCGAGATGGGCCGGCAAGGCCTGGTTGTCGAGCCATTTGGTAAGAAGTGGAGCCAGTTGCCCGTCCGCCTGCGGCAACCACTGTGCAGACTTGGCGCTGCATCGGCCCATTTGCCCAACGCTGCTTTGATGGACTGGTATGCGCGTGAAACCGGCGCGCCGAGCAATCTCTTCAACCTCTGGCGCGGCGAAGCCCATGCACTCGCCGGAGCTATCGTGCAGCACCAGCGTCTTCAGACGTTTGAGTGATTCCACGTTTTCGCTGCGTTCGCGCAGCCAATGCGGTGACAACGCCAGCATGGCGTTCACTGTGCCGGATCGTTCCAGGGCGTAGGCCAACGCGGTATGGGCCCCACCGTCGGTGCCTGTTAGAACCAGTGGAGCTTTGGGCCAGCGTTTGCGCGCGCGCTCAATGACGCTGGCAATGTCCTTTTGCATATCGGGATGGGCTGTGCCGGAAATGCCAAACTCCGATTGCGACGGCCACCCCATCCAAGCCAATGCGAGACCCGATTGCAGCAACGACTCCCGGTTGCGGCTCAGGGGATAGTGTTCGGGCTCGTGCGGATGAAGTTCGCGCGTCGATGCTGCGGCGTTCTTGGTGGGTGCGGCGAGCGAGGGCATGATCAGCAGTACCGCCTTGGGGGCGTTGGTGCTGCTTTCATAGATTACATTCACTGCGACCGGTTGGCCGGTGGAGTCGCGCCGCGAAGATTGAATGGTTTCGTCTTGGCGATCAATGCCTTGTGCTCCAACGATCAGGGGCGTCGCAACTGCAAGTCCAAGCCACACCAGCGCTCTGAAGCAAGAATGTTTGTTCATGTCAGTCCTTCGCGCCCAGCGCCAGTGCGCGCTGCCTTGACTGCTGTAACTGCTGCTCATCGGGGGCGGCCAGCGTGGGCCAGCCCAAGAGGTGCTGTTGCGCCAGGTCGCACAGCGCGCTGATCCAGACCGGATCGTCGTTCAGGCAGGGGATGTAATGAAACTCCTTGCCCCCGCTCTCCAGGAAGGCGTGGCGGCCTTCCATGGCGATTTCTTCCAGGGTTTCCAGGCAGTCGCTGGTGAAGCCGGGGCAGACCACATCGACGCGCTGCACGCCGCTCTGGCCCATGGCGCGCAGCGTGGGTTCGGTGTAGGGCTCGATCCACTTGGCGCGGCCCAGGCGTGACTGGAAGCTCAAGCGCCATTGCTCGGGCGTGAGCTGCAATGCTTCGGCCAGCAGGCGCCCGGTCTTGTGGCATTCGCAGTGGTAGGCGTCGCCCAGTTGCAGCGTGCGCTCAGGCACGCCATGAAAGCTCATCAGCAACTGGTCCGGGCGTCCATTGGCCTGCCAGTGGCGCTGGATGCTCGCGGCCAGCGCCTGGATGTAGCCCGCATGGTCGTGGTAATGGTTCACAAAGCGCAGTTCCGGAATGCTGCGCGTGCGGGCAGCCCAGGTGTAAACCGCGTCGAACACGCTGGCGCTGCTGGTGGCGGAATACTGCGGATAGGCCGGCAGGACCAGCACCCGCGTCACGCCTGCGGCCTTGAGCGCGTCCAGTTGCGAGGCGATGGAGGGGTTGCCATAGCGCATGGCGTAGCGCACCACCACCTGGTGCCCGCGCTCGCCCAGCCAGCCCTGCAACAGCTTGGACTGCTTCTCGGTCCAGAGCCGCAGCGGCGAGCCCTCGGCGGTCCAGATGCTGGCGTACTTGGCGGCCGATTTGGCCGGACGGGTGCGCAAAATGATGCCGTGCAGGATCAGCAGCCACAGCAGCCGGGGAATCTCCACGACGCGCGCGTCGCTCAAGAATTGCGCCAGATAGCGCCGCACGGCGCTCGGCGTGGGCGCGTCGGGCGTGCCAAGATTGCAATACAGCACCGCCGTGCGCGGCGTCTGGCCGTGCTTGAACGGGGGTTCGGGAGAGAAGGGTGAAGTGAGCAGCATGCGCTATTCTCCGCTAACTTTTACGCCAACTTTTTAGCTCAGCCCCTTAGCCCTTCGTTGCCAAAAGAAATACCGCTTATGACCCTCAAAATTTACGGCATCGCCGCATCGCGTGCTTTGCGTCCCCTGTGGGTCGCGGAGGAAATGGGCCTGAACTACGAGCACATCGCCCAGCGCTACCAGGAAGGCGCCACGCACGCCAGCGAATTCCTGGCGCTGAATCCGAACGGCCATATTCCGGTGATTGACGACGACGGCATCATCGTCTGGGAATCCATGGCCTGTGCCCTGTACCTGGCGCGGCGCTTTGGCGCCGAGCACAGCGACAGCATCGCGCCGCACAGCCAGCGTGAAGAAGCCGAGTGCCTGCGCTGGACCTTCTGGACCGTGACCGAACTGGAGAAGGACGCGTTGACCGTGTTGATGCACCGCCTGGCCATGCCGGCCGCGCAGCGCAAGCCCGAGCTGGCGGATGCGGCGCAGCGGCGCCTGGCCGCGCCGCTGCGCGTGCTCGAGCAGCATCTGCAAAAGCAGAGCTGGATCGCCGGTGAGCGTTTCACCGTGGCCGACGTGTGCGTGGCCTCGGTTGCGAACTGGGTCAGGCCGGCCAAGGCGCTGCTCGCGTCCTTGCCGCGCACCCAGGCCTGGCTTGAGGCCTGCCTGGAGCGACCGGCCTACCTTCGCGCCAAGTCCCTGGGCAGCTAAGGCCGCGTTGGCGCCTCAGGGCGCCGGCGACAGCGTGAGCGTGCTGCGCGGCCCCGAGGAGTTTTAGCCGATCGCATTCAGGCCACTGCGCACCGCGCCTTCGAGCGTGGCCGGGTAGGGGCCCGCCACATAGTCGCCGCAGGCGCGCAGTCCCGGCGCGATCTCCATGGCCGGGCGGTGCAGGCCCGCAGTGCAGGCAAAGGTGGCGCGTTTTTCGCTCACACTGCGCAGCAGTTGCAGCGCCAGGCCGAGTTGTTCTCGGGCCTGAATCAACACCTGCGATTCGATCGCCGCGAGCTCGCCCACACTGGCGCTGACGACCAGCGCGATCAGCCCCGCCGGCCCATCGAGCTGGCCGCGGTCGAAGGCGAACTGCGCCGGGTGGGCGGCGTCGCTGCGCAGCGCCAGCATCGGCTGGCCCAGGCGCGCGCCCGAGCCCCAGGCATAGACCGTGGTAATGGCTTCGAAGCGCAGCGCCTGCGCCGTCGCGCGCCAACGCTGCAGTGGCTGCGCCTCGGGGGCTGCCAGTCCCGGCTCGGTCTGCTCGAGCAAGCGCGCCGCGTCGCTCGCGCCCACGGCCAGCAGCACCTGGTCAAAGGCTTGGCCCTGCACTTCCCAGCCCAGCGCCAGGCGCTGCAGCGACGACACGCGCTGCCCCAGCTCGATGCGCCCGCCGCGCTCGGCCAGCCAGCGCGCTGCAGCGTCGGGGAAACAGGCCGACAGGTCGATGCGCGGCAACAACAGATTCGAGCCACCGGGGGTGGCAAACAGGCTGTCCTGCAGCACGCGCAGAAACACCTGGGCGCTGGCGCGCTCCGGCGGCGTGTTCAGCGCCGACACGCACAGCGGCGCGATCAGTTGGTGCAGCACGCGCGGGCTCAAGGACTGGCACAGCTGCGCCACGGTCGTGTCGTCGGCGCAGGCAAAGCCGCGCCACTGCCACAGCGCCGCGGCGCGCAACAGCGCCAGCTTGTCGGCCCAGGTCCAGCCGCGCGCCGTCGCGATGCCGATCAGCGCGTCCCAGGGCGCGCGCGCCAGCGGCAGGGCCAGGCCGGCGCCGTCGGGAAATTGCAGGTTCAGCGGCAGACGCCGCAGCGCGGCCTCGGGGTCCACGCCGACTTCGCGCATCAGTTCCAGGGTCTGGTGGTAGGCCCCGATCAGGATGTGCTGACCGTTGTCCAGCGTCACGCTGGAGCCGTCGGGCAGGGTGGCCGCCAAGGCGCGGGCGCGCCCGCCCAGTTGCCTGGACGCCTCGAACAGCGTGACCTGATGGCCCGATCGGGTCGCCTTGACGGCGGCGGCGAGTCCGGACCAGCCGGCGCCGAGGATGGCGATCTTCATGGGGCAAGGGGATGAGAAGTGGAGGCGGGTGCGAAGGCCGGGGATTGGAGCCGGCTACTAGAGCCGCCCTAGCGCCTGCACCTTCCACGCCAGCCACAGTTTGCGCAGCGGCGTCAGGCTCACGCGCTGGTGCAGCACGCGGAAGTCGTCGCGCTCGATTTCGCGCAGCAAGGCGCGGTAGATGCTGGCCATCATCAGACCGGGCTTTTGCGCGCGCCGATCCGCCGCCGGCAGCAGCGCCAGCGCTTCGTCGTACAGGCGGTGCGCGCGCTGCGCCTGGAACTGCATCAGCGCGCCAAAGCGCAGCCGAAACTCTGCGCTGTCTTCGCGCTTGAGCAACTCGTGCGCCTTCACGTCGAATTGCTGCAGCTCGCTCACCGGCAGGTAGATGCGCCCGCGCATCGCGTCTTCGCCCACGTCGCGGATGATGTTGGTGAGCTGAAACGCCAGCCCCAGGCGGTGCGCGTACTGCGTGGTTTGTTCCTGTGTCTGGCCAAAGATCTGCGCCGCGACCTCGCCCACCACGCCGGCGACCAGGTGGCAGTATTTTTGCAGGCCGGCGAAATCCAGATACCGCGTTTGCTGCAGGTCCATCTGGCAGCCCTCGATCACCGCGTGCAGTTGACGCTGTTCGATGCCAAACGTCTGCGTCCACGGCATCAGCGCCTGGGTTGCCGGGTGACTGGCCTGGCCGGCAAACGCCTGGCTCACCTCGCCCTGCCACCAGGCCAGTTTGGTCTGCGCCACGCCCAGATCGGCGGCGTCATCGACGACATCGTCAACCTCACGGCAAAATGCATAGAACGCCGTGATGGCCGCGCGCCGGGGCGGGGGCAAAAACAAAAAGGCGTAATAGAAGCTGCTGCCCGAAGCGGCGGCCTTTTGTTGAACGTAGTCTTGTGGCGTCATGGAGGATGCGTTGGATGCCCCGAGTTTATACACGGCCCGGCGCCCGATGCTGCGATGATGTGGATTCATTTTTCAAGGAGCAAGAGCGCATGATTTCAATCACGATGAAGCGGCTGTGCACGCTGGGCGCGGCATTGTTTGTCTGTGCCTGCTTTGGCTCCTGTGGTGGCGGTTCCGGCGGCGCGGGCGCGGGCGCGCCGGCCGGCGCCACGGTGCAGGCCTGGGTCACGACCGCGGATCAGAGCCGCTTGCTGGCGCGTGACACAGACCAGTCATTTGGCAGCGCGGCCCTGGCCGCGAGCAACATCGATGTGGACGCCGCGGTGCGTTATCAATCGATGGTGGGCTTTGGTGCCGCCATCACCGACTCGGCGGCCTGGGTGCTGCAAAACGACATGAACAGCGCGCAGCGCAGTGCGCTGCTGGCCGAGCTGTTTGGCGCCAGTCCGGGCATCGGCCTGAGCTTCACGCGGTTGAGCATTGGCGCGTCAGACTTTTCGCTCAGCCAGTACACGCTGGACGACGTGCCCGCAGGCCAGAGCGACTTCGCGCTGGCGAATTTTTCCATCGACCCGATGCGCGCCAATGTGCTGCCGGTGCTCAAGAGCGCGCGCTTGCTAAATCCCCAGTTGCAGGTCATGGCCACGCCCTGGAGCGCGCCGGCCTGGATGAAGAGCAACGCCAGCCTGGTGAAAAGCGCCAACCCCAGCGTGGCCGGGACGCTGCTGCCCGGCGCGTACAGCGCCTTTGCCCATTACCTGGTGAAGTTTGCCGACGCGATGCAGGCCGAGGGCGTGCCGCTGTATGCGCTGACGCCACAGAACGAGCCCAATTACGAGCCCGCCGATTACCCCGGCATGTTGCTCGGCCCGGCGGCGCGCGTGACGCTGATCGGCCAGCATCTGGCGCCGCTGCTGGCGCAACGCGCCAGCCCCGTGAAGCTGCTGGATTGGGATCACAACTGGGACGACCCGACGGGCGCGCTGGCGGGGCTGAACGACGCTTTGGCCCAGCCTGCCATTGCGGGCGTGGCCTGGCACTGCTATGCGGGCGACGTGGGCGCGCAGACCACGGTGCACAACGCCTATCCGGCCAAGGAGAGCTACCTGACCGAGTGCAGCGGTGGCGCTTGGGCGCCGGTGTGGGCCGACAACCTGCTGTGGGATGTGCAGCACCTCGTGATCGGTGCCACGCGCGGTTGGGCCAAGGGCGTGTTGCTGTGGAATCTGGCGCTGGACGAAAACGCCGGCCCGCATACCGGGGGCTGCGGCAATTGCCGTGGCGTGGTCACCGTCAACTCGGTTACGGGCGCGGTGACGCGCAACGTCGAGTACTACGCCCTGGCCCACGCCAGCCGCTTTGTGCGCCCAGGTGCGCAGCGCATCGATTCCAGCACCGGCGTGAACGGCCTGGAGAGCGTGGCGTTTCGCAACGCGGATGACGGCTCGCTGGTGTTGATCGTTGCCAATGGCGCCGGGCAGGCGCGCAACTTCAGCGTGCGCCAGTCGGCTCAGAGCTTTTCCTACAGCCTGCCGGCAGGGGCGGTGGCGACCTTTGTCTGGACTCCGAGCGCCTGACTCAGTGCGCCCCGGGACGCATCCACAGGCTGCGCCAAAGCATCACCGCGACGTCCCAGGCCTGCAGCTTGGGGCGCTGGGTCAGCGTGGCGAAGTCCAGCTCCTCGATTTTGTCCAGGATGCGCAGGCCGCCCTGAACCACCAGCCGCAGCTCCCAGCCCGCGCGACCGGGTAGGCGGTGCACCAGCGCGGCACCGCTGTGCATCAAGGCGCGCGCCAGCCGGCACTGGTGGGCGATGAGCCGCTTGGCAGCGACGCTCTCGCGCCGCGCCAGCACGTCATCCTGCGTGACACCGTAGGCCGCACAATCTGCGGCGACCAGGTAGAAGCGTCCGCGTGGAATGTCGCGGCTCAGGTCCTGCCAAAAATTCACCAGTTGCAGCGCGCTGCAGATGGCGTCGCTTTGCGCAAGCGATGGGGCGTCGCTCACGCCGTACAAGTGCAGCAGCAGTCGGCCCACCGGGTTGGCCGAGCGGCTGCAATAGTCCAGCAGTTCTTCCTGAGTGGCATAGCCCGATGCATCGCGGGTCTTGATCACGTCTTGCACAAAGGCGTCGAGCAGGTCTTGGAGCAGCGGCACAGGCAGGGAAAACCGCGCCAGCACCGGCCGCAGTGGGTCAAAAACTTCGGGCCAGCGCCCGCTGTGCGGCTGCCCACTGGCCAGTGCCGCCAGGTCGGCGCGGTACTGCGCCAGCACGCTCAGGCGTTGCTGCGCGCTGGCGTCACCTTCGTCGGCCAGGTCGTCGGCGCAGCGCGCAAACCAGTAGATCGCGGCCACGGCGGGGCGCAACGCAGGCGGGCACAGAAGCGAGGCTACGGGGAAGTTTTCGTAGTGGGCGGACGGGGGCGCTGCGGCCGGCTCGGGTGGGTGCACCGCTCGATTGTCGCCGCAGCGCGCGCAGCGTCCGAATTGGCGGCAGCTTGCAAGTAAAATACAGCGTGGACCGAAGTCATGCGGTCGGATGGGGGGCTCGCAAGGCCGTTCACCGACCGCTTTGTATTTTCTGCGCGGGTGGCGAAATTGGTAGACGCACCAGGTTTAGGTCCTGACGTCCGCAAGGATGTGCGGGTTCGAGTCCCGCCCCGCGCACCACCGCCTTGAATCAGACGACTCAGGCTCATGCAGCGGCTGCCAGGCGCACCGAATCATGGCGCTTCGTGGCCGTCAAGCGCCCATCAGCGCGCGCACATGGGCCGCTGTTCCGCTGGCCAGACCCTCCAGGCTGTAGCCGCCTTCCAGGATCGAGACCACGCGGCCGGCGGCGCTTTGGTCGGCAATCTCCATGAGTTCACGCGTCATCCAGTGGAAGTCATCGTCGGTGAAGCGCAAGCCACCCAGCGGGTCCAGGTGATGCGCGTCAAAGCCCGCAGAGATGATCAGCAGCTCGGGTGCAAAGCGGCGCAGTGCCGGCAGCAGCTCGTTGGCCATGCGCTGGCGCAGCAGTTTGGAGTCGCAGCCTCTGGGCAAGGGAATGTTGACGATGTTGTGCGCCACGCCGGACTCCTGCAGCGCGCCGCTTCCGGGATAGAAGGGCGACTGATGGCAGGAGCCGTAGAACAGGTCCGCATCATCGTAGAAGCTGTTCTGTGTTCCGTTGCCGTGGTGCACATCGAAATCGACCACGGCGACGCGCTGCACACCGTGCTGCTGGCGCGCATGCAGCGCGGCGATGGCGGCCTGATTGAACACGCAAAAACCCATGGCGCGGTCGGCCTCGGCATGGTGGCCGCAAGGGCGGGTCGCGCAAAAGACGTTGTCGGCCGCGCGCGCCAGCACGGCGTCCACGCCGGCGCAGGCCGCGCCCACGCAGCGCAGCACCGCCTCGAGTGAGCCCGGTGACAGGATGGTGTCGCCCCCGTCCAAGGCGCGGTAGCCTTCGACCGGGGCGCTCGACTCGACCTCGTCAACGTAGCCTGGCGTGTGCACCAGCAGCACCTGATCGAGGCTTCCCAGCGGGGCGTCGCGCCACTGCAGAGGGGCGAACTCGGGCGCCCTCAGTGCCTGGAGCACGGCGTGCAAGCGCTCCGGCGATTCGGGGTGATGCGGGCCGGGGCGGTGTTCAAAGCAGGCGGCGTGGGTGTAGATCAGCGTGGTCATGGTGCGTCCTTTGCCAAATGATATCGGGCCCGGCGCAAGTTCCGCGTCAAGCAGCCACTTTAGAGTCTTGGAGTGGCCTGAGTCTGCGCCCGGAATTTGAAACGGCGCCGCGCAGACCGGGGCGTGCAAGCCGAACTTCAACCGTGATGTGACCGAGCGCACGGTCGAATCACGCCGACCATTGGGAGATCAACGCCATGGCGAAAAATGTCAAGCTGCTTTGTTGCGCAGTGCTGCTGCTGGCGCTGCTGTGGTGCCGTGCGGCCTGGGCCAGCGAGCCGGTTCCAGCCATCGTCGAGAAAGTCTGTTCGACCTGCCATGGGATGGATGGCAACAGCGTGATTCCGACGATTCCGAAATTGGCCGGACGCCATCCCGACTACCTGTTCAAGGAGTTGAGCGATTTTGTTTCGGGCAAGCGCACGAGCGAGGTCATGGGCGCCATCGCGCCGACCATTGAGTTGGGCGAACTGCGCAAGATCAGCGCCTATTTTGGGGCGCAGAAATCGACATCGGAAGCCATCACTGATCCGATCGCAGCGGCCTTGGGCGAGCAGATTTTTCTCAACGGCGACGAAGCGCGCGGCCTGCCGGCATGCGGCGGCTGCCATGAGGACGACGGCTCCGGCGGCAAACGGTTTCCGCGCCTGGCCGGGCAGCATCGGGCCTATCTGATCGAGCAGTTGCACAAGTTCCGAACCGGTGTTCACCTGTACCCTGGCGCGCGCTTCATGCGCGAGGTGGCCAAGCGCATGACCGAAGAAGAAATCAGAGCCGTGGCCGAATACGTGAGCGCCAAATGAGCGCCGCAGCAAGGGGAAAAACCATGAAGCGTTTTGTCAAGATCGCCGCCTGTGCGCTGCTGTTCGCGGCGCTGGCGCAGGCCCAAAGTCCATCCGCTGGAGCCAAGGCAGGCGAGGTCTGGAATGAATTGAAGGGCGAGAAATTGGAAGCCCTGCAACTCAAGGGCGACGCGACTCGGGGTGCACAAGCTTTCCAGGCCTGCCAGGGTTGCCACAGGCGCGGCGCGAACGGAACCAACAACGGTGCCTATCCCCGACTGGCGGGCCAGCACGCCACGGTATTGATCGAACAAATCACCGACATCCGCGCGGGGCGGCGCATCAATCCCAAGATGGCGCCGTTTGCCGACGAGCATGTGCTGACGACGCAAGAAATCGCCGACATCGCGGTTTATCTGCAGGCGCTGCCGATTCAATATGCGCTGGACGACAAGGGTGCCGGCAAGGCGCTGGATCGGGGCCAGGCGCTGTATGCCAGGGATTGCGCCGGGTGCCACGGTGATCACGGCCAAGGCCAGGCGAACAAGTTCGTGCCACTGATCGCGGGCCAGCACTACGGCTATGTGCTGCGCGCGCTGGCCACTATCCGCGACGAGAAGCGCGGCAATGCGAATCCGGACATGGTCACCGCCATCCATTCCTACGGCAAGGAAGACCTGGAAGTGGTGGCGGATTACATCTCGCGCTTGACGCTGCCATGAGCACGCCGCGCCATGCGCAGACAATGGCCGTGTTGCATTGCAACTGAGCCTGGCCTTTGCCAAGGCCAGGCCAGGCCTTGGTGCGCATGCCAAGCGTCAATTTGTTCATGATAGGAGCTGATCCATGGGTTTTCGATTTCGCAAGAGCATCAAGCTGTTTCCCGGCATCCGCATCAACCTGAGCAAGTCCGGCGTGAGCGCGTCCATCGGCAGGCCAGGGGCCACGGTGAACATCAGCGGGCGCGGCACCCGTGGGACCGTGGGCCTACCCGGCACGGGCATCAGTTACAGCGAGAACCTTTCACGAGGCACACACCCGGACGCATCTGAGCCGACACAGGCACCGACTCCGAAGCCCAGCACGGGCACGAGCATGGGGACGATCATCGGCTGGGTGTTCCTGCTGGTGTGCTTCTTCGTCATCATCGGCAAGGTCAGGGGGTAGTGGCAAGGCCGGGCTGTTGAGGTTCCATAACTAGCCGCTCTCAACCTGCAGCCAATTGCATGGGACCGACAGCTATCCCACCCCACACCCGCGTCGTACGCCGCTGGAATTTTCCGAGGCCGAGATGCCCTGGCATCTGCCTGGGATCACCCCTGTATAGTCGAGACCGATAACAAAAACCATGATTCGTTGGCAACCCCAACGCGCTTACCTGCCCATGCTTGACGACATCAAAAAAACACTGTGGGCCACCGCCGACAAGCTGCGCGCCAACATGGACGCCGCCGAATACAAGCACCTGGTGCTCGGCCTCATCTTCGTCAAGTACATCTCTGACACCTTCGCCGCGCACCGCGCTGAGCTGACGCGCCGCCTGGCCAACCCGGCGGACGAGTACTACTTCGAGGGCGCAGGGACGGACGACCTGGCAGCCGAGCTGGAAGACCGCGACTACTACAAAGAGGTCAACGTGTTCTGGGTGCCCGAGGCCGCCCGGTGGGAGACGCTGCGTGGCGCGGCCAAACAGCCCGACATCGGCAAGCGCATCGACGAAGCCCTGACGCTGATCGAGGTCGAGAACCCCAAGCTCAAGGGCATCCTGGACAAGCGCTACGCCCGCGCTCAGTTGCCCGATGGCAAGCTGGGTGAACTGGTCGATCTGGTTTCAACAATAGGCTTTGGTGACAACCCCAGCACGGCGCGCGACGTGCTGGGTCAGGTGTACGAATACTTCCTGGGCATGTTCGCCAGCGCCGAGGGCAAGCGCGGCGGGCAGTTCTACACCCCGGCCAGCATCGTCAAGACGCTGGTGGCCGTGCTCAGCCCGCACAGTGGCAAGGTGTACGACCCCTGCTGCGGCTCGGGCGGCATGTTCGTGCAGAGCGAGAAGTTCATCGAGGCGCACGGCGGCAAGATTGGCGACGTGGCCATCTACGGGCAGGAGGCCAACCCCACCACTTGGCGCCTGGCCGCGATGAACCTGGCCATCCGAGGCATCGACTTCAACCTGGGCCGCGAGCCGGGCGACACCTTCACGCGCAACCAGCACCCGGACCTGCGTGCCGACTTCATCCTGGCGAACCCGCCCTTCAACATCAGCGACTGGTGGCATGGCAGCCTGACCGGTGACCCGCGCTGGGCCTTTGGCGACCCACCGCAGGGCAACGCCAACTACGCCTGGTTGCAGCACATGCTGCACCACCTGAAAGACGAAGGCCGGGCCGGCATCGTGCTGGCCAACGGCTCCATGAGTTCCAGCCAGAACAACGAGGGCGTGATCCGCGCCGCCATGGTCGATGCCGACGTGGTGGAAGTCATGGTGGCGCTGCCGGGCCAGTTGTTCTTCAACACCCAGATTCCGGCCTGCCTGTGGTTCTTGGTGAAGAAGAAGACGCAGCGCCAGGGCGAGGTGCTGTTCATCGACGCGCGCAAACTCGCCACCATGATCAGCCGCGTGCAGAGCGAGTTGACCGACGAGGTGATAGAGCGCATCGCCGCCACCGTGGCGGCCTGGCGCGGCGAGCCTGACGCCGGTGCCTACCAGGACATCGCGGGTTTCTGCCGCAGCGTCAAACTGGCCGAGATCGCCCAGCACGGCCATGTCCTCACCCCCGGGCGCTACGTCGGCGCGGAGGAGGTCGAAGACAACGACGAAGACTTCGCCACCAAGATGCAGCAGCTCACCGAAAAGCTGGGCGAACAGATGGCCAAGGGCGCGGAGTTGGACCAGTTGATCCGGAAAAAGCTGGGCACACTTGGGTTCGAAATCTAAGAGCAGGAGTGGTCATGTCTGAACAACTAAGTCTTGAAGCACTTGAATTAGCTACGGCCGCCTTGGCGCAGGGGCTGGTAGAGCATTCGCAATACCCGCAACTATTGACGGTCCGGGACGGAGTGATCCAGCGTTTTGAAATCACCATGGATGTCTCGCGTCAACTGGTCATCCGGGTATTGCGGGAGATATTTGGCATGGAGGAGGCTGTTGCACGCAAGGACACTTTTCGGGAGGCTGCCAAACTCGGATTGATTGCGGATGCGGAAGGCTGGATAGGACATGTGAATGCGCGCAACCGCACCTCGCATACTTATGACTCCGAGATTGCTGCGCAGCTGTTTGCACATATTCCCTCTTTTTTGCCGGATGCGCGAGATTTGCTTCAACGTCTGAAAAAGCATGTTGCTTGACATTCGTTCCGACCATCTGGCCTTGGTCAAAGGCATTTTGCAGCGCTGGGTTCCAGGCTTGGAAGTCTGGGCCTTTGGCTCACGTGCCAAGTGGACCGCCAAGGACTACTCTGACCTGGACCTGTGCATAGTGACCCAAGCCCCATTGGCTTTTGAAGTCATGGGCCATATGCAAGAGGCCTTTGCCGAATCAGACCTCCCCTACAAAGTGGACCTGGTGGACTGGAGCAGCGTCAGCGCCTCGTTTCGCAAGGTGATTGAGAGGGACAAGGTGGGTGTGCAGGCGGGAAACAAGGCACTGGACTGGGGTATGAGTTCTGAGACAGCGTTGTTTGGCTCACTGTTTTCGACCCCTCAAAAGAACGGTCTCACACGACCAAAGGCGGTGCGCGGTGCTGGGATTCCCATGGTGAACATGGGCGAGCTTTTTGCATACCCGCGCATTGAAGATTTGGTCATGGACCTTGTGGCGGTCAGTGATGGAGAAGCGCACTTTCTTTTGGAACCAGAGGACCTGCTATTTGCCAGGCAGTCACTGGTTCTTGAAGGCGCGGGGCAGTGTTCAATCTTTGTCGGGAACAAGAAACCCACCGTGTTTGAATCCCACCTGATCCGCTGCCGACTCAACAAGTCAATTGCCAACCCGTACTTCTATTTTTACTTCTTTCGGTCGCCTGCTGGTCGCACAGCAATTGAGACCATCGCTGAACAAGGCGCCGGTGCATCAGGTATTCGGGGAAGTGACCTTGTAAAACTTGCTGTCCCTTGTCCGCCAAAGGAGCGGCAAGACGCCGTGGCGGCAGTTTTGACTGTCCTTGACGACCGCATCGCCCTCCTGCGCGAAACCAACGCCACGCTCGAAGCCATCGCCCAGGCGCTGTTCAAGTCGTGGTTTGTCGATTTCGACCCCGTTCGCGCCAAGGCCGAAGGCAGGGCACCCGTTGGCATGGACGAGGCCACGGCGGCGCTGTTTCCTGATGGGTTTGAGGAATCGGAATTGGGGCTGATTCCGAGGGGATGGCGGGTTTCAACTTTAGTTGATGCGTTCGAGGTCAACCCAACGCGCAAGCTGACGAAAGGCTCGATGGCCTCGTACCTGGATATGGCGAGCCTGGCAACCAGTGGCCATTGCGTAGAAGCTCCCGTCCACCGGGAGATGGGATCTGGTTCAAAATTCCGCAACGGCGACACACTGCTAGCACGCATCACGCCTTGCCTGGAAAACGGCAAGTCAGCTTTTGTTGACTTCCTTGAAGAAGGGCAGACTGGTTGGGGTTCAACTGAGTTCTTGGTGCTGCGCCCAAAAGCACCGCTACCCGAATACTTCGGCTATTTGCTTTGCCGTCATCCAGCGTTCAGGGACTACGCCATCCAGAGCATGTCCGGCACCAGCGGTCGTCAGCGAATCCAAAATGATGTGCTTGGGAGGTATTTTCTTGCTGTACCGGGTTTCGAAATCGCGTCAGTGTTTGCTTCCGTGGTCGAACCAATTCAAAGAAGTATTGCGGCGAATCATCAATCAGCCCAAACCCTCGCCACCCTGCGCGACACCCTGCTGCCACGCCTGATCTCGGGCCAGTTGCGACTGCCAGAAGCCGAGGCCACTTTGGAGGACGCCTTCGCATGAATCCCACCGACAAGACCTCACTGGCCCTCCCTTCGGGCTACGCCGACTGGCTGGCGCAACTCAAGGGCCAGATTGCCCTGTCCCGCCAACGCG
>CAIMSP010000012.1 GCA_903844215.1 uncultured beta proteobacterium | reverse complement strand
GCGCCACTGGGCTAACTCGGTCGGGCTCAGAATCTTTTTGGCAAAGCGCTCGCCGTGGCGCTCCAGTGACGCGCGGATGCGCCGGATGTCGCAGATGTCGGTGCCGATGCCGTAGATCAAGTCTGGGCCTCGGCAATGCAGCGTTGATAGTCCTGCACCGTGGCGCTGTAACCCAGTTCCAGCGCATCGGCGATCAGGGCGTGGCCGATCGACACTTCGCTCACGCCGGGCACGGCGCGCAGGAAGCTCGTGAGGTTGTCGCGGTTCAGGTCATGGCCGGCGTTCACGCCCAGCCCCAGGTCCTGCGCCGCGCGCGCTGCCGCCGCGTAGCGCTGCAGCTCGAACGTCTGTTGTGCCGTGCCCCAGGCCTGGGCGTAGGGTTCGGTATAGAGCTCGACGCGGTCCGCGCCGACGGCGCGCGCTGCGGCCATCGCCTGCGGATCGGGATCCATGAACAGGCTCACGCGCACGCCCGCCGCCTTGGCCTGGGCAATCAGGGGGCGCAAGCGGTCGGCATCCTGCGGAAAGCGCCAACCGTGGTCGCTGGTGAACTGGCCTTCGCTGTCGGGCACAAAGGTCGCCTGCTGCGGGCGCAAGTCGCGCACAAAGTCCATCAGGTTGTGCAGCGGGTTGCCCTCGATGTTGAACTCGCGAGCCGGCCAGTCCTTGAGCAGCGCGGCCAGTTCATGCACGTCACTGGCACGGATGTGGCGCTCGTCCGGCCGCGGATGCACGGTGATGCCCTGAGCCCCCGCTTGCAGACACAGCCTGGCCGCGCGCGTCACGCTGGGAATGCCCAGGTGCCGGGTGTTGCGCACCAGGGCCACCTTGTTCAGGTTCACGGAGAGCGATGTACGTTGAGTCATAGGCTTTGAAGGTCCATCATCATCTGGCGCGTGCGCAGGTTGGAGACCCCGCAATGGTAGTGCAGCAGCGTACGCAGTTGCGGCTTGAGCTCGGCCATCACCTGCGAGCAGGCGCGCAGCGTGGTGGTGAAGGGAGCGCTGTCGTCCACTGCGGCTTGCAGCAGCATCCACTGCGCGCCGCTCAGGCTGGCGCGATCATCATCGTGGGCCTGGCGCAGTCCGCCCTCGGGCACCAGGGTGTAGCGCTCGGCGTGTTCCAGCGCTGCCAGCGTCAGGGTCTGGGCGTCGAGCGCGGGCAGCAGGCCGATCTCGCGCAGCAGCAGCAGCTCAAACGTGCGCAGCGCCGATTGCAGCGCCTCGCCATGCTCCGAGGCCAGCACCTGCACCACCGAGGCATAGACCTCGAACAGGCGTGGGTGCGGGTCGTCGCGCGCCAGCAGGCGCAGCAACAGTTCGTTCAGGTAGTAGCCCGAGAGCAGCGCGTCGCCCGTGGGCATGACGTGCCCGCCCATCCATTCGGCGCCCTTGAGCGTGCGGATCTCGGTGTCGCCGCCAAAGCTCACCTGCAACGGTTGCAAGGGCAGCAGGATCGGACGAAAGCTCGAACTGGGGCGCTTGGCGCCCTTGGCCACCAGCGCCACGCGACCATGGTGGCGCGTGAACACGTCCAGGATCAGGCTGGACTCGCTCCAGTCGTAGCGGTGCAGCACGTACGCCGGCTCATCGCTGATCCGCTTGGTGGCCACGGCTCAGGCCTGCAAGGACGCGGCATGCAAGGTGCGGGGGCTAGTCCTCATTACTCGTAGCCGAAGCTGCGCACGCGCGCTTCGTCGTCGGCCCAGCCGGAGCGGACCTTGACCCATAACTCGATGAAGACCTTGGCGTCCATGAGCTTTTCCAACTCGACCCGGGCCTCGGTGCCCATGCGCTTGATGCGCTCGCCCTTGTCGCCGATGATCATGGCCTTGTGCCCATCGCGCTCGACCACAATCGTCGCGGCGATCTTGAGCAGGCGCTTTTGGCCCTTGCGCGCCGGCGGCTCCTCTTCAAACTTGTCGATGATGACGGTCGAGGTGTAGGGCAGTTCGTCACCGGTGAGGCGGAACAGTTTTTCCCGCACGATTTCTGCCGCCAGAAACTTTTCGCTGCGATCGGTGAGCTCGTCCTCGGCGTAGCTCCAGGGCTGCACCGGCAGGTAGCGCTCACAAATGGCAAACAAGCGCTCCACATCCTTGGCGTTCTTCGCCGACATCGGCACGAATTCGGTAAAGGCGTGACGCTCCTGCATGGTCTGCAACCAGGGCGCAATGTCGCCGCGGCGATGGATGTTGTCCAGCTTGTTCGCCACCAGCAGTGTGGGCGTGCCCTTCTGGATCAGCGCGAGCACCCGCGCGTCGGCCGGGGTGAAGCTGCCGGCCTCGACCACAAACAGCACCAGGTCCACGTCGCCGACAGCGCCCTGCACGGTCTTGTTCAGCGCGCGATTGAGCGCGTTGTTGTGTATCGTCTGAAAGCCCGGCGTATCCACGAAGACAAACTGGGTCGCACCCAAGGTCCGCATGCCGGTGATGCGGTGCCGCGTGGTTTGTGCCTTGCGCGAGGTGATACTGATCTTCTGACCCACCAGGGCATTGAGCAGCGTGGACTTGCCCACATTGGGCTTGCCCACGATGGCGATCGTGCCGCAGCGCTGCTCCCCTTCGGGCACTGGCGCAGCGCTCGCGCTTGGATTTGTCGCAGCAGCGTCAGGCGCTTCATTATTCATAGCATTCATCATGTGGCTTTCACAGGTAGTCTGAGCAGCATGGCGGCCGCGGCCGCCTGTTCACCGGAGCGACGTGAGCCCCCGATGCCGCGCTCGATCAGACCGAGTTCTTCAATTTCACATTCCACGTCAAAGCTCTGCTTGTGGGCCGCGCCCAGCGTTCCGACGACGCGGTACTGGGGCAGCTTCATCTTGCGCCCCTGCAGCCACTCCTGCAATTCGGTCTTCGGGTCTTTGCCGATGGCCTGCATCTGGGGATTGATTTCCACGGCCTCGTACAAGCGCTGCACCAGGGCCTGCGCCGCCTCGTAGCCGGCGTCCAGATAGACCGCTCCGATGACCGCCTCCAGCGCGTCGGCCAGGATCGACGGGCGCTGCTGTCCGCCGGAGCGGGACTCGCCCTCACCCAGCCTGAGCACCTCGGGCAAACCGAGTGACACCGAGAGGACGTGCAGCGTGTCTTGCTTGACCAGATTGGCGCGCACCCGCGACAGGTCACCTTCGGGCGCTTCACGCAGGCGCTGATACAGCAGCGCCGCGACCGCCAGGTTCAATACCGCGTCGCCCAAAAACTCCAGCCGTTCGTTATGGTCTGACGAGAAACTGCGGTGCGTGATGGAGCGCAGCAGCAGCTGCGAATCGGTGAACCGGTGCTGCAAGCGGTGTTGCAGTGCGAGCAGCCCCTCGTCCACGCTATTTCGATCGCCCGGCGTACTTGAGCACCAGCCAGGCCGGACCCGTCAGATGAATTTCGCGCTGGTACGAGTAGGCGACGACGACCTGATCGGCTTCCTTGGAGATCTCCAGGTCCTTGCCGCTGATGGACGTGATCGTGTCGATCGAGGCGGCCTTGTCAAAGATGCTGCGAACCTCGGCCACGGTGGCGCCTTCCTTGGCCTTGTTCACGGCCTTGTTCACGGCCATGTACTCGATCACCGTGGGAAAGACCTGCGCCCCCACGACGCCGACGCCAGCCAGAACGATGCCCACGACCAGCATGCTGACGAGCGACAGGCCGCGCTGCCTGGATTGGAATTGAAGCTTCATCGTCGTTCCCCCGTGTTCAAAAATTTCACCGTCTGACTATCGAAAAGAGCCAAAGCGCTTGATGTCACCAAAATTCATCCAGATGAAGAACGCGCGACCGACGATGTTCTCGTCCGGCACAAAGCCCCAGTAACGCGAATCCAGCGAATTATCGCGATTGTCACCCATCATGAAGTAGTGCCCCGCCGGCACCTTGCAGACCACGCCTTCGATGCTGTAGTGGCAGTTGTCGCTGCCCGGGAAGGCGCCGGTCTGGATGTAGGCGGGACGCTCCTCGTAGTTCAGCAGCGCGTGCTTCTTGCCGCTGAGTTCCTCCTCAAACTGGCTGCGGTACTGCATGCTGTCTTCTTCCAGGAAGCTGGGCAGCGCCGCCTTGCTCACCGGCTGGCCATTGATCGTCAGCTTCTTGTTCAGGTAGGCCACCTCGTCTCCCGGCAGTCCGACCACGCGCTTGATGTAGTCCTGGTTCGGATTGGGCGGGTAGCGAAACACCATCACGTCACCGCGCTGCGGGGCGTGGCCCTGCGTGATCTTGGTGTGCAGCACCGGCAGGCGCAGGCCGTAGTCGAATTTATTCACCAGGATCAGGTCGCCCACCAGCAGCGTCGGGATCATCGAGCCCGAGGGAATCTTGAAGGGTTCGAACAGGAAGGAGCGCAGCACAAACACCGCCACGATCACCGGGAACATGCCTGCAGTCCAGTCCAGCCACCAGGGCTGCATGATGAGGCGCTCGCGCGCCTGCACCAGGTCAACGTTGTCCGACTGCAACCCCATGCGCTCGTGTTCGACGCTGCGCTTGACCGCGGCCTGTTCCAGCGTGGCGGCGGCGGCAAGGCGCTGCGGCAGGAAGTAGTAGCGTTCGGCCAGCCAGTAGATGCCGGTGACCACCGTGGCCATGAACAGCAGCAGCGCGAAGTTGCCGTCGATCACACCAAAGTACCAACTGGCGGCGTAGCCCACGAAGGCGGCCAGAACGAAGGCGGTGAGAACCTGCATCAATCTTCCACCTGCAAAATGGCCAGAAAAGCCTCTTGGGGAACTTCCACCGAGCCGATTTGCTTCATGCGTTTTTTGCCTGCTTTTTGCTTTTCAAGGAGTTTCTTTTTGCGCGAGATGTCGCCGCCGTAGCACTTGGCGAGCACGTTCTTGCGCAGTGCCTTGATTGTCTCACGGGCGATGATGTTGGCTCCGATCGCCGCCTGGATCGCCACGTCGTACATCTGGCGCGAAATGATTTCGCGCATTTTCCCCACCACGGCACGGCCCCGGTACAGCGACTGACTGCGGTGCACGATGATCGACAGGGCATCGACCTTCTCGCCGTTGAGCAGGATATCGACCTTGACCACGTCGGCGCTTCGGTACTCCTTGAACTCGTAGTCCATGGAGGCGTAGCCGCGGCTCACCGACTTGAGCTTGTCAAAGAAGTCGAGAACGATCTCGCCCAGCGGCATCTCGTAGGTGAGCATCACCTGACGCCCGTGGTAGGCCATGTTCATCTGCACGCCGCGCTTCTGATTCGCCAGCGTCATGACCGAGCCCACGTATTCCTGCGGCATGTACAGGTGCACGGTGACGATGGGTTCGCGCACCTCTTCGGTCCGGCCCTGGTCGGGCATCTTGGACGGGTTCTCCACCATCACCACTTCACCGTCGGCCTTGACCACCTGGTAGACCACGCTGGGCGCGGTGGTGATCAGGTCCTGATCGAACTCGCGCTCCAGCCGCTCCTGCACGATCTCCATGTGCAGCAGGCCCAAAAAGCCGCAGCGAAAGCCAAATCCGAGGGCTTGCGACACTTCGGGCTCGTAGTGCAGCGAGGAATCGTTGAGCTTGAGTTTTTCCAGGCTGTCGCGCAAGCCCTCGTACTGATTCGCCTCGGTCGGATAAAGACCGGCAAAGACCTGCGGCTGGATTTCCTTGAAGCCCGGCAAGGCCTCGGTGGCGGTGAACGCAGCCCCGCCGGTGCCCAGCTTGATGAGTGTGATGGTGTCGCCCACCTTGGCCGCCTGCAACTCGCGGATGCCGGCGATGATGTAGCCGACTTCACCCGCTTCCAGCGATTGGCGTGGTTCGTTCGCGGGCGTGAACACGCCCAGGCTGTCGGCGTTGTAGCTCGCACCCGAGGCCATCATCTTGATGCGTTCGCCCTTGGCCAAACGGCCATCGACCACGCGCACCAGCATCACCACGCCCACATAGTTGTCAAACCAGCTGTCCACGATCATCGCGCGCAACGGTCCGTTGGGGTTTCCCTTGGGCGCCGGAATGCGTGCGACCACCGCTTCGAGAATGTCGTCGATGCCCATGCCGGTCTTGGCCGAGCAGGGAATGGCGTCGGTCGCGTCGATGCCGATCACATCTTCGATCTCAACCTTGGCGTTTTCCGGGTCGGCGTTGGGCAAGTCCATCTTGTTGAGCACCGGCACCACCTCCACGCCGAGCTCCAGCGCCGTGTAGCAGTTGGCTACCGTCTGAGCTTCTACGCCCTGGCTCGCGTCCACCACGAGCAGCGCGCCTTCGCACGCCGACAGCGAGCGCGAGACTTCATAGGAGAAGTCAACATGGCCCGGTGTGTCGATCAGATTGAGGTTGTAGACCTCTCCGTCGAGCGCCTTGTAGCGCAACGAAGCGGTCTGCGCCTTGATGGTTATCCCACGCTCTTTTTCGATGTCCATTGAATCCAGAACTTGCGCTTCCATCTCGCGTTCAGCGAGGCCACCGCAGCGTTGAATCAGGCGGTCCGCAAGCGTCGACTTGCCGTGGTCGATGTGCGCAATGATGGAAAAATTTCTGATGTGATTCATCAACGAAGAGCTTTAAGTAATTGAATTCAAACGGCGCGAACAAGAAAAAAGGGCGCGTCGAAAACGACGCGCCCAGAACCAACAATCATTGGCAACTGCGATAGTTGGAACTTCATTGTAGGCAAAAATGCTTCCACGTATAGCGGCCAAGTCGGCAAAAGGGAGTCGTTGCGATGCCGCAACAAGAAATCTATACACAACTTATTCACAGTTATTCAGGCGATCTTCCTGAACAACTTGTGGGCGATCTGTGGATCACGTATCCATTTGTCACGAACATCCCACATTGTGAATTCACGGCTTCCTATATGTCAAAAATTGGCTGATGCCTGGGCCGATTCTAAACAATTTTGCTGGCAACCGTTTCCGAGGTTTGTACTCACTAACATTTTTGAAGAACTATTTTTGCTAAATATATTTTTGAATTTATATTTTTTCCGTTGTAGCGGCCCAAAAAATAGCCCGACCGCGGGTCGGGCTTTTCACTGAATCAGCGCTTTTCAGTGCGCCGGTCGAATCAGCAGGTACTGCGCCATTTCACCCCGACGCACCAGCACACTCACGGTCTTGCTCTTGTCCACCTTGGCCGCAGCGGCTTCGAACTCCTTGACACTGGACACGGTGCTGTTGCCCAGTCCCACGATCACGTCGCCCTCGCGCAGGCCGGCCCGTGCAGCCGCTTCGGTGGCCGCATCCACCTTCACGCCGCCTTCGATCTTGAGTTCCTTGCGCTGCGCATCACCGAGTTCACTCACCGTCAGGCCCAAGGCCTGGGCACCCGCATTGGCCTTGGGCAGGCTCTCCTTGGCGCCGGCCTTCTTCCCGGGCTTGACCGGATCGAACTCGCCAACGGCGATGCTCAAGTCCTTCATGCTTCCGCGGCGAAACACGGTCACGGTGCTGTGCGTTCCGGGCTTGGTGTTGCCAACCGCCAGAGGCAAATCATTCGCCTTGTCGATCGGCTTGCCGTCAAACTTGACAATGATGTCGCCGGCCTCAACGCCTGCCTTCTGCGCCGGCGCACCCGGCTCCACGCTGGCCACCAGCGCACCGCGCGCCTTGCCCAGGCCAAGCGAGTCGGCCAAGTCCTTGCTCACGGGGCCGATCTGCACGCCCAAGCGTCCGCGCGACACGCGCCCGGAGGCGCGCAACTGATCGCTCACGCGTGCCGCTTCGTCGATCGGTATGGCAAAGGAAATTCCCATGAAGCCGCCGGACCGGGAGTAGATCTGGCTGTTGATGCCCACGACTTCACCGCGCATATTGATGAGCGGCCCACCCGAGTTTCCGGGGTTGATGGCGACATCGGTCTGGATCAGCGGCAGCAGCTCGCCCGTATCGCGCTGCTTGGCGCTGACGATGCCCGCAGTGACACTGTTCTCCAGTCCGAACGGCGAGCCGATGGCCATGACCCACTCACCCACTTTGAGGCGGCTCACATCGCCCAGCTTCACCGCCGGCAGCCCGCTGGCCTCGATTTTGACCACGGCCACGTCACTGCGCTTGTCGGCGCCGACGATCCTGGCCTTGAATTCGCGATGGTCGGTCAGGGTCACGATGACCTCGTCCGCGCTGTCCACGACATGCGCGTTGGTCATGATGAAGCCGTCGCTGCTCAGGATAAAACCGGAGCCGACGCCACGCGGCTGATCTTCGGGCTGCGGCTGGGGCCGCTGACCGTGCGGACGCGCGCCGTCGGGCATGGGTACGCCGAAACGGCGGAAGAATTCCTGCATCTGCTCGTCCATGCCGTTGTCCGCAGCGCCGCGGTGCGCGGCCTTCTCCGAGGTTCGGATATTCACGACCGATGGCCCCACCTGCTCCACCAGTTCGGTGAAATCCGGTAAGCCGCGAACCTGCGCCTGCGCCGGCGTCAACGGACCCAGGACCAAGCCGGCGGCCGCGCTCATGGCTGCGACCAGCATCAGGGAACACGCTTTCTTCCATTGGATTTGCAACATCATCGACCTTTCAAAAAAAGAGACTTCCACATTGGGGCGAGCACTCTGACAAAAAACACATGCGTCTGCGGGCTCTAGATCGGTTCCCGGGCTAAAAATTCAATCCAGAACGGCTGCATCAAAGCTACGCCTATTCAGCGCGCCCGTTCCAGGCTCAGCGACAGGGCTTGCAGGGTCTGCTGCGGCACCTCACCCACCACCGTCAACCAAGCGTCCTGAACCCGTCGCGACAGCAGGTGCGTGGCCCCCATCACCATCGAGACTTCCCGACCCGGGCCTTGACGCTCCAGCGGCTCCACGAACAGCGAAACCGACGCCAATCCATCCGACAAAATCCATTGAACGGCGCCTGCTGCGGCGTCACCCTGCGCGTGCGGACTGGAGAAGGAGCGGCGCACGCAACTCATCAGCTTGAATCCAGGCACCGTCGGTTTGAGCACCCAGCCTTGCGCGCTCGCGCTGGTGGGCACCGGCTCCAGCCTTTGCACGCGATAGCCCTGGGTTCTTCCCATGGCCTCGATCAACTGATCCCGATTGACCCGTGCATTCAGTTGCAGATCGGAAAATGCCGCCTGCTCCAGCGTGCGCCCGTCGGGGTCCAGGGTTTGCAGTTTCACGACCAGGCCGCTGGCGGTCTCACTCCAGACGCGGTAGCCAAAACGCATCCGGTCGTGCGGCTCCAGCAGCAGCACCTGCGCGCTCACACCGGCGACCCGTTCGCTGCCGACAAGGCGCACCGAATAGAAATCTGCAATCGCGGCATCCTCGTGCTGTAGCAGATCGGAAAAAAGGCGCAGCGAGTCGCGCCGCTCCTGCAGCACCAGACCGCTCTGCGGCAGGAAGGTCACGACCCGGTCGTTGTGCCGAAAGGTCGAGCGCGGCGCGCCCGTGAGCGCATCCACCCGTTCCACCTGCTGCGCGCCATCGCACACATGCCAGATGCGCGAGCTCGACAGGCCGCCGGTGGCAGAGGAGACCACAAAGGTTCCCACATAGGAGCCATGGCGCGATGCCTCGTGCATGCGCGTGAGCCACTGGCTGATGCTGCGCTCGCCGCTTTGCACCGCTTGCGGGCCCACCGCCCCCGCCGGAGCGCCCTGGGCCAAGGCGAGCGAGCTCAGCGCAGCGACGCACAGGCCCGCCGCAAGGCGCGCCAGCCTCGGCATCACGGTGTCACTTCCCATCGGACTGACTGGAGACTGCAAAAGTGGCATTGCGCAAAAATCCTGAAGAAACCTGTAGCGCCGATTGGCCGGCGGATTGCCGGTGCGCCAAGAGCAACTGATCGAGTCGCGCATCACGCACCATGATCGGCCCTGGCGCCGCTGCGTCTAGCGCCACCACGCTGCTGGCGGGCACATCGGCCCGGACCCACTGCGGGGCTGAACTCACTTCGCGCTCAGCGCCGACGATGTTCCAAGCCGCCGCCAAGACGAGCACCAGCGAAGCCAGACCAGCACCCCACTTCCATGAGAAGCGCGCATCGTTGGCGACCCGGTCTGACGTGGCCTCGGGGATCAGCACCGCGCAAGCACTCGGGAGAACCGCAGACGGCGCCGCTTCGAGCTGCAGGCGCTGCTGAAGGCGGTTCAAAAAAGCCGCTTCATCGGCGTGCGGCGCCAGATCGCCCGAGCGCAGCACGTCGCCCACGACGTGGTAATGGTGCCAGAGCGCGCGCGCCTGCGCGTGGCTCGCGAGCTTGGCCGCAGCCTCGGAAAACGCGCTCTCGCTCAGACGCCCGTCCATCATCTCGGACACCACTTCGCCCGCACGCCAGGAATCATTCATATCGCTTCACCTTCCAAATCATCCATCCTCGACCAAGGGCCATGTTCAGTCTCATGGCTACCAGCGCTTGCCCAGGCTGCGCTCCAGCAGCGGCTTGACCTTGAGCGAGATCGACTCCCGCGCCCGGAAGATTCGCGAGCGCACGGTGCCGATCGGGCAGTTCATCAACTCGGCAATCTCCTCATAGCTCAAGCCATCGAGTTCGCGCAGCGTCAAGGCCTGACGCAATTCCTCGGGCAAGGCGTCCAACGCCGCATTCACTGCGTTCGCAACGTCCTTTGCCGCCAACACCGTTTCGGGTGTCTCCGCGCTGATTAGTTCCAATCCCGGGAGCGAAGTTTCATCGTCGTCCTGCGAGCCACGCAGCGCCGCCTCGGACACCGTGGGATCACGCTTGAGTTCCAGCAAGCTCTTCTTGGCGGTGTTCACGGCGATCCGGTAGAGCCAGGTGTAGAACTGCGCGTCGCCACGAAACTGATGCAGGGCGCGGTAGGCCCGGATAAAGGTTTCCTGGGCGATGTCTTCCACCAGATCAACGTCGCGCACCATGCGTGCGATCAGCCGCTGAATCCGCCTTTGGTACTTGACCACCAACAACTCGAAAGCGCGCTGGTCGCCGGCCACGGCGCGCTGCACCAGCAGCGTGTCGACGTCGGGCGGGGACGGGTTGGCGGGATCGCTGTCGTTCATGAAGGGCTCAGACGGGGGGGGTGACGCCAGCGGAGTTGGCGCTGGCGCGCGAATATACCGCACGCCGTAAATCACGCCAGAGTAAGGGGTCGGCGTCACGCTCCAGCCACAGCCAATGGTCTGATTCGGGTGCGCCGCAGTGCAGCTTCAGCCAGAGATGGCGCTGCAGATCCAGTTGCACCGACACGCTTCCCCGCACGCTCAAACCGTCAAAGCGGGCCTGCCAGCTCGCGCCGTCCCACTGCAGCACGCCCACGCGCTGCAGCCGCCACCAGCGCGTGGCGAACCCGGCGCCCGCCAGCACGGCGAGCAGTCCCAGCGCCTGCGGCCAGCGCCAATGCGCCTGCTGACTCAGCCACAGCGCCAGCACGGCGACACCCAGACCCCAGAGTGCCAACAACAGTGCCGCCAGAAAACGCGAACGCCCCAACGGAAAGCTGACCGCTGGGGCGTGGTGCATGGACAAATCAGCTCAGGCGCTTGAACACCAGGGAGCCGTTGGTGCCACCAAAGCCGAAGTTGTTTTTCAGGGCCACATCCATGCGCATGTCGCGCGCCGTGTTGGCGCAGTAATCCAGATCGCAATCCGGATCCTGATTGAGGATGTTGATGGTGGGCGGACTCACCTGATGGTGCAAGGCGAGCACCGTGAACACCGACTCCAGGCCCCCCGCGCCACCCAGCAGGTGACCCGTCATGGACTTGGTGGAGTTGACCACCACCTTGTGCGCGTGCTCGCCCAAGGCCGCCTTGATCGCGTTGGTCTCATTCTTGTCGCCCAGCGGCGTCGATGTGCCGTGCGCGTTCAGGTAATTCACCTGATCCGGATTCACACCCGCATTGTTCATCGCGCTCAACATGGCGCGCCGGGGTCCGTCCATGTTGGGTGCGGTCATGTGGCCCGCGTCGGCGCTCATGCCGAAGCCGGCCAGTTCGGCATAAATGCGCGCGCCACGCGCTTTGGCGTGCTCGTACTCTTCCAGCACCATCACGCCCGCACCCTCGCCCAGGATGAATCCATCACGGTCTCGGTCCCAGGGACGCGATGCGGTGGTCGGATCGTCATTGCGCGTGGACAGGGCACGCATGGCGGCAAAGCCACCGATGCCCAGAGGCGATACGCAGGCCTCGGCGCCGCCGGCCACCATCACGTCGGCGTCGCCGTATTCGATCATGCGCCCGGCGTGACCGATGCTGTGCAAACCCGTGGTGCAAGCCGTCACGACAGCGATGTTGGGGCCCTTGAATCCATAGCGAATGGAGACATGGCCGGAAATCATGTTGATGATGGTCGAGGGGACAAAGAACGGCGAGATCCGGCGCGGCCCCCGGTTGATGAGCTCCGTCATGGACTCTTCGATCATCGGCAAACCACCGATCCCCGATCCGATCACGCAGCCGATGCGGCAAGCCTGCTCGTCATCGAGGTCCGCCCCGGTTGCCAAGCCTGCGTCGGTGACGGCCTGGACCGCCGCAGCGATGCCATAGTGAATGAACGTGTCCATGGCCCGCGCTTCTTTCGCGGACATGTACGACTCGACCTCGAAGCCTTTGACTTCGCCAGCCATCTTGCAGGCGAAATTGCTGGCATCAAACTTGGTGATCAGCGCGACGCCGGATTGCCCGGCGAGCACGTTGGCCCAAGCCTGCGCCACCGTGTTGCCCACGGGGCTGACGCAACCCAGACCAGTCACTACAACGCGGCGACGGCTCATGCGCTTATCAGGCCTTCTTGTGGGCGTTGGCGTAATCGATGGCGTTTTGCACGGAAGTGATCTTTTCCGCGTCTTCGTCCGGAATCTCAATGCCAAACTCGTCTTCCAGGGCCATCACCAATTCCACCGTGTCCAGCGAGTCGGCGCCGAGGTCGGCGACGAAAAACTTTTCGTTGGTGACTTGTGATTCTTCGACGCCGAGTTGCTCGGCAATGATCTTCTTAACGCGTGCTTCAATATCGCTCATAGTTCCCTCAGAGGGTTGTGAATTAAGCCGCAATTCTAGCCGGGCTGGCTTTCATGCCACGGTGGCGAAACGCACCGCGTCATGAAGGCCCCTTCTTTCACGTCAAAGCGACTGCTCCAACGCCGACCACCGGGCGGATAAACCGGTTTGAAATCACATGTACATACCGCCGTTCACGTGCAACTCTTGACCTGTCACGTAGTTGGCCTGGGGCGAGGCGAGAAAGGCCACGGCGTGGGCGATATCTGCGGGCTTGCCCAGATGACCCAAGGGGATCTGCGTCAGCAGCGCCTTTTGTTGTTCTTCCGGCAGGCCCGACGTCATGTCGGTATCGATGAAACCGGGGGCCACGCAATTGACCGTGATGTTGCGCGAGCCCAGCTCGCGCGCCAGCGCCCGCGTCATGCCCGCAACGCCCGCCTTGGACGCCGCGTAATTCGCTTGGCCCGGATTGCCGCAAGCACCCACCACCGAGGTGATGCTGATGATGCGACCGTAGCGCTGTTTCATCATGGTGCGCATGACGGCGCGGCTCATGCGAAACACGGCCTTGAGATTGGTGTCGAGCACGGCGTCCCAGTCGTCGTCCTTCATGCGCATGGCCAGCGTATCGCGCGTGATGCCGGCGTTGTTCACAAGCACCTGCAAGCCACCATGCTCCTTCACCACGGCATCGATCAAGCTTTCAGCCGCTGCCGCATCGGTGACGTTGAGCACACGCCCGCAGCAACCAGCAAACGCCGCCAGCGCCTGGTCGATCCTGGCGGCGCCCTCTTGCGAGGTGGCGGTGCCGATGACCTTGAGACCGCGCTGCGCCAGTTCCAGCGCAATCGCAGCGCCGATGCCGCGTGTCGCACCCGTCACCAGGGCCACCTGTCCTTCGAATGGGATGTCGTTCATGTCAGATTTTCCTTCACTTGTGCCAGACTCGCCGGGTCGAACAGCGCCCAGCCGTTCAGGCCGGCATCGATGCGTTTGCTCAGGCCGGCGAGCACCTTGCCCGGGCCGCATTCGACCACATCCACCAGCCCGATGCTCTGCATGGCGCGCACGCACTCGACCCAGCGGACCGGGCCGTAGGCCTGACGCACCAGCGCATCGCGGATGCGTTTCGGGTCGGTTTCAATCGCGACATCGACATTGTTCAGAACCGGGATCTGCGGCGCGCAAAAGGCCAGGGATTCCAGTCGGCCCTTGAGTTGCTCGGCGGCGGGCTTCATCAGGCTGGAGTGAAAGGGCGCAGAAACCGGCAAGGGCAAGGTTCGTTTCGCGCCCATGACCTTGAGGAGTTCACAGGCCTTGTCCACGGCGGCCTGGCTGCCGGAAATCACGGTCTGCGTCGGGTCGTTGAAATTCGCCGCCTCCACCACTTCGGCGCTGTCCGCGCCAAAGCTGTGCTGAGCCTGGACACAGGCCTCGACGACACGGGCCGAGTCCATGCCAAGGATGGCCGCCATGGCGCCGACACCCACCGGGACGGCCTGCTGCATCGCCTGGGCGCGAAAGCGCACCAGCGGCGCGGCCTGCGCCAGCGTGAGCACACCGGCAGCCACCAGGGCCGAGTATTCACCCAGGGAATGCCCGGCCACCAGGTCCGGCGCCACACCCACTTCGGCCATCCAGACCCGGTACGCCGCCACGCCCGCCACCAGCATCACGGGCTGGGTGTTGGTGGTCAGCGCCAGCGCTTCCTTGGGCCCCTGCGCAATGAGTTGCGCCAGGTCTTCACCCAGCGCGTCGGAGGCTTCCTGCAGGGTCTGCGCGACCACCGGGTGCTGGCCCCAGGCATCGAGCATTCCCACGGACTGGGATCCCTGGCCGGGAAAGACAAAGGCAAAATTTTTCATATTCTTTTCCAATCCAAGCACAGCCAGCGCTCGGTTGCGAGCCAGGCCCAATTCTCTACAGTTTGAGCAGCACCGAGCCCCAGGTAAATCCGCCACCCACGCCCTCGAGCATGAGCGTGTCGCCGCGCTTGACCTTGCCCGCGCGCACCGCCGTGTCCAGCGCCAGCGGAATCGATGCGGCCGAGGTATTGCCGTGCTGATCCACGGTGACGATCAATTTTGCCAGGGGAATCTTCAGCTTGCGCACGGTGCCGTGCATGATGCGCAGATTCGCCTGATGCGGTATCAGCCAGTCGATGTCGTCGGCGCTGATTCCGGCCTTGGCCATGACCGCATGCGCCGTTTGTTCGAGCACGCCCACGGCCAACTTGAAGACCGCCTGGCCGTCCATCCTGAGCAGCGGGTTGCCCAGCACCTGACCGCCCCTGACGTGACCGGGCACACACAGAATATCCGCGTGCTTGCCGTCGGCGTGCAGATCGGTGGCCAAGATCCCCGGCTGCTTGGATGCCTGCAGCACCACGGCGCCGGCGCCATCGCCAAACAGCACGCAGGTCGTGCGGTCCTTGAAATCCAGTATCCGTGAAAACACCTCGGCACCCACCACCAGCGCCTTGCTCGCGGCACCGGTCTTGATCATGGCGTCGGCCACGGTCAGGGCGTAAATGAATCCCGCGCACACCGCTTGCACGTCAAAAGCCGGGCAGCCATTGGCGCCGAGTTTGTGCTGCAAAATGCACGCCGTCGAGGGAAACACCATGTCGGGCGTGGACGTGGCCACGATGATCAGATCGATGTCGCTGGCCTGCAGTCCTGCCGCCTGCAGCGCCTGCTGCGCCGCCTTGAGTCCTAAATCGCTGCTGCAGACTTCGGGCTGGGCAAAGTGGCGCGCCTGAATGCCGGTGCGCGCGACAATCCACTCGTCCGAGGTTTCAACACCTTGCTGCGCCAACTGGGCGACGAGGTCGGCGTTGCTGAGCCGATGGGGTGGCAGGTAACTGCCGGTGCCCGTGATTCTGGAATAAATGGTCATGCTCGCGATCGTATCGGTAACTTCAGGAACAGGAGCGCAGACTCGCCGCGAACCTCATGCGTCGGCGGGAGCATCCAACAGCGCAGCGGCGTGAGCGATGCGCGCCACGACGCGCTCCAGCAAATGGTTGCGGGCAGAATCGTGGGCGCGGGTCAAGGCCGTCTCGAACGCCATGGCGTCCGCAGAGCCGTGGCTCTTGAACACCAGACCGCGCAAACCCAGCAGCACGGCGCCGTTGTAGCGACGGTGGTCAACGCGATTCTTCAGGGCCATCAGCACCGGATAGGCCATCAGCGCGGCCAGCTTGGTGAACAGATTGCGCGAGAACTCGGCCTTGAGAAAACCCAGGATCATGCTGGCCAGGCCTTCGCTGCTTTTCAACATCACGTTGCCGACAAAGCCGTCGCACACCACCAGGTCCACGGTGCCCTTGAAGATGTCATTGCCCTCGACATTGCCGAAGAAATTCAGATCTCCTGCAGTGCCAGCAGCACGCAGCAGATCCCCTGCCTTCTTGATGGTCTCGCTGCCCTTGATGGCCTCTTCGCCGATGTTCAGCAGGCCCACCGTGGGGTTCTCGTTCTGGGTCAACACGGACACGAAGGCCGAACCCATCACGGCAAATTTCAACAGGTGCTCGGCACTGCAGTCCACGTTGGCGCCCAGATCGAGCATGGTGGTTCCCGCACCCTTGGCGTTGGGCACTTGCGCGGCAATCGCCGGGCGATCAACACCGTCCAGCGTCTTGAGCACATAACGCGCGATCGCCATCAGGGCGGCGGTGTTACCCGCCGATACCGCCGCCTGGGCCGCGCCGTCCTTGACCTGCTCGATCGCCACGCGCATGGACGAGTCTTTCTTGCGCCGCAGTGCCACTTCCAGGGGATCGTCCATGGCCACGACTTCGCTCGCGTACACCAGTTTGGCGCGTGCATGGGAGAAGCCGGCCAAGGCCTGAGGCAGGCCGACCAGCAGCAGCGAAACGTCGGAGTGTTTGTCCAGGAAATGACGGCAGGCCGGCAGCGTGACGCCGGGGCCGTGATCCCCACCCATGCAATCCACGGCGATCGTGATCATGCGAACTCAGTGCGGACGCAGGGCATTGATGGAGCGATGACTTCGGACATAAAAACAAAGGCCCGGCTACGGCTGCGTAGCGAGGGCCTCGGAGTATGTGACCGGATCAGGCTTCGGACTTGTTCTTCAGAACCTGGCGACCACGGTAAAAGCCGGTGGGGCTGATGTGGTGGCGCAGATGGGTTTCGCCTGTAGTGGGTTCCACCGCAATACCGGGGACGACCAGCGCATTGTGCGAGCGGTGCATGCCGCGCTTGGAAGGGGACTTTTTGTTTTGTTGAACTGCCATGATCTCATCCTGCTTGAATAGGGTTAACGGGTGGGCGTGGCTTGAGGCATGAAGGACCGCCCACGCGAAGCCTTGGATTATATGACATCACAGGATTTCCCTGTGGCCTCTTATATTTTCCCGGTTTTGAGTCCCGCCAGAAGTTCGAACGGATTGGGCTTGGCCTCGGGCTCGTCGCGGAAATCGGCGTCCGCCACCTGCATCCGGGGTGGCTGAGGGCAGACCTCGTGCAGCGGCACCAGCGGCATCGCCAGCAGCAGTTCATCCTCCACCAGTTCATGCAGATTGAAGTCGCGTTCATAGACCAGCACATCCTCCTCGCTTTCCTCGTCCAGCGCCGCCGCCTGTTCCTCGTCTGCGGCGAAGCGAAACGAGCGCTGGGCGCTGACGTCGATCCGGGCCAATTCCAGGCAGCGCTGGCAGGTCATGGGCAAGGTCGTGTGCGCCTGCAGGTGCAGCCAGACTTGGGGCGTCGCCCCCAGATCGGCTTGCAACTCGCCGCGCGCTTCCCAGACGACACGCAGATCGTCGCCCTGTGCCTGCACGTCGTCCACCAGGCGACGGAAGCTCGCAAGCCCTTCGTCACCGCGCAGCACACCGCCATCGCGGGCGAAGGCATTCACATCCAGTCTCTTGGGGTCGTATTGTTGGCTCATGCCGTCAGTGTAAGAGAATCGACGCATGAACTCCTTCGATTCTGGCCGCCTCCTCATCCTGGGCTCCACCTCGCGCTACCGCCGCGAACTGCTGCAGCGACTGGGAATTCCCTTCGACATCGTCGCGCCCGACGTGGACGAGACCGCCTTGCCAAACGAGGCCACGCACGCCATGGCGATGCGACTGGCCCTGGCCAAAGCACGGGCCGTGGCGCTGCTGCATCCGAGCGCGCTGGTGATCGGCTCGGATCAGGTTGCCGATTTGCACGGGCAGGCCCTGGGCAAACCGGGCAACCACAGGCGCGCCACCGAGCAACTGCAGCGCATGCGTGGCCAGACCGTGGTCTTTCAGACCGCCGTGGCCGTGGTCTGCCAGGAATTGAACTTTGAACAGGTGGCGCTGGCGCCAGTGGTGGTGCAGTTTCGCGAGCTCTCAGACGCCGAGATCGAAAGCTACCTGCTGCGCGAAACGCCCTACGACTGCGCGGGCAGCGCCAAGAGCGAAGGCCTGGGCATCGCGCTGCTGGACTCGATTCAGAGCGATGACCCCACGGCTTTGATCGGCCTGCCGCTGATCCGCACCTGTGCCATGCTGCGCGCCGCCGGGGCGCGTCTGCTGTGATGAACCAGACCTCGCCCGCGCCCGCTCGCGGCACGCTCTACCTCGTTCCCGCGACGCTGGATTTCGGTGTTGCCAATCCAAGCCCTTTGCAACACGTCTTGCCGGCCCAGACCTTGCAGGTTGCGGCCCAATTGAGCCACTGGGTGTGCGAAAACGCCAAGTCCACACGCGCTTTTCTGAAGCGGGTGCACGAGCTCTATCCGCTGGCGGTGGCGCTGCAGCAGCAGCAGATGGCGGAACTGCCGCATGAAGTGCACAAGAAGGGCGACCACAGCGGCGAGTTCGACGCCCGGGGCTTGTTGAGTGCCGCGCTGCAAGGCCACGACATCGGCCTCATCAGCGAAGCGGGCATGCCTGCCGTGGCCGATCCGGGGACTTCGGTGGTGCGTGCCGCGCACGCGCTGGGGCTCAAGGTCGTGCCGCTGGTGGGGCCGGTGTCGCTGCTGCTGGCGCTGGCGGCGAGCGGCCTGAGCGGGCAGAACTTTGCTTTTGTCGGCTACTTGCCACAGGACGCGGCGGCGCGCGGTCAGCGCATCCGTGAACTCGAAACCCTGGCGCTGCAAACCGGGCAAACCCAGCTCTTCATTGAAACGCCTTACCGCAACGCCGCCATGCTCGATGCACTTTTGCACGCACTCAAACCATCGACCCGTCTGGCCATCAGCAGCGGCCTGACGCTGTCCAATGCACAGATCCGAAGCGACCTGGTGAGCGCATGGAAGCAGCGCCCGAGCCCGCTGGACAAGCACACGCCGGTGGTGTTTTGCATCGGCGCCTGAGCGTCTGAATCTTCAAGGCGCAACAAGCCCGCGTTCCTGACTCGGCGCGCCTCGCGCCCGCCGCAGCCAAGTCAGCGCAGCGCCGGCACGGTCTTGAGCGCGTGCACCGCGGCCTCGCCCATGGCAGCGCCAAAACGCTTGGCCAGGCGCTCGGCGACGTTGTCGCGCACCGTGTAATCAACCAGCTCCTCGGCCTTGACGACTTCGCGCGCGACAAAGTCCAGGCTGCCGAATTCATCCGCCAGACCCAGCGCCACCGCCTGCTCCCCGCTCCAGAACAGGCCGCTGAAAGTCTCTGGCGTCTGCTTCAGGCGCGCACCGCGACCCGTCTTGACGACATCGATGAACTGCTTGTGGATCTGGTCCAGCATGGCCTGGGCATAAGCGCGCTGGGTTTCGGTCTGCGGGCTGTAGGGATCCAGAAATCCCTTGTTCACACCCGCCGTCATGAGGCGGCGCTCGATCCCCAGCTTGTCCATCAGGCCGGTGAAGCCGAAGCCGTCCATGAGCACGCCAATACTGCCGACGATGCTGGCCTTGTCCACAAAAATCCTGTCCGCCGCGACGGCGATGTAATAGGCCGCCGAGGCGCAGGATTCTTCCACCACGGCGTACACCGGCTTCTTGTGCTTGGCCTTGAGGCGCCGCACTTCGTCATTCACGATACCGGCCTGAACCGGGCTGCCGCCGGGAGAGTTGATCAGCAGCACCACCGCCTGCGCGCCCTCGTCCTCGAACGCGCTGCGCAGGGCCGTGACGATCAGGTCGGCACTGGCCTCCCCGCCCGAGGCGATCTCGCCCTTGATTTCCACCACGGCCGTGTGCGGCGTGCTTTTGTCGGCGCCGCTCGCTCCGCGATGCAACAAGACCCAGGCCGCGAGCACAAACAGCGCCAGCCACGACAGGCGCAAGAACAGGGTCCAGCGCCGTGCGGCCTTTTGTTCGTTCAGCGCCGCAAAGGCCAGGCGTTCCAGCGTGGCGCGCTCCCAGCCCGGCTGCTCGGCGCCCTTCGCCTGTGGTGGCACGGGCGGGATTGCAGGCGGTTCGGATTCTTGGTGGGTTCGCACGGGATCATTCATGGGGACGCTCGGGAGGTTGAAGTTTGGCAGAAGTATGCCAGTGCACCGCGCCCGCGCTCTCGGACAGTTCGATCCTGACCAGGCCACCACGGCATGGCCCGCCCATGCAGTCGCCCGTTTTGGGCGCGTAGGTGGCGCCGTGCGTGGCGCACATCAGCCATTGCCCGCTGTCGTCAAACACGCGTCCGGGCTGGTAATCCAGCTCGATCGGCACATGCGTGCAGCGGTTCAGGTAGGCGTAGGCCAGCCCCTGAAAGCGGATGGCAAACCCCCTGCTTTCTTGGCCGTAGTACCTGACATCAAAGGCCATTGCCTGGCCCGACTCCGTCAAGTCGCCCGACGCGCAAAGGCGAATGGATTTGACCATCGTGGCTTAGGCGTTGTGCAACAGCCAGTCGCGCAGCTGGGCCACGCTGGGCGCGACAAAGCGCGGCGCCAGCGGGTGCAGGGCCTGCGGCTCGTGCGCGCCGTAGCTCACGCCGACGCTGGCGCAGCCCGCGTTCAGCGCCATCTGCAAGTCGTGCGTGGTGTCGCCGATCATCAGCAGCCGCTGCGGTCGAACATCGAACTCGGCCATCAGTTCTTGCAGCATGAGCGGGTCCGGCTTGCCGGCGGTCTCGTCAGCGGTGCGCGAGCCGTCAAACACGCCCCTGAGCTCGGCGGCCTGCAAGGCGTCATTCAAGCCGCGCCGCGACTTGCCCGTGGCCACGGCGAGTTGGTGGCCACGCGTCTTGAGTTCTTCCAAGAGGGGAAGAACGCCGGCGAACAGGCTGATGTCGTGCTGGTGCGCCTGGTAGTGATGGCGGTAGCGCGCACCCAGTTCGGGATATTTCTGCACCGGCACATCGGGGGCGGCGTGCGCCAGGGCCTGCATCAGCCCCAGGCCGATCACATACGAAGCCGCAACGTCGCTCGGTCTGGCGCCGCCCACGTCGAGCACGGCCGCCTGGATGCAGCGCACGATGATGGCGGTCGAGTCGGACAGCGTGCCGTCCCAATCAAAGACCACCAGGTCGAATTGGCGCGCGCGTTCTTTGTCAGTCATGGGAGGGGGCGATGGGTTGAGGTGGAGCAGTGGGCAGAACCGGCTGCGACTTGAGCCAGGGGGTCAATTCTGGCGGGAGCATGGCGCTCAGCACCAGTTCCTCCTTGGTCCTGGGGTGCACCAGGCACAGGCGCCAGGCATGCAGGAACATGCGCTTGAAGCCGCTCTTTTGCAGCGCCTTGTTCAAATCGAAATCGCCGTACTTGTCGTCGCCCACGATCGGAAATCCTTCGCTTGCCAAGTGCACGCGGATCTGATGCGTGCGCCCGGTCTTGATCGTCACTTCCAGCAGACTGAAGGCGCCCGGCGCCGCGCCCTGCGGGGCAGCCACCGACTGATTCAGCTTGACCAGCGTGACCGACTTCATGCCGTCGGGGTCGTCGCGCGCGACCACTTTGACGCGCCTCTCCCCGGCGGCGTCCAGATATTTGTGCAAGGGCTTGTCCAGCACCTTCTTGTTGGAAGGCCAGTTTCCGGCCACCAGTGCCAGATAGGTCTTGCCGGTCTCGCGCGCCCGAAACTGGTCTTGCAGCGCCTTGAGCGCGCTGCGCTTCTTGGCCACCAGCAGCACGCCGCTGGTGTCGCGGTCCAGCCGGTGCACCAGTTCCAGGAAGGGAGCGCCGGGTCGGGCCATGCGCAACTGCTCGATCACGCCAAAGCTCACGCCCGAGCCGCCGTGCACGGCAACGCCGGCGGGCTTATCAATCGCGATGAGATCGTCGTCTTCAAACAGGATCGGGAACTGCCGCGCCGGCGCGGCGCTGGCCACGTGCTCGGCCATGGCCTGCTCCTTTTCCAGCATGCTTTGGGATACGCGCAGCGGCGGCAGGCGCACGATGTCGCCCGCCTGCACCCGGGTGTCGGCCGAGACCCGGCCCTTGTTCACCCGCACCTCGGCGCTGCGGATGATGCGGTAAACATGGGTCTTGGGCACGCCTTTGAGGTGGCGCATCAGGAAATTGTCCAGCCGTTGCCCGGCAGATTCTTCGTCCACCGTGAGCTGCGTGGCCTGTGGCAAGGCGCCGCCCGCCGAAGGTAGAGCCTGCGTTTCCGTGTCGATCGAAGCTGCCTCTATAATGTGTTTCACTAGCGTTGCGCTGTAAGTGGTTGATTACTCTGGAGTTTAGTCCACACCTCACCACCTTTTACGAAGATGCGCGCGCCAGTAGGTCGATGCCACCGGGTGCTCTGACACGCAAACCGCAAGCCAAATGCTTGCGCTGGCGTGGAGTTCACACGGAACACCGACGCGTTGAAACACCGATACGGAATACCCCAAGCGTCAGAGATCCCATCTCTGGCGCGGACCAACGGCGAGAAAGAGAAGAAATGTTTGTGTTGATGTGCCTGATCCAAATGTGCCAGCGGAGCGTCTTCGCCCCGCGCTTGGGCGCGGGTCGGCCTGCAGATTCCACAGAGTCTGGACATGAAACGCTTTATTTGCTGGAGCCACACGCGCTACCAGCTCTCGCCCCACTCCACGCGCCTGCGCCACGACTCATCATTTGAGTCGAGGCCCACCGGCAATTCCTTTCGTTTCAAAGCGTCAGTTCTGGCGTCGTTTGCCCGCATTGGGCAGGTGATGATTTGAATTGAAAAGGTAATGCACCATGAAACGGATGCTGATTAACGCAACCCAGGCCGAAGAACGCCGCCTGGCGATTGTGGATGGACAAAAACTGCTCGATTACGAAATCGAGATCGAAGGGCGCGAACAGCGCAAGGGCAATATCTACATGGCCGTGGTGACGCGCGTCGAGCCCTCGCTGGAAGCCTGTTTTGTCGACTACGGCGAAGACCGCCACGGCTTCCTGCCGTTCAAGGAAATTTCGCGCCAGTATTTTGCTGCCGGCGTGTCGCCGAATCAGGCGCGCATCCAGGACGCGATCCGCGAAGGCCAGTCGCTGCTGGTGCAGGTGGAAAAGGAAGAGCGCGGCAACAAGGGCGCGGCGCTCACGACCTTTGTCTCGCTCGCCGGCCGCTATGTCGTGCTGATGCCGAACAATCCGCGCGGTGGTGGCGTGAGTCGCCGCATTGAGGGCGACGACCGGGCCGACCTGAAGGAAGCCATGGACCAGTTGGAATACCCCAACGGCATGAGCATCATCGCGCGCACCGCCGGCATCGGCCGCAGCGCGCCCGAACTCCAATGGGACCTGAACTACCTGCTCAAGCTGTGGAACGCCATCGACGGGGCGGCCAAGGCCGGCAAGGGCGCGTTCCTGATCTATCAGGAATCCAGCCTGGTGATTCGCGCCATCCGCGACTACTTCAACCACGACATCGGCGACATCCTGATCGACACCGACGACGTGTACGAACAGGCGCAGCAATTCATGGCGCACGTCATGCCCGAACATGCAGCGCGCGTGAAACGCTACCGCGATGACGCGCCGCTGTTCAGCCGCTTCCAGATCGAACACCAGATCGAATCCGCCTACGCCCGCACGGTGCAGTTGCCCAGTGGCGGCGCGATCGTGATCGACCACACCGAAGCCCTGGTTTCGGTGGACGTGAACTCGGCGCGCGCCATCCGCGGCGGCGACATCGAAGAGACCGCCACCCGCACGAATTTGGAAGCCGCCGAAGAAGTGGCGCGCCAGATGCGTTTGCGCGACCTGGGTGGCCTGATCGTGATCGACTTTATCGACATGGAAGAAAGCCGCAATCGGCGCGACGTGGAAAACTGCTTGCGCGACTCGCTGCGCCAGGACCGCGCCCGCGTGCAGTTCGGCACCATCAGCAAGTTCGGCCTGATGGAGATGAGCCGCCAACGCCTGCGCCCGGCGCTGAGCGAAGGCGCATCCATCCCCTGCCCGCGCTGCGGTGGTTCCGGCCACATCCGCGACACCGAGAGCTCGGCGCTGCAGATCCTGCGCGTGATTCAGGAAGAGTCGCTCAAGGACAGCACCGCCTCCGTGCTGTGCCAGGTTCCGGTCGAGGTCGCCTCCTTCCTGCTCAACGAGAAGCGCGCCGAGATTTCCAAGATCGAAATGAAGCAGCGCATCAACGTGCTGATGGTGCCAAACAAGTCGCTGGAAACGCCCAACTACAAGCTCGAACGCCTGAAGCACGACGACCCGCGCCTGGACAACATCGAGGCCAGCTACAAACTGGCCGAAGTGATGGAAGACCCGACCACCGTGACGCGCCGCTCGCAGGAGCGCGCCAACAAGCAAGAGCCCATCATCAAGGGCGTGCTGCCGGACGAACCCGCACCGCAGGCACCGCCGCCCGTGGTCAAACCGGTGGCGCCAGCGCCGGTCGCGGCCAAGCCTGCAGCACCCGCTGCGGTGGCTGAAACCGGCTTCTTCGGCTGGATCAAGAACCTGTTTGGCGCAAGCCCTGCAGCGGCACCCGTCGCACCCAAGCCCCAAGGCACGCCCAAGGACGCGCAGCGCGAGCAACGCCCACCCCGAGGTGGTCGCGGCGAAGGCCGTGGCGATGGACGCAGTGAAGGTCGAGGCGACGGCCGCGGTGAAGGTCGAGGCGGTCGCGGCGGTCGCGATGAGGCGCCGCGCAACGAAGCCCAGGGCCAGGGCCAAGGTCAAGGCCGTGGCGGTCGCGGTGGACGCGGCCCGCGCGGTGGTCAGGGTCAGCGCAATGAGCGCGACGGCGAAGTCCGCGCGCTGAATGCCCAGGCGGCCGTCGGCGCCGAGGTGCAGCCGACCGTGGCGGCGACCGAGGACGAAGCCCGCCTGGCGGCGCAGCGGCAGGATCGTCCTGCTCGCGGCGGTGCAGAGCGTGCTGAACGCGGCGAGCGTGGTGAGCGCGGTGGCCGGGGTCGCAACCGGGGCGAGCGCGCTGCGCGCAGCGAGAACGGCGACAACGCCGCTCCCTTCGCGGCCGACGCCGGACGCGAGCCAGTCCAGCCCAGCGGTGAATCCCAAGCCCAGGGCACAGCCCAGGAGCTGTCGGCTGCGGCGCTGCCGGGCCAGGGCGACGAAGCCAGCGCACAAAATGAGATGCCGCAAGAAGGTGGGCGCCGTGAGCGCCGCCCGCGTCACCGCGGTGGCCGCGATCGCGCGGAGCGTCCGAGCGAGGAAGGCATGGCGCGCGAGCCCTTTGCCACGCCGCAAGCGGCCGCTGAAGAGCCCCGCGCTGAAGTGAGCCAGGCTGTGGTGCTGGTGGCGAGCGCGGACACACACCCAGCGCCTGAAGTGGCCGTGCTTGCGGACGCACCCGCTGCGCCTGCTGGCGCCGCTCAAGTCGCAGCCGCACCGGTCCAAGCCCCGGTGGCTCAGGTCGTGGCGCCGGTTGAAGCCTTTGTGCTGCCGCTGGACAGCTTGGCCGACGTGGCGCAGCAAGCCGGTCTGGTCTGGGTCAATTCCGACTCCCAAAAGATCGCCGCCGCGCAAGCCGCGATGGCGGCCATCCCGGCGCCAGTGCATGTGGCGCGGGAGCGCCCCGCCGTGGTGCTCGTGGACGCAGGACCGCTGGTGCTGGTGGAGACCAAGCGTCAGTTGGGGCAGGATGACTAAGCCAAGCTGAGATTGAACTGGCCGTCAGCGGCCAGATTCCTTGGAGTCCGACGGTGCGCCACTTGTGGCGCACCGTCGTTTGGGCGCTTTGAAAGCGGGCCATCCGCAGGCGGCACGGGGCGCTGCCCAGCCTTGGCGGCAGCGACACTCAGTGCAGCGGATCCTTGAGCATTTTCGGCAGCGGCATGACCATGATGCCCTCGTCCAGCAACTCGCGCCGCTGGGTGGCATTCGCTTCGCCGCGGATGCTTCGCTCGCGGACCTCGCCGTAGTGAATTCTTCGCGCCTCTTCGGGAAATTTTTCGCCCACGTCTTCGGTGCTGGCCACCAGGTGACGCAAGGCGCTGAGCCATTGGGCTTGCACTGCCGGCTCAGGGGAGGCGACGACGACGGGTTCAGCCGGCTCGGCTGAGGAGGCCCGCCCGGAACCGAGGTTCAGACGCGGCGCGCTCAGACACTTGCTCACCGAAGTCGCGCCACACAAGGGACACTCCAGCAAACCGGCTTGGAGTTGGCGCTGGAATTCGTCTTCTGAGGCGAACCAGCCCTCGAACCGGTGCTGCTGCACGCATTGAAGATCGAGGACTTTCACGGGCCTACCCCGTTCAACTCAGGCTTCAGGTCGTCAGCATCTTGACGATGGCACGGGCGCACAGGGCCATGAGCGCACCCGGAAAGATGCCCAGCACCAGCACCATCAGACCGTTGACGGACAGCACCGCACGCACATCCATGGCGGCGGTGATCGGCGCGCTGGACGTGCCTTTGTCGAAGTACATCACCTTGACCACGCGCAGATAGTAGAAAGCGCCGATCAAGGACATCATCACGGCGAACAGCGCCAGCACGATGTAGGCGGTCTGGCCCGAGGAGATCAGCGCCTGCAGCACCGACAGCTTGGCGTAGAAACCGACCAGGGGCGGAACGCCCGCCAGGGAGAACATGCAGATCGCCATCACGCCGGCGTACAGCGGGCTGCGTTCGTTCAGACCGGCGAAATCGGCGATCTCTTCGCTCTCGAAGCCCTCGCGCGACAGCAGCATGATGACGCCAAAGCTGGCCAGCGTGGTGAGCACATAGGTCAGCACGTAGAACATGGACGAGCTGTAGGCGTTTGGCACCGACAGCGTATTGCCGTTGACGACGCCAGCCAGCAGGCCCAGCAGCACAAAGCCCATTTGAGAAATGGTGGAGAAAGCCAGCATGCGCTTGAGATTGGTCTGGGCGATGGCCGCCAGATTACCCACCAGCAAGGAGCCCACGGACAACACGGCCAGCATCTGCTGCCAGTCCACCGCCAGCGGCAACAAACCCTCCACCAGCAGGCGCATCGTGATGGCAAAGGCCGCCAGCTTGGGCGCGCCGCCGATGAGCAGCGTGACCGAGGTCGGAGCACCCTGGTAAACGTCCGGGATCCACATGTGAAACGGCACCACGCCGAGCTTGAAACCCAGACCAGCGACGATGAACACCAGACCGAACACCAGCACCTGGTGCTTGACCTGGCCCGAGTTGACCGCCTGGAACACCGCGCCGATGTCGAGCGAACCGGTCGCGCCGTACAACATGGAAATGCCGTACAGCAAGAAGCCGCTGGCCATGGCGCCGAGCACGAAATACTTCATCGACGCCTCGGTCGCGGTCGCGTCGTCGCGGCGCAGCGCCACCAGGGCGTAGCTCGACAGCGTGAGCAGTTCCAGGCCCAGGTAGATCACCAAGAAATTGTTGCCCGAGATCATGACAAACATGCCCAGCAGCGAAAACAGGCTGAGCGTGAACATCTCGCCGCCGCGCAGCATGCCGCGCGCCGCCGCGTACGGGCGGCCATAGACCAGCGTGACCATCATCGCGATCGCGGCAAAGAACTTGAGCCAGTTGCCCATGGGGTCGCTCACCACCATGTTGCCAAATCCGTAGATCGTGTTGTCGCCGAGCGCGTAGAAATATTGCATCGCTGCCACGACGCCCAGCGTCAGCAGCGTCATCACGTAGGTGGCGGTGCGCTGCGCGCCCTTGACGCCAAGGTCGAGCAGGGCAATGGCGCAAGCCATCACGCCCAGAATGATTTCCGGGTAAACCGAGATCCAGCTGAGTTTGTCAATCATGGGAATACTCTTAAATCAGTTTGGATATCGCGACGTGCTTGAGCAAATCCACGACCGAGGTGTTCATCACATCGGTCAAGGGCTTGGGGTACAGGCCCATGTACAGCACCGTCACAGCCAGCAGCGCCATCACCAAGAACTCGCGCGCATTGATGTCGTTCAGCGCCTTGACCTTGGCATTGCCCACCGGGCCCAGGTAAACCCGCTTGAACATCCACAGGGTATAGGCGGCACCAAAGATCAGCGCGGACGCGGCGGCAAAGCCGAGCCAGAAGTTGGCGCGGATCGCACCCAGAATCACCATCCACTCACCCACGAAGCCGGCCGTTCCCGGCAAGCCGCAATTGGCCATGGCAAACAGCAGGGCAAAGGCGGTGAACTTGGGCATGGTGTTGACCACGCCGCCGTAGCTGGCGATCTCGCGTGAGTGCATGCGGTCGTACAGCACGCCGATGCTCAGGAACATGGCGGCGGAGACGAAGCCGTGGGCAATCATCTGCACCACACCGCCGGCCATGCCCAGGTCGTTGAAGATGAAGAAGCCCAGCGTCACGAAGCCCATGTGCGCCACCGACGAATAGGCCACCAGCTTCTTCATGTCCTGCTGCACCATGGCCACCAGGCCGACATAAACCACGGCGATCAGCGACAGCGCGATCATGAAACCGGACCACTCGTGCGCCGCATCCGGTGCGATCGGCAGCGAGAAGCGCAGAAAACCGTAGGCGCCCAGCTTGAGCATGATGGCGGCCAGCACGGCCGAGCCACCGGTGGGCGCCTCGACGTGCACGTCGGGCAGCCAGGTGTGCACCGGCCACATCGGCACCTTGACCGCGAAGGCGGCGAAGAAGGCAAAGAACAACAGCGTTTGCGCGGTCGATCCCAGCGGCATCTTCTGCCACACCGCCAGATCAAAGCTGCCGCCGGACTTGGTGTACAGGTAGATCAGCGCGATCAGCATCAGCAAGGAGCCGAGCAAGGTGTAGAGGAAGAACTTGAAGGCCGCGTAAATCTTGTTCGGACCGCCCCAGATGCCGATGATCAGGTACATCGGGATCAGCGTGGCTTCAAAGAAGACGTAGAACAGCATGCCGTCGATGGCGCAGAAGACACCGATCATCAGACCGCTGAGAATCAGGAAGGCGCCCATGTATTGGTTCACGCGGCGCGTGATCGACTCCCACGAGGCGATCACCACCACCAGGTTGATGAACGCCGTGAGCAGCACGAACCAGAGGGAAATGCCGTCCACGCCCAGGTGGTAATTCACGTGGAAGCGCTCGATCCAGACGCCGTTTTCCATGAACTGCATGGCCGACGTGCCCAACTGGAAACCGCCGTATAAAGGCAGGGTCACAGCCAGGCTGATGACAGATCCAAACAGTGCAATCCAGCGCACCGCGCGCGCTTGATCGTCGCGTAGAAAGACCAGCAACACGACGCCAAAGAAAATCGGCGTCCAGATGGCAAGGCTCAACAATCCCATATTCTTTTTCTCCTTATTTGCCGAGCAATGCACGCACCACTGGAACGACCACCGGCGATACCGCTGGCCAGGTGACGAAGTACGTCATCAGCAACAGCACACCCGCCGCCATGGCCAGGGCATAGTGGTAGAGATAGCCTGTTTGCACCCGGCGCACTGTGCCCGCCAGTCGTGCCACAAGCTTCCATGATCCGTTGACCAAGAAACCGTCGATCACGGCCTGGTCGCCACGCTTCCACAGGCCGGTGCCGAGCGCGCGCGCGCCGCGCGCCAGCACGTTTTCGTTGAACCAGTCGAGGTAGTACTTGTTCTCCAGCAGCGTGTAGATCGGCATGCAGTTGCGCTTAATGGCAGCGGGCAGGGCCGGGTTCACCATGTACATGTAGTAGGACGTGGCCACACCGGCCAGCGCCAGCCAGAAAGGCAGGGTCTTGAAGGCATGGACGGCCATCTGCACCGGTCCGTGGAAACCCTCTTCCAGTTCCTTCATGCCGGCGTGACGCGCCAGGTCGATGAAGATCGAGTCCTTGAAGAACTCACCGAACAGCATCGGACCGATCGTCATGTAGCCGATCAGCACCGAGGGAATCGCCAGCAACACCAGCGGCACCGTCACCACCCAGGGCGATTCGTGCGGATGCTCGTCGTGTGCGGCGTGGTGGTCAGCGTGCGCGTCGGCGTGGTGCGCGTCCGGGTTCTGGTCGTAGCGCTCCTTGCCATGGAACACCAGGAAATACAGGCGGAAGGAGTAGAAGGCCGTGACAAACACACCGGCGAGCACGGCAAAGCTGGCAAACCCCGCGCCTGGCAGATGGCTCGCGTGCACCGCCTCAATGATGCTGTCCTTGGAATAGAAGCCGGCGAAGAAAGGCGTGCCGATCAGCGCCAAGGAACCCAGCAGCGAAGTGATCCAGGTGATGGGCATGTACTTGCGCACGCCGCCCATCCAGCGGATGTCCTGGTTGTGGTGCAGACCCATGATGACCGAGCCCGCGGCGAGGAACAACAGCGCCTTGAAGAACGCGTGCGTCATCAGGTGGAACACCGCCACCGAGTAGGCCGAGGCGCCCAGCGCCACCGTCATATAGCCCAGTTGCGACAGCGTGGAGTAGGCGACGATGCGCTTGATGTCGTTTTGGATGATGCCCAGGAAGCCCATGAACAGCGCCGTGATGGCGCCGATCACCATGACGAAGTTGAGCGCGGTCTCGCTCAACTCGAACAGCGGCGACATGCGCGCCACCATGAAGATGCCGGCCGTGACCATGGTGGCAGCGTGGATCAGCGCCGAGATCGGGGTCGGGCCTTCCATCGAATCCGGCAGCCAGACGTGCAGTGGAAACTGCGCGCTCTTGCCCATGGCGCCGATGAACAAACAGATGCAGACGACGGTGATCAACATCCAGTCGGTGCCGGGAAACGTGAGCTTGGCCAGATCCGCCGAATGCGCGAACACCTGGCTGTAATTCAGGCTGCCGCCGTAGGCCGCGAGCAAGCCGATGCCCAGAATAAAACCGAAGTCGCCGACGCGGTTCACCAGGAAGGCCTTCATGTTGGCGAAAATCGCGCTGGGCTTGTTGAACCAAAAACCGATCAGCAGGTAGGACACCAGGCCCACGGCCTCCCAGCCAAAGAACAACTGCAGCAGGTTGTTGCTCATCACCAGCATCAGCATCGAGAACGTGAACAGCGAGATATAGGAGAAGAAACGGTTGTAGCCCTCGTCCTCTTCCATGTAGCCCACGGTGTAGATGTGCACCATGAGCGAGACGAAGGTGACGACGCACATCATCATCGCCGTCAAGCCGTCGATCAGGAAGCCCACCTCCATGCGCAGGTTGCCGACCACCATCCAGGTGTACAAGGTCTCGTTGAAGCGGGCGCCCGCGAGCACGCTGTTGAGCGTCATGGCGGAAAGAATGAAGGCCAGCAGCACGCCCGAAATCGCAATCGTATGCGTCAGCCGCCGGCCGATCAGGTTGCCGCCAAATTGGGTACCGAACACACCCGCCAGAACAGCGCCCGCCAGCGGGGCCAAGGCGACCGTCAGCAGGCTCGCAGCGGAAAGGGTTTGACTCATTTTGATTAACCCTTCAACGAATTCAACTCGTCCACATTGATGCTGGACTTGTTACGGAACAGCAGCACCAGAATGGCCAGACCAATGGCTGACTCGGCCGCAGCCACGGTCAGAATGAAGAACACGAACACCTGGCCGTTCAAGTCGCCCAGGTAATGCGAAAACGCGACGAAATTCATGTTCACCGCGAGCAGCATGAGCTCGATCGCCATGAGCAGCACGATGAGGTTTTTGCGGTTCAGGAAGATGCCGATGACGGACAGGGCAAACAGCATGGCGCCCAGGGAAAGAAAGTGACCCAACGTGATGTTCATGCCTGTTTCTCCGAACCTGCATCGGCTGCAGCGGCCTGCGCGGCGTCGTGCGCGGCATAGGGCTGCGTCGCGTCCATCTTCACCACTTCCAATCGGTCCTTGGATCGGGCTCGCACCTGATCCGCCGGATTCACATACTTGACGTCCTTGCGCTGGCGCAGCGTCAAGGCAATGGCGGCGATGATGGCCACCAACAAGATCATGGCCGCGATTTCAAGCGGGTACTGGTACTGCGAATACAGCAGCTTGCCCAATTCGCGGGTGTTGGAATACTGGCGCGCAGCCTGCCCCAGCAACGCCACGGTCTTGGGCTCCTCGGCGATGCGAAAGCCGCCCATCAGGACCGCAGCCATTTCCAGCGCGATCAGCACGCCCACGGCGGCGGCCAGCGGGAAGTGCTTCCAGAAGCCTTCACGCAGACTGTCCACATCGATGTCCAGCATCATCACCACGAACAGGAACAGCACCATCACCGCCCCCACGTAGACCAGCACCAGGGCGATCGCCAAAAACTCCGCCTGCAGCAGGATCCACAAGGCCGAGGCCTGGAAGAAAGCCAGCACCAGATAGAGCACGGCGTAGACCGGATTGCGCGCCGTGATCACCCGGAATGCGGCGAACAACAGCACGATCGAAAAGAAATAGAAGAGACCTGTTTTGACGTCCATGTGTCGTTTCTTTTTCGGTGTTCTGGGTTAATTGGCTGGGCGACGCTCAGCGGTACTTGGCGTCAGCCGCCCGGGCCGCCGCAATCTGGGGTTCATAGCGATCACCCACCGCGAGCAACATTTCTTTGGTGAAATACAGATCGCTGCGGGACTCGCCGTGGTACTCCAGGATGTGGGTTTCCACGATCGAGTCCACCGGGCAGCTTTCCTCGCAGAATCCGCAAAAAATGCATTTGTTCAGGTCGATGTCATAGCGTGTCGTGCGCCGCGTTCCGTCGGCGCGCTCCTCGGACTCGATGGTGATCGCCATCGCCGGGCAGACTGCTTCACACAGCTTGCAGGCAATGCAGCGCTCCTCGCCGTTTTCGTAGCGACGCAGCGCGTGCAGACCACGAAAGCGGGGCGACAGCGGTGTCTTCTCTTCCGGGTACTCGAGCGTGATCTTGCTACGGAAGGCATATTTTCCGGTGAGCAACATTCCCTTGAAGAACTCGGCCAGCAAAAAGCTGGAGAGAAAGTCTTTCAGCGAGAAGTCGGGCTCGACGCGAGTGGCCATGGCACGGGTGGTTGGGGTAGACATAGACGGCTCGAATTATTTCCAAATATTCCAGGGGGTCTGCATCCAGATCGCCACCAGCAACAGCCACACCAGGGTCACGGGGATGAATATCTTCCAACCCAGGCGCATGATCTGGTCATAGCGGAACCGCGGAAACGTGACCCGCACCCAGATGAACAGGGTCATCACGAACGAGGCTTTCAAGCCCAGCCAGATCCAGCCCGGAATCCAGTCGAGGAAGCCCACGGGCGACAGCCAGCCACCCAGGAACATGATGGTCGAGAGGATCGAAATCATCCAGATATTGGCGTACTCCGCCAACTGGAACATGGCCCAAGACATGCCGGAGTACTCCACCATGTGGCCGGCAACGATCTCCGACTCACCTTCGATCACGTCAAAAGGCAGCCGATTCGTTTCTGCCAAACCCGAGATGAAATAGACAAAGAAGATCGGCAGCAGCGGCAGCCAGTTCCAGGACAGGAATCCCAGACCGCGGTCGGCAAACATGCCCTTGGCCTGGCCCAGCACGATGTCGGTCAGGTTCAAGCTGGCCGACACCATGAGTACGATCACCAGGCAAAAGCCCATGGCCAACTCGTAGCTCACCATTTGCGCCGAGGCGCGCAGCGCGCCGAGAAAGGCGTATTTGGAATTCGAGGCCCAGCCCGAAATGATCACGCCATAGACTTCGAGCGAGGCAATCGCCATCACGAACAGCAAGCCGGCGTTGATGTTGGACAAGGCCAGGTCCGGACCGAAAGGCACGACCGCCCAGGCCGCCAGCGCCGGCATGATGGTCATGACCGGTCCCATCAGAAACAGCACTTTGTTTGACTTGGCCGGAACCAGAATTTCCTTGGTCATCAACTTCATGGCGTCGGCCATGGGTTGCAGCAGGCCCCAGGGACCGACGCGGTTCGGGCCCAGGCGGATTTGCACCCAGCCCAGCAGCTTGCGCTCCCACAGCGTCGTATAGGCCACGATGCCCATCAGCGGCATCAGGACCACGACGATCTTGATCAGCGCCCAGGCCACCGGCCACGCCAGGCCGGTCCACCAGGATGCGCCCAGCAGTCCCTGGCCGTAGTTGAAAATCGCGTCAATCATGCAACCACCTCTTGCGCTGTGAGTTTGGCGTCAGCCGTCATTTGCAGTGAACTGGCGCGTCGCACCAGTCCATCGAGCTGATAGATCGCCGCGCTCACGGGTTTGCTCTGCGCTGGAGCCAGGTCAATGGCGGCGCGTGTGGCATTACTCAATCGTCCCGCGTCCACCAGCGGCCCTTGCGGCGAGGCCTGCAGGCCCGGTAGCGCGAGCAACACCTGCTGCGAGGAATCGAACTCAAAACCTTCCACGTCCAGCAGATTGGCCAGCACGCGCAGCACTTTCCAGGCAGGCCGGGTCTCGGCCAAAGGCTTGACCACGGCGTGAAAGCTTTGCAGCCGGCCTTCGGCGTTGATGAAGCTGCCCGAGGTTTCGCTGAACGGCGCGATCGGCAGCAGCACGTCGGCCAGATCCATGTTCGCCTGGAACGGACTCAGGCTCACCACCATGTCTGCGGTCGACAAACCGGCGCGCGCCTTGGCACCGACCGCGCTGTCAAACTCGGGTTCATTGTTCAGCAGGATCACGGCCTTGAGGCCGCCAGCGAGCATCTGCGCGGCATTCAGGCCAGCGGCGCCGGGAAGCGCGCCCGCCAACTGCGCACCCACGGTGTTCGCGGCTTGCGTCAGATAGCCCACGCTGGCGCCGGTTTGTTCACCAATCCAGTTCGCCAAAGCCAGCAGGCTCGAAGCCTTGGCGTGGTGTGCGGCCGCGTTGCCCAACAGCACCGCCTTGCGCTCGCCGGTGAGCAGCGACTGAGCGATGGCCTTGGCCAGCGCCGTCACCGTGCCGGCAGCGGGCGCTGCCACATTCTTTTCGGCCGCCACGGCAGCGGCCACATCGGCCAGCGCCTGCACCCAGACAGTGGCGTCAGCCAGCAGACTGTTCTTCACCGGCAGGGCCCAGTCGGGCGCTTGCTCTTGCAGCGAACTCACGATGCAGCCCTTGCGCGCCGCCTGGCGAATTCTTTGCGCAAACAAGGGGTGGTCCTTGCGCAGGTTCGAGCCCACGACCAGCACGCTTTGCAGTTCCGACAGCGCAGCAATCGACGTGCCCAGGTAGTGCACGCCTTGTGCCGGTGCAAATTCGGCATGACGCAGGCGCGAATCGATGTTGTTCGAGCCCAGGCCCCTCATCAGCGTGCCGGCCAGATGCAGTTCTTCCAGTGTGCTGTGCGGGCTAGCCAGCAGGCCGATGCTGGCCGGGCCGTGCTCGGCCAACACCTGCGTCAGGCCGTTGGCGACGTATTCCAGCGCCGTCTGCCAGTCCACGGTCTTCCACTCACCGCCTTGCTTGAGCATGGGCGCGGTCAGGCGCTGCTCCGAATTCAGCGCCTCGTAGGAGAAGCGGTCGCGGTCGGCGATCCAGCATTCATTCACGGCTTCGTTTTCCAGTGGCACGACGCGCATCACCTTGCCGTTCTTGACCTGAACGATCAGGTTGGCGCCGGTCGAGTCATGCGGGCTGATCGACTTGCGGCGCGACAGCTCCCAGGTGCGGGCGCTGTAGCGAAATGGTTTGCTGGTGATGGCGCCCACCGGGCACAGGTCAATCATGTTGCCCGAGAGCTCCGAGTCCACGCTGTGGCCCACGAAGGTTTCGATTTCGGCGTGTTCGCCGCGATGGGACAGGCCCAACTCCATCACGCCGGCCATTTCCTGGCCAAAGCGAACGCAGCGCGTGCAGTGGATGCAGCGGCTCATCTCCTGCATGGAGATCAGCGGGCCCACCTCTTTGGGCAAGACCACACGTTTTTCTTCCTCGTAGCGCGACTTCGTCCCGCCATAACCCACGGCCAGATCCTGCAACTGGCATTCGCCGCCCTGGTCGCAAATCGGGCAATCCAGCGGGTGGTTGATGAGCAAAAACTCCATCACCGACTGCTGCGCCTTGATGGCTTTTTCGCTGCGCGTGCGAACGATCATGCCCTGGGCCACCGGGGTGGCGCAGGCCGGCATGGGCTTGGGCGCCTTTTCGATGTCCACCAGGCACATGCGGCAACTGGCCGCGATGCTGAGCTTCTTGTGGTAGCAAAAGTGCGGGATGTAGGTGCCGACTTTTTCGGCCGCATGCATCACCGTGCTGCCTTCAGCCACTTCCACCTTCTTGCCGTCGAGTTCGATTTCAATCATGGTGCAGGGCTCACTCAGATGCAGGCCGGACCTGGCAGGTCTTGTGCGCTACGTGATATTCAAATTCAGGTCGGAAATGCTTGATCATGGCGCGCACCGGCATCGCCGCCGCATCGCCCAGCGCGCAGATCGTGCGGCCCATGATGTTCTCGGCCACGTTGTCCAGCAGGTCCATGTCGTCGGGCCGGCCCTGGCCGGACTCGATTCGGTCCACGATGCGCGACAGCCAGCCCGTGCCTTCGCGGCAGGGCGTGCACTGGCCGCAGGATTCGTGCATGTAAAAGTAGCTCAGGCGCTTCAGGCTGTTGACCATGCAACGGCTGTCGTCGAGCACGATCACCGCGCCCGAACCCAGCATCGAGCCGGCCTTGGCGATCGAGTCGTAGTCCATGGTGCAGTCCATGATGAGGGACGCCGGCAGGATGGGCGAGGACGAGCCGCCAGGAATCACCGCCTTGAGCTGGCGCCCGGCGCGCACGCCACCGGCCAGTTCGAGCAGCTTGGCAAACGGCGTTCCCATCGGAATTTCGTAATTGCCGGGGCGCTCGACGTCACCGCTGACAGAGAAAATCTTGGTGCCGCCGTTGTTCGGCTTGCCGCACTCCAGATAGGCCTGCGCACCGTTGCGGATGATCCAGGGAACGGCGGCAAAGGTTTCCGTGTTGTTGATCGTCGTGGGTTTGCCGTACATGCCAAAGCTGGCCGGGAACGGCGGCTTGTAGCGTGGCTGACCCTTCTTGCCTTCGAGCGACTCGAGCAAGGCGGTCTCTTCGCCGCAGATGTAGGCGCCAAAACCGTGGGCCGCGTGCAGTTGGAAATTGAATCCGCTGCCCAGGATGTTGTCGCCCAGCAGGCCCGCAGCGCGCGCTTCGAGCAGCGCCTCTTCAAAGCGGTCGTAGGTCTGGAATATTTCGCCGTGGATGTAGTTGTAGCCTACGGCCGTGCCCATCGCGTAGGCCGCGATGATCATGCCTTCGATCACGATGTGCGGATTGAACTGCAGAATGTCGCGGTCCTTGCAGGTTCCGGGTTCGCCTTCGTCCGAATTGCAGACCAGGTATTTGTCGCCGGCATACTTTCGCGGCATGAAGCTCCATTTGAGCCCGGTGGGAAAGCCCGCACCGCCACGACCGCGCAGCGCCGAGGCCTTGACCGTGGCGATCACCTCGTCCTGCGTCATGGCGGCAGCGCCGTCCTGACCCAGAATCTTGCGCAGGGCCGCATAGCCGCCGCGCGCTTCATAGTCCGCCAGATGCCAGTTGGCGCCGTCGAGTCCGGCCATGATCTGCGGCTGGATGTGGCGACCGTGGAACGAGGTTTCCTTGCCTGTGGCCTGGAATTGCGCCAGCACTTGTTGCGCCTTCATGCCTTGCCCTCCGCGGCGCGCAGGCCGTCCACCAACTGATCGAGCTTGTCGTCACTCATGAAACTGCACATGTTGCGGTCATTCACCAGCAACACCGGCGCATCGGCACAAGCACCCAGGCACTCGCACTGCTGCAGTGTGAACATGCCGTCGGCCGTGGTCTGCCCCATGCTCACGCCAAGCTTGCGCTCCAGGTGCGCCAGCGCGTGATCGCCGCCACGCACCTGACACGACAGGTTGGTGCAGACGTTGAGCTTGTACTTGCCCACCGGTTGCTGGTTGTACATGTTGTAGAAGCTGGTGACTTCGTGCACCGCCATGGGCGCCATGCCCAGGTACTCGGCAATCTCACGCTCGGATTCGGCGCTGACATGGCCCAGTTGCTGTTGCGCGATCGCCAGGCAGGCCATGACGGCAGACTGCTTCTGATCGGCGGGGTATTTGGCGACTTCCTGAGCGAAGCGCGCTTTGGATTCTTGGGAAATCATCGGTCCACTTCTCCAAACACAATATCCATCGTACCGATGATGGCCACGGCGTCGGCGATCATGTGGCCCTTGCCCATTTCGTCCAGCGCCGACAGATGCACGAACGCCGGCGGACGAATCTTCATGCGGTAGGGCTTGTTCGCGCCGTCGCTCACCATGTAAATGCCGAACTCGCCCTTGGGGTGTTCGATCGCAGCGTAAGCCTCGCCTTCAGGCACGGCAAACCCTTCGGAGAAGAGCTTGAAGTGGTGAATCAGATCTTCCATGTTGGACTTCATCGAGGCACGGTCGGGCGGCGCGACCTTGTGGTTGTCGGTGATGACCGGGCCCGGATTCACGCGCAGCCAGTCGACGCACTGCTTGATGATGCGGTTGGACTGTTTCATCTCTTCCATGCGCACCAGATAGCGGTCGTAGCTGTCGCCCGTCTTGCCTACAGGAACGTCAAAGTCCATGTGCGCGTAGGCATCGTAGGGCTGGGTCTTGCGCAGATCCCAGGCGATGCCGGAGCCGCGCAACATCGGGCCGGTGAAGCCCAAATTGAGCGCGCGCTCGGGTGTGACCACGCCGATGCCCACGGTGCGCTGCTTCCAGATGCGGTTGTCGGTCAGCAGCGTGTGGTACTCGCCCAGATAGGTCGGGAAACGCTGCGTGAAGTCATCAATGAAATCGAGCAGGCTGCCGTCGCGATTGCGGTTCAGCGTGGCCGTGGACTTGGCGCTACGAATCGTGTTGGGAACGTGCCGCGCCATGCTCTCGGGCAGGTCGCGATGCACGCCGCCCGGACGGAAATAGGCCGCGTGCATGCGCGCGCCGCTGACGGCTTCGTACATGTCGAGCAGGTCTTCGCGCTCGCGAAACGCGTACAGCATGACCGTCATGGCGCCGCAGTCGATGCCGTGTGCGCCGACCCACAACAGGTGGTTCAGCATGCGCGTGATCTCGGAGAACATGACGCGGATGTACTGGGCGCGAATCGGCACTTCCAGTCCCAGCATCTTCTCCAGCGCCAGGCAGTAGGCGTTCTCGTTGCACATCATCGACATGTAGTCGAGACGGTCCATGTAGGGCAGGGCCTGGATATAGGTCTTGCTCTCCGCGAGCTTTTCGGTGGCACGATGCAACAGCCCGATGTGCGGATCGGCGCGCTGAATCACTTCGCCGTCCAACTCCAGCACCAGGCGCAACACGCCGTGCGCCGCCGGATGCTGGGGCCCGAAGTTCAGGGTGTAATTCTTGATGTCTGCCATGTCAGTGCGACCCACCGTAGTTTGCTTCACGGATGATGCGCGGCGTGATTTCACGCGGCTCAATCGTGATGGGCTGATAGACGACGCGCTTTTGCTCTGCGTCGTAGCGCATTTCCACGTGGCCCGACGTGGGGAAGTCCTTGCGGAACGGATGGCCGATGAAGCCGTAATCGGTCAGGATGCGGCGCAAGTCCGAATGGCCTTCGAACACGATGCCGAACAGGTCAAAGGCTTCGCGCTCAAACCAGTTGGTCGAGCTCCAGACGTCGCCCAGCGAGGGCAGCACCGGAAACGCGTCATCGGTCGCATACACCTTGAGGCGCACGCGCTGGTTCAAACTCACGGACAGCAGGTGCGAGACCACGCAATAGCGCAGCCCGACTTGCGGCTGATCCTTGTAACTGGAGTAATCGACGCCGCACAGGTCTATCAACTGCTCGAAGCGGCAGCGCGGGTCGTCGCGCAAGATCTTCGCCGCTTGCAGGCAATTCTTGGCCTCGACCACGATCGTGAGTTCGTCCAGGCGAACCACGCTGCTGACCAGCAGCTCGCCCAGTGCGGCATCAACCTGGGCCTTGAGGGTCTGGGGATTTACAGCATAAGAAGTCATTGCTTTTCCTCAGGCACGCGCGATGGTTTGGGTGCGGCGGATCTTGTGCTGCAACTGGATGATTCCGTACAGCAAGGCCTCTGCCGTGGGCGGACAACCGGGCACATAGACATCCACCGGGACGATGCGGTCGCAACCGCGCACCACCGAGTAACTGTAGTGGTAGTAGCCGCCACCGTTGGCGCACGAACCCATGGAGATCACCCAGCGCGGCTCGCTCATCTGGTCGTAGACCTTGCGAAACGCGGGCGCCATCTTGTTGCACAGCGTGCCGGCCACGATGATCAGATCGGACTGGCGCGGACTGGCGCGAAACACCTCCGCGCCAAAGCGACTGATGTCGTAACGGGCATTCGCCGCGTGCATCATTTCCACTGCACAACAGGCCAGTCCAAAGGACATCGGCCACAGTGAGCCAGTTTTGGCCCAGTTCATCACCGTGTCGTAATTGGTGGTGATGAAACCTTCTTTGAGTACGCCTTCGATCATTGTGTTACTCCCAGTCCAGGGCGCCTTTTTTCCACATATAAACAAATCCCAGCACGAGAATGGCGAGGAACACCATCACCTCCCAGAAGCCGGCGATGCCCAGATCCTTGAGCGCTGCCGCCCACGGCACGAGGAACGCGATTTCCAGATCGAAAAGAATGAACAGAATGGCAACGAGGTAGTAGCGCACATCGAACTTCATGCGCGCGTCTTCGAAAGCTTCGAAGCCACATTCGTAGGGGGAGTTTTTGGCGGCGTCGGGGCGATTGGGGCCCAATATATAACCGAGTGCTTGGGGTGCGACGCCCACACCCAGGCCGACAAAAATAAATAGCAGGACGGGGAGATACTGGTCGATGTTCATCAAAGGGATCTCTTCACCACTTGCGTTTGCAATGCAACCCTGCCAGCAAACTGAAATGCCTTGGTGCCGTCGGCGAGACTCGAACTCGCACAGCTTTCGCCACTACCCCCTCAAGATAGCGTGTCTACCAATTTCACCACGACGGCGGCTTTTTTGTCTAAATGGCGTGAGGAGCCTTTGCAGGCGTTGCTCTTCAGACAAGTGTTGAGTTTACCCTTGAATCACCCCGAACTTGACCCCAAGCCAAGGTGAAAGTTGACACACATCAACGAGTTGGGATTTGCGCCGCGCCGGAGGCGGGAGCTGCGGGGACTGGCACAGCCGACGTGGCTCCCGAAGCCGCTGCAGCCGGCGCCGAAACCGCCGCCGACTCCAGCACACTGCCGGTGCTGCTGCTTGGACGCAGGTTGCCAAAATAGGCCAGTGCCAAAGTGCAGACAAAGAACACGGCGGCCAAAACGGCGGTGGTGCGCGACAAGAAGTTCGCGCTGCCGCTGGCACCAAACAGGCTGCCCGAGCCGCCGCTGCCAAAGGCCGCGCCCATGTCAGCGCCCTTGCCGTGCTGCACCAAAATCAGACCGATCATCCCCAGGGCCGCAAGCATTTGCAGAGCCAATACGATGGTGAGAAAAACATTCATTGAAAAAACTCCTGATGGGATAACTTGAGAGAACGAACTTTCATGACTCGGCGCGCTTCGCGGCCGCAGCATGAACGTGAGCGAGGATCATCGTGCGGCTATTGAGCTGCTGCAATGATGGTCAAAAAATCGGCCGACTTGAGGGCGGCACCACCGATCAGGCCACCATCGATGTCGGCTTGCGCCAGCAGTTGCTCGGCGTTGGCCGCATTCATGCTGCCACCGTACAAAATCTGGATGCGCTCAGCGTGCGCGCTGGCGGCCTGCAATTGCGCGCGCAGCACGGCGTGCACCTGCTGTGCCTGCTCGGGCGACGCGGTCTTGCCGGTGCCGATGGCCCAGACCGGCTCGTACGCCACCACAATCTCGCTCACGCAGTGGCCGTTGGCGGCAATCACGGCGGCGAGCTGGCGCTTCACCACTTCCTCCGTCCGGCCGGCCTCACGCTCGGCCAGCGTCTCGCCGATGCACACAATCGGCGTGATGCCCGCGGCCAGCGCGCGTTGCGCTTTGCTCGCCACCAGGGCGTCGGACTCACCGTGGTACAGCCGGCGCTCGGAGTGGCCCACCAGGCAGTAGCGCACGCCAAACTCCTTGAGCATGGACGCGGACACTTCGCCGGTATAGGCGCCGGCCTCGAATGCGGAAACGTCTTGCGCGCCCAGCGCCATGCCACCGGGTGCGAGCAGGCCCTGCAACTGCGCCAGGTAGGGCGCCGAAACGCACACCGCCACATCGCAGCGGGCGGGGTTGGCGGCCAGGCCGGCCTGCAGCGCGCGCACCAGGCTCTCGTTTGCAGCCAGGCTGGCATTCATCTTCCAGTTGCCGGCAATCAGTTTTTTCTTCATGGTGATCCCCAAGTCAAAACGATTTTTCCCACATGCTCATTCGACTCCATCAGCGCATGCGCCTGGGCGGCCGCGCTGGCGGCGCCGGCATCCGGCTGCGCCACGGCAAACGTGCTGTGGATCACCGGGCGGATTTGTCCGCTCTCAAGCAAGGGCCAGACCCGTGCTTGGAGCGCGCGCGCAATTTGCGCCTTGAAGGCCACGGGCCGGGCACGCAGCGTCGAGCCCGTCACGGTCAGGCGCCGACGCAGCACCAGTCCGGCATTGATCTGGCTCTTCACGCCGCCCTGGACCGCGATGATGACCAGGCGCCCGTCCTCGGCCAGACACTCCAGCTCGCGCGCCACGTAGTCGCCCGCCACCATGTCCAAAATCACGTTCACGCCCTTGCCGTCGGTGAGGCTGTTGATTTCCTGCACGAAGTCCTGGCTGCGGTAATTGATGGCGTGGTCCGCGCCCAGCGCCAGGCAGGCGGCGCACTTGGCGTCGCTGCCCGCCGTCACGATCACTTTCGCGCCCAGCGCCTTGGCCATCTGAATCGCCGTGACCCCGATGCCGCTCGATCCGCCTTGCACCAGCAGGGTTTCGCCCGCCTGCAACTGGCCGCGATCAAACACATTGCTCCAGACCGTGAAGAAGGTCTCGGGCAGGGCCGCCGCCTGCGTCAGGCTCAAGCCCTTGGGCACGGGAAGGCATTGACCCAGCGGCGCGACGCACAACTCGGCGTAACCGCCTCCGGCCACCAGGGCACAAACGCTGTCGCCCAGCTTGAATCCGGCCGCAGCCAGGGTCTGCTCGTCGCCGCCGACGATCTCGCCCGCGACTTCCAGCCCTGGGATATCGGAGGCGCCTGGAGGCGCGGGATAGTGGCCCGCGCGCTGCAGCACATCGGGGCGATTCACGCCGCTGGCGGCCACCCGAATCAGCAATTCGCCCGCGCCTGCGACAGGCGCAGGTCGCTGCCCCAGACGCAAAACGTCGGGGGTTCCGAAGGAGCTGATTTCGAAGACTTGCATCACGTCTGGTGAGCGGCTGGACTGGCTGCGCCCGGGGCTTGTCGCCAAGCCCGCCGCGCCGTCAAATCCGGCGCCGTTTCAACCCTGTGCGGGCCGATCCAGCAAGGCCTTCATGGACAGCTTGACGCGACCCTTTTCGTCGGTTTCCATGACCTTGACCTTGACGATCTGGCCTTCGCTCAGATAGTCGGAGACTTTTTCCACGCGCTCGTGCGCGATCTGGCTGATGTGCAGCAGACCGTCCTTGCCCGGCAGCAGATTGACCAGCGCGCCGAAGTCCAGGATCTTGGTGATCGCGCCTTCGTAGATCTTGCCGATCTCGACTTCCGCCGTGATCTGGGCGATGCGGCGCTTGGCTTCTTCGGCCTTGTCGGCGTCGGTCGCGGCGATCGTGATCGTGCCGTCTTCCTCGATGTTGATCTGGCAGCCGGTTTCTTCGGTCAGGGCACGAATCACCGCGCCGCCCTTGCCGATCACGTCGCGGATCTTCTCGGGGTTGATCTTCATGGTGTAGAGCTTGGGCGCGAAGCTGGAGACCTCGGTCTTGGCTTCGCCCATGGCTTCTTGCATCTTGCCCAGGATGTGCATGCGCGCTTCCTTGGCCTGAGCCAGTGCGACCTGCATGATTTCCTTGGTGATGCCCTGGATCTTGATGTCCATCTGCAGCGCGGTGATGCCGTTGGTGGTACCGGCCACCTTGAAGTCCATGTCGCCCAGATGATCTTCATCACCCAGGATGTCGGTCAGCACGGCGAAGCGATTCGCGTCCTTGATCAAGCCCATGGCGATACCGGCCACATGCGCCTTCATGGGAACGCCAGCGTCCATCAGCGACAGGCAACCGCCGCAGACCGAAGCCATGGACGAAGAACCATTGGACTCGGTGATTTCCGAAACCACGCGCATGGTGTAGGGGAAGTCTTCCTTGCTCGGCAAGCAGGCCATCAAGGCACGCTTGGCCAGGCGGCCGTGACCGATTTCGCGGCGCTTGGGCGTGCCCACGCGACCGGTTTCGCCGGTAGCGAAGGGAGGCATGTTGTAGTGCAGCATGAAGCGGTCTTCGTACTCACCGGCGAGCGCGTCAATGCGCTGTGCATCGCGTTCGGTGCCCAGCGTGGTGACGACCAGAGCCTGGGTTTCGCCACGCGTGAACAGCGCCGAACCGTGGGTGCGGGGCAGCACGCTGTTGCGGATTTCGATCGGGCGCACGGTGCGCGTGTCGCGGCCGTCGATGCGCGGCTCGCCGGCCAGGATCTGGCTGCGAACGATGCGCGCTTCGATGTCGAACAGCATGCCTTCGACCTTGACGCTGTCAAACGGCGTGCCGTCCAGCTTCAGGTCGGCCATGACGACGGCGTAGGCCTCGCGGCAGGCGCGCGTGCGTGCCTGCTTGTTGCGAATCTGGTAGGCCGCGACGAGCTTGTCGTTGGCCAGCGCGCCGACCTTGGCGATCAGTGGCTCGTCCTTGGCCGGAGCGCTCCAATCCCAAGCCGGCTTGCCCGCGTCACGCACCAATTCGTGGATGGCGTTGATGGCGATGTTGCCTTGCTCGTGACCGAACACCACGGCGCCGAGCATGATTTCTTCGCTCAGTTGCTGGGCTTCAGACTCGACCATCAGCACGGCGGCTTCGGTGCCGGCGACGACCAGGTCCAGCGTCGAGCTCTTGCGCAGGGTCTGACCCGGATTGAGCACGTATTCGCCGTTGACGTAGCCCACGCGGGCGGCGCCGATGGGGCCACTGAACGGAACACCGCTGATCGACAGGGCGGCGCTGACGGCAATCAGCGCGGCGATGTCGGCGTCGACTTCGGGGTTGAGCGACAGCGTGTGCACGACCACGTGCACTTCGTTGAAGAAGCCTTCAGGAAACAGCGGGCGAATCGGACGGTCGATGAGTCGGCTGGTGAGGGTCTCGAATTCGCTGGGGCGGCCTTCGCGCTTGAAGAAGCTGCCGGGGATCTTGCCTGCGGCATAGGTCTTTTCCAGATAGTCCACGGTCAAGGGGAAGAAGTCCTGACCGGCCTTGCCTTCGGTCTTGGCAACGACGGTGGCCAGCACCACGGTGCCGTCCATGTCCAGCATCACGGCGCCGTTGGCCTGGCGCGCGACTTCACCGGTTTCCAGCGTGACGGTATTCGAACCCCATTGAAAGGTCTTGCTGACTTTATTGAAAATGCTCATGTTGAACTCCTTGTTTGCACAACTGATAAATCCCTATCAGCAGGGGTCAGATCAGGGTTCGAAGACGATGCCATTCCAGAAAAAATCAGGCCAATTTCTTCTGGAATGACACAGCGCGTTTTCGTTTTCCCGTCTCTGAAGTAAAAATGCGCCTTGAATCAGTTTCCCGACTCAGGCGCATCCGATTCGATCAAGCTTACTTGCGCAGGCCCAGTTTCGCGATCAGGGCCACATAGCGGTCATGGTCCTTGCGATTCAGGTAGGCGAGCAAGCTCTTGCGGGTATTGACCATGCGCAGCAGGCCGCGGCGACCGTGGTGGTCCTTGGCATGGGTCTTGAAGTGGGGTGTGAGTTCGTTGATGCGGGCCGTCAACAGGGCCACTTGCACTTCGGGGCTGCCGGTGTCACCGACCTTGCGGGCATTGGCTTTAACGACTTCGGCTTTGATGCTGGATGCGATCATGAATTTTCCTAGAAATTGTCGGGCCGCTCAGGCGTGTTGCACACGCACCGGCACCCCACGGGGTTACTTGCGTCAGTGGCTGGAACGGCTGCTGACGTGCGCCTTGCACCATGCAAAGCCTTCGGATTATAGCCTGGGCCAGCGCCGGGCTGGGCGCGCGGCTCAGGCGGCCGGAACCAGGTAGTCGCGGCTGATGCGCAGCCCGAGTTCATTTACCCGGTCCAGGAACTGGGTCAGATAAGCGTGCAAGCCGGTGGCCAGGACTTCGTCGATGCGCCCATATTGCAGTTCGGAGCGCAGTTTGCCGGCGCGGCGCTGGGTTTCGCTGTCCCCATCGACCGACACCAGGACCAAGTTGTTGACGACTTCGTTCAAGCTGGCGTGCAGCGACCTGGGCATGTCGGGCCGCAGTATCAGCAGCTCGGCCACGCGCTCGGGCTTGATGACGTCGCGATAGACCCTGCGGTAGATCTCGAAACCGCTCACGCTGCGCAGGATCGCGCTCCAGTGGTAGAAGTCGTACTCCTGGTTCTTGTCGCTGCCCGCGCCAAAGAAATCGCCCTCACGCGCATGGAACTTCACATCCACCAGCCGCGCCGTGTTGTCGGCGCGCTCCAGAAAGATGCCCAGGCGCATGAAATACAGTGCCTCGTCCATCAACATGGTTCCCAAGGTCACGCCGCGCGACAAGTGCGAACGGAACTTGACCCACTCCAGAAACTGCGACGGATCGCGTTCGAACTCGCCGACGCGCAGCATCCGATTGATTTCCAGCCAAGTCTGGTTTTGCGTCTCCCAGACCTCGGTGGTCAGCGTGCCGCGCACGGCGCGCGCATTCTCCCGCGCCGCGCGCAAACAGGAAACGATGGACGAGGGGTTGCTTTCGTCCTTGACCATGAATTCCATGACTTGCGCGCCATGAATCTCTTGGTGCTGAGCCGTGTAAAGCGGCAGCAGCTCGCTGATGCCGAGCAGTCCGCGCCAGCCCGCCTGCGCCATTTCTGCCGACTGCGGCAGCAGCGAGGTCTGGTAGTTCACGTCCAGCATGCGAGCAGTGTTCTCGGCCCGCTCCGTGTACCTCGACATCCAGAACAAATGATCGGCAGTGCGGCTTAGCATGATTCAACTCCTGGCCTCGAACACCGCGTCGCTACGCTCCTTGCGGCATCTTGTAGAAAGCTTCGCTTTTGGTGAAAGCGAAGCTTTTGGCGAAAGCGAAGCTTTTCGGCCCGCTCCGTGTACCTCGACATCCAGAACAAATGATCGGCAGTGCGGCTTAGCATGATGTATCTCCTTCGAGCACCCAGGTGTCCTTGGTTCCACCACCCTGGGATGAATTCACCACCAAGGAAGCTTCCTTGAGCGCCACGCGCGTGAGGCCACCCGGCACCATCTTGACGGTCTTGCCGCTGAGCACGTAGGGACGCAGATCGATGTGGCGCGGCGCGATGCCGCTCTCCACGTAGGTCGGGCAACTGGACAAGCTCAGCGTGGGTTGCGAGATATAGCCGTTCGGGTTCGCGCGCACCGCCTTGCGAAAGTCCTCGATCTCTGCCGCCGTGGCCGCCGGACCCACCAGCATGCCGTAGCCACCGGCGCCGTGCACCTCTTTCACCACCAGGTCCTGCATGTTGGCCAGCGTGTAGGCCAGGTCGTCCTGGTTGCGGCACATATAGGTCGGCACATTGTTCAGGATGGGTTTCTCGCCCAGGTAAAACTCGATCATCTTGGGCACGTAGGGGTAGATCGACTTGTCATCGGCCACGCCCGTTCCCACCGCGTTGCAGATCGCCACATGGCCGGCGCGGTACGCGCCCATCAGACCGGCGCAACCCAAGGTGGAACTTGCGCGAAACACCTGGGGGTCAAGAAAGTCGTCATCCACGCGGCGGTAGATCACGTCCACGCGTTTCGGGCCGCGCGTGGTGCGCATATAGACAAAGTTGTCCCGCACCATCAGGTCCTGGCCTTCGACCAGTTCGACGCCCATTTGCTGGGCCAGGAAGGCGTGCTCGAAATAAGCACTGTTGTGCATGCCCGGCGTGAGCACCACCACCGTCGGTTCGGCGGCGGTCGTCGGACTGCTGGCGCGCAGGGTTTCCAGCAACAGATCGGGGTAGTGCGCCACCGGAGCGACGCGGTGCGCATTGAACAACTCGGGAAACAAACGCATCATCATCTTGCGGTTTTCCAGCATGTAGCTCACGCCGCTGGGAACGCGCAGATTGTCTTCCAGCACGTAATACTCGCCCTCGCCCTGGGCGTTGGGGGCGCGCACGATGTCGATTCCGGAGATGTGCGAATAGATCGCGTTGGGCACGTCCACGCCGACCATTTCGGGGCGGAACTGCGCGTTGTTTTCGATCTGCTCGCGCGGCACGACGCCGGCCTTGATGATGTCCTGCGCGTGATAAACGTCGTGGATGAAGCGGTTCAGCGCCGTGACGCGCTGCACCAGGCCGCGCTCCAGAAATGCCCACTCCTGCGCCGGGATGATGCGCGGAATCAGGTCAAAGGGAATCAAGCGTTCCGTGCCCGCGCCCTCTTCGTCCTTCTCGCCATACACCGCAAAGGTGATGCCCACGCGGCGAAAGATCACCTCGGCCTCCTCGCGCCGACGCGCCATCATGTCGCCGGGCTGGCGCGACAACCATTCGTCATAGATCTTGTACTGATCACGGATTTGCCGGCCCTGAGTCGAGAACTCGTAAGGCAGTTGGGTGTACATCTCGTCGAACTTATGCATGCGTGCTCTCCTGAGCTCAAGGATAGCAAGTTCCGGACCACGCGCAGAAACCGCGGCTAGTCGCGCTTGGTCGCAGCCCAATGCTGCCAGTAGTGTCGCTGCCGAGCGCGCTGACACGACACCCGATCCGCCCGAGCCGACTCCCAGGTGATGGCGCCACAGTGAGGCGAATCCACGACCTGAATATGGCGCTCACTGTAGCGTTCCAGCACCGATTCCGCGGGATGCCCAAAACGGTTGCGGTAGCCCGCCTGCACCAGCGCAAAGCGCGGCGCCACGGCGTCCAAAAAGGCCGCGCTGGAGGATGTCTTGCTGCCGTGGTGCGGCACCAGCAACAGTTCGGCCCGAATGCTTTGCAAGCCGGCCAGCAGCCGCGCCTCTTGGGGCTGCTCAATGTCGCCGGTGAGCAAGGCGCTGTGCGCGCCGTTGGTGATGCGCAGCACGCAGCTCATGGCGTTGCTCTTGGACGGTGCCTGGTAGTCCGGCGCCTGCGGATGCAACACTTCAAAAGCCACACCGTCCCAGTCCCAACGCTGTCCCAGCTCACAGCGCTGCCCGGCGCGCAGCGCCTGCAAGGGATGGTCGGCCTCGAGCGAGCTCAGCAGGCGGGCCTGGGGCTGCATCGCCAGCACGGCGGCAGCGCCACCCGTGTGGTCGGTGTCGCGGTGGCTCAGCACCAGCGTGTCAATGCGCTCACCCAGCGCGCGCAACAGCGGCACCAGCACGCGCTGCCCGGCGTCGCTCTCGCTGCTCAAGCGCGGACCGGCGTCGTACACCAGGGCGTGCGCCGCCGTGCGCACCAAAACAGCGTTACCCTGCCCGATGTCGGCTGCCAGCAAGTCGAACTGCCCCACTTCGGGGCGCTCACTCTGCCACAACAGCACCGGCAGCAACAGCGGCACGGCCAACGCGCGCACGCTTCTGGGCCAGGGCATCGCCAGCAACGTGCCACCGGCCACGCCGGCTACTGCCGCCCACAGCGGCACGGCCGCCACGGTCAGCGTGGCAAACGGCAACGCGGCCAGGGCCTGCAGCAGCGTGCTCATGACCACCACGGCCCAGGCCGCCGCGTCCCAGCAGGGCGACCACAGCGCGCCCAGCATGCACAGCGGCGTCAACACCAGGGTGACCCACGGAATAGCCAGCGCGTTCGCCAGCAGGCCGACCACCGACACCTGGTTGAAAAGCAGCAGGCTCAGCGGCGTGAGCGCCAGCGTCACGACCCACTGCTCGCGAAGGAAAGAGCGCATGCGCGACGGCATGGCCTGGGCTGCGGGCGTGCGCGCTTGCGAGTCTGTCGCGAACAGCACGCCCACGGCGACAAAGCTGAGCCAAAACCCCGCCTGCAGCAAGGCCCATGGGTCCAGCGCAACGATCATGGACAGCGCCAACAGCCAGACCTGTGGCCAGGGCCAACTGCGCCCGGAAAGTTTGAGCAAGCCCACGGTGCACAGCATCCAGATGGTGCGTTGCGACGGGACGCCCCAGCCGCTGAACACCGCGTAAGCACTGGCCAGGAAAATGCCGCCCAGCAAGGCCGCGCTGGGCGCAGCATAGGCCAGGCACAAGCGACTGGAGCGGCGCCACAACCAACCCACCAGCCAGGCGGCGGCCCAGGCGAACATGGTGATATGCACCCCGGAGATGCTCATCAAATGCGCCACCCCGGTGGCGCGAAAGACATCCCAGTCGGCGCGATCGATGGCATTTTGATCGCCCACCACCAAGGCGGCAATCAGCCCGGCCTGTTGCCGGTCAGGAACCCTCTCGAAGATCGCGTCGCGCACGTTCTGGCGCACCGTCTCCACCGGATGGCGCCAGGTCTGCCCCAAGCGCTGCGGCGCCAGATCGCGCTGCCCGGCGCGCACATAGGCTGTGGCTTGCACGCCCTGCTCCCAAAGCCACAACTCGTAGTCGAAACCGTGCGGGTTGCTGTTGCCATGCGGGGCCTTGGGACGCAGCGTCAGCTGCCAGCGCTCGCCGGCCCGAATATCCGCCGGCTGGCGCTGCAGGTCCGCCAACAGGTTGCCGGCGTCGAAGCCGCCGCCCAGGCCGGCGTACCAAGCCACCTGCATTTGGGCCGGCAGGATGACGCTGCGGCCGTCAAGCTGTGCCGACTCGACTTCCAGCACAAAACGCACACCGCTCTCGTTGCGCTGGGGCATGGCGCGAATCACGCCCGTGACGCCCAGGTCGCGCCCCTCGAGCACCGGGTCCAAGCTGTGCGCCAAAAATGCGCTGGCGCGCCAGCCCACGCAGCCCAGTCCCAGCGCCAACGCCGCCGCGCCCAGGCCCCAAGCCGCCGCACTGCGCCCGACCGACTGCCTTGGCCGGCGCTTCGGGACGCAAATCCACCCCAACGCCAAGGCCGCCAGCGCCAAGCCGGCATACACCGGCCAGGGCCACAACACCGGCTGCTGCAACTGCAATGCGCAGCCGAGCACGAACCCGGCGAGAATGGGCCACAACTTGGACCAGGGGTCCACCGCGCCAGGATAGGTGCTGGGCATGGCGCCATGCTACGCGCTGTGGCGCAGCAAACTTCGTAAAATTGAAAACGCCTCTACACTTGAACGCCATGTCGCACATTTCCGAATCCATTCCCGCTTCCGAGGCGCTTGACGACAACACGGCATCGCTGTCGATTGCGCGCCAGGCCATCGTGGACCAAGACCGCGCCGTCTTCGGCTACGAGCTTTTCGACCGCGCCCATGCCGTTGGAAGCCATACTGCGGCCAGCGACGCCGCGCTGTTGTTCAACGTGCTGTCGATGATCGACACCGAGGCCCTGATGGGCAAGAAAACCGTGTTCGTGAATTGCACCCACGACAGCCTGGAGGATGGGCATCTGGAGCTGGTGCAGGCCGATCGCGTGGTGCTGGAGGTGCCGCCGATCCCTGGCAACACGAAGGAAGGCATCGAGGCGCAACTGCCCGTGCTGAGCAGATTGCGCCAACGCGGCTTTCGCCTGGCGTTTAGTCATACCGTGCTGGCCCGAGCCTATGAAAGCTGGTTGCCGCACGCGAACTTCATCAAGATGGACATGACGCAGATTCGCCCCGAGCTGCTGGAACCTCTGACGCGGGTGTCGCGCCAGCGCAGCACGGCGCAGCTGATCGCCGAGAAGGTCGAGAGCGCAGAGCAATACGAACGCATGCGTTCCCTGGGCGTGAAGCTGTTCCAGGGCCACTGGTTTGCCAAGCCGGTGCTGATCAAGGCGCACGCGGTCAGGCCTTCGCAGGCCACCATCCTGCAGCTCATCAATCTGGTGCGAAAGCAGGCCGAAGTCTCGGAAATCGAAGAACTGCTCAAGCGCGATCCCACGCTGTCGTTCACCATGCTGCGCTACATCAATTCCTCGGGCTTTGGGCTGAGTTGCGAAGTCACTTCGTTTCGCCACGCGGTGATGATTCTGGGAATGAAAAAGCTGTTCCGCTGGGGCGCCCTGCTGATGACCACGTCGCGCGCCGGCGAAGTGGCCGCCGCCGTGGGAACCACCGCCGTGGTGCGCGGCCGACTGATGGAATTGCTCAGCGCCGAACTGCTGCCGCCCGAGGAATGCGACAACGCTTTCGTCGTCGGTGTTTTCTCACTGCTCGATACGATGTTGGGCATCCCGCTGGAAGAAGCCCTGGCGTCGATCGCCCTGCCCGAATCGATCCTGGACGCCCTGCTGCGCCGCACCGGCGTCTTTGCCCCCTTTCTGACCTTGACCGAGGCCTGCGAAAGTGGCAACGAAGACGATTTCCGGCGCGCCGCCAACGACTTGCAGTTATCCAACCAGCAGGTGAACTGGGCGCATTTGCAGGCGCTGAACTGGGCCGAAACACTGGTTGACTAGAGGGCCTTGCCACCACGCCTATGGAACCCACCATCCCTAAAAACTCCGAGATCGCGCCCGATCAGGTGCCGGACCAAGACACCGAAGACGCGGCCATTGTGGCGCGCCAGCCGATCCTCGATGAGCAGCGCGTCATCGTCGGCTACGAGTTGTTCAACCGCTCACCCCAGGCGCTGCAGCACGACCTGTACAGCGACGCGAACCTGCTGTTCAACGTGCTCTCTTTGGCCGACGCGCAGACCGTCGGCAGCGAGAAGACGCTGTTCATCAATTGCACCCACGACAGCCTGGTGGGACGCCATCTGGACCTGATCCACCCCGATCACGTGGTGCTGGAGTTGCCCCCGATCGAAGGCCACCAGTCCAGCGAAATCGAGTCCCGCGCCCAGGTCATGGGCGACTTGCACCGGCGCGGCTTTCGCTTTGCCTTCGGGCACACGGTGCTGTCGCGCAACTACGCCAGTTGGCGACCGTTCTCCTCCTACGTCAAGCTCGATCTGGAGGAAATTGGACCCGAGTTGATCGAGCCCCTGGTGCGCTACGCGCGCCAGCACACCTCGACCCAACTGGTCGCGACCAAGGTCGAAACCCATGAGCAATTCCAGACCATGTCGGGCCACGGCATCCGGCTGTTCCAGGGCTACTGGTTTGCCAAACCGGTGCTGCTCAAGTCGCAGGCGGTGCGCCCGGCCCAGGCGGTCATCATTCAGTTGATCGACCGCGTGCGCGCGGATGCCGATGTCGCCGAAATCGAGGAACTCCTCAAGAAGGATCCGACCCTGTCCTTCACGCTGCTCAAGTACCTCAATTCCTCCGGCTTTGGATTGAACTGCGCCATCACCTCGTTTCGCCATGCCGTGATGATGCTGGGAATGCAAAAGCTGTTCCGCTGGGCCGCCCTGCTGCTGACGGCCACCCGCCCCGGAGGCGCGAGCGCCGCCGTGGGTGGGACGGCGGTCGTGCGCGGTCGTCTGATGGAGTTGCTGGCGCTGGAGGCCGGCACGCTTTCCCAGGAAGAATGCGACAGCGCCTTTGTCGTGGGCGTGTTCTCGCTGTTGGACGCGATGCTGGGAATTTCCATGGAAGACGCCATGCGCGCGGTCTCGCTGCCCAACGCCGTGGTCGATGTCCTGCTGCACCACCAGGGGGTGTACGCGCCGCTGCTGGACCTGACCATCGCCTGCGAAAGCGGCAATGAAGAGGTTTTCGGGCGCGTCGCCACCGAGCTCCAACTCTCCAACCGGCAGGTCAACTGGTCCCACCTTCAGGCGCTGGCCTGGGCCGAAACGCTGACCCAATAGTTGCGCGTATCAGGCGGGAAATATTCCGGTCGAGAGGTAGCGGTCACCCCGGTCGCAGACAACAAAAACGATGGTCGCGTTTTCCACGCGGCGCGAAATTTCCAGCGCCACCCAAAGCGCGCCGGCGGCCGAAACGCCGGCAAAGATGCCCTCCTCGCGCGCCAGCCTGCGGCACATCTCCTCCGCATCCTCCTGGCTCACAGACACCAGTTCATCGACCTGCGTGGCGTCGTAGATCTTGGGCAAGTAGGCCTGCGGCCATTTGCGAATTCCCGGAATACGCGAACCCTCGGCCGGCTGCGCCCCGATGACCTGGACCGCCGGATTTTTTTGCTTGAGAAAGCGCGACACGCCGGTGATGGTTCCCGTCGTCCCCATGGCGCTGACAAAGTGCGTGACGCGCCCCTTGGTGTCTTTCCAGATTTCAGGCCCGGTCGTCTCGTAGTGGCTGCGTGGGTTGTCGGCATTGGCAAACTGGTCCAGCACATGGCCCTTGCCCGCCTTTTGCATCTGCTCGGCCAGGTCGCGCGAATACTCCATGCCGCCGCTCTTGGGTGTGAGGATCAGCTCGGCGCCAAACGCTTTCATGGTCTGCGCACGCTCGATCGACAGGTCTTCCGGCATGATCAGCAGCAAACGGTAACCCTTGATGGCCGCAGCCATGGCCAGCGCGATGCCGGTGTTGCCCGACGTGGCCTCGATCAGCGTGTCGCCCGGCTTGATGGCGCCGCGTTCTTCGGCGCGTTTGATCATCGACAGCGCCGGTCGGTCCTTGACCGAGCCGGCCGGGTTGTTGCCTTCAAGTTTGCCCAGCAGCACATTGCCGCGCTCGCGCCGCTGGGTCGCACCGATGCGCTGCAGTGCCACCAGCGGCGTGCCGCCGACGAGGTCTTCAAGGGTTGGATATTTCATAGCCCTTGACTGTGCCACAGTTCACAGCTCAGGCAAGACGCGGGGCATCACTGCGCACCCACACCGGCCCACAGCTCGCGCTCGACGCGTTCGTCCTGCTGCTGCACGGCCTGGCGCTGGGCGCGCTGGCGGCGCTCTTGCAAGCGCTGCGGCAGGCGCTGCACCAGCGCCACCAGCCACTGCGGGCTCAGGCCATCCAGACTCGCGACGCAGCGCAAAAACCACGCCGAAAAATGACGTGCAATCGGTGGCTTGCTCAGCCTCACCAGCGTCTGCGCGCTGCCCGGATCACCCTGGCGCGCACAGCGGCCAATCAACTGCCGATCGATTCGGCTCGAGGCGTTGTGCTGGCAGCAGATCACGTGCAGGCCACCGCGTTCGGCCACGCCCTCTGCCAGCGCAATGTCGGTGCCGCGCCCGGCCATGTTGGTGGCCACCGTGATGCGCGCGGCCTGCCCGGCTTCGGCCACGATCCGGGCCTCGCGCAGATCGTGGCAGGCGTTGAGCACCTGGTGCGCCAGACCGGCGCGCGTGAGCTCGCGCGACAGGCTCTGCGAATCGGCGACGGAGTCGGTGCCTATCAGCACCGGTCGCCCCTCGGCGACGAGCTCGCGCGCGCATTCGGTCGCCGCGCGCCATTGCGCCTGGCGGTCGCGCACCAAGCGTGTGGGCAGCAACAGGCGGCGCGCCGGGCGCTGCAAGGGGATCTTGACCACCTGCAGTGCATACACCGACGCCAGTTCGGAGCGGACCTCGCGCAGCGTGCCGCTCATTCCGCCCAGGCGCAGGTAGCGGGCGAAGAAGCGCTGATGGGTGATTTGCGCCGCCGTGACCTGCAGCTGCGTGGGCTGGCAGCCTTCCTTGAGCTCGATCAACTGGCGCAGTCCGCGTGACCAGGCCCGACCGGGCGCCTGAGGTCCGCCGGCTTGATCCAGCATGACGACGGCCGCCTGGTGCACCAGGTAATCGCGCTCGGACTGATACAGGTGCCAGGCCACCAGGGCCAGACAGACGGTTTCTTCGCGCCGCCTGCGGTTGTCCCAGGCCTCGTTCAGGTCTTGGCTGAGCCACTCCAGCTTGCTCGCACCCCGACCCGTCAGGCGGCTTCTGCGGCGCTCGATATCGAGGTGAAAGTCAACGCCAAAACGCATCTGTTTCGCCAACTGCAGCGCCTGCCCGTGGTAATCGAGCTCACCCACGTTCCCGCAGCCGGTGGCCAAGATCTTGGGCACGCGGGCTTCATCGATGAACACGCTGTCGGCTTCGTCCACCACGGCCATGCACAGTCCGCGCAGCAGCGTGTGCGGCGCCGGCAGGCCGTTGCCATCGAAGTCGGCCGCACGCGGCTGCGGCTGCGAGGTTCGCACGCCGCAGCCGACGCGGTCGCGCAGATAGTCAAAAACCAGCTCCTTGGCCGTGCAATAGGTGATGTCGCAGTCGTAGGCGCGCCGCCGCTCAGCCGGGTCGTGTTCGGCCACGACGTGCCCCACGCTAAGCCCCAGCGCCCGGAACAGGGGTCGCAGCGCCGTGGCATCACGCGCCACCAAATAATCATTCGCGGTAATGACGTGCACCGGCGTCCCGGCGAGTGCGGCGGTGGCGGCGCAAATGCCAGCGGCCAGCGTCTTGCCCTCTCCGGTGGCCATTTCGGCCAACTGCCCGTCAAGCATGACGCGCGCGGCCATCAACTGGGTCTCAAAGGGACGCTCGCCCAGTTGCGTCCAGGCGACGACTCGAATCAGCGCGAACGCCTGCACCAGCGCCGCTTCGCTCAAACCTTGCAGCGACATTTGAGCGCGCAGCAGCAGCAGCCGCTGCGCGATCTCGGGGCGGGTGAAGCGGCTGAACTCGTCGTCCAGCGCGGCCACCGACGCGACGAAGGCCTTGAGCCGCCGTGGCCCACGCGGCACCGACAGGAGCGCCTGAGGCGCCGCAGGAACGGGGCGCGCGCGGCTGCGCCACAGGTTTTCGGCAAAGGCATTCATGATCGAGTCGCAGTCGTTGCCATGTCTGTGGCCCTGCTGATGTCTCAGCCTGGGGTGGGTTGCTGATGCGGCCAAGGCCGCGGGGTGCACCTGAGCGCATTCATTGTGTTGTCGGTTCCATTATCGATAATTCTTTATACGCCGCCGAAACCGTTCCATGGAAATGCCGCAGAAACGCTGTCAATGTGTGAATTAATTGCAAGAAATTGATCTGCGCGCCAGCGCTGATCTGGCCCGGGCGTTGCAGAACAAGGTCTGCTTGGCCGATCAAAGGTCTGGTGATGGAACGCCTTGTGAATGGGGGCCAAAGGCTCGCTGCCGAAGGTGACCGTCTGATTCGCCCCCAGGGCTGATTTCTCACTGTGAGATAATTCACGCCTTCTGCGCCCTGCCGGGTTGGTGAAACTGATTGAAGCAGGGGACTCAAAAGGAGGCGTGTCTAGCTTTTTTTGAAGTCCGTTGACACCAGGCCAGGTAAGCATTTGCAGCGACTGGTCAAACAACGCCCAAGGGGGCTTGTTGGGACCCAGGAGTGAAATAGCAGCCACGGCGAAAAGCCAAGGCACAGCAAGTAAAATTAAGAGGTTGATCTGACCTGTTGAGCCTGCGGCGCGATGGAAGATCAACCACGGTCAAACAGAAGATTCTGGAGCAATCCAGAGAATTCAAAGCCCGGGTGGTGAAATTGGTAGACGCAGGGGACTCAAAATCCCCCGCCGCAAGGCGTGCCGGTTCGATTCCGGCCCCGGGCACCACCACAGGCCCTTCCAGCGATGGAAGGGCCTATTTTTTTGCCTGCAGCGCTGCCGCTGTCGAACGCTTTCACGCGTTCACGGTCGTGGTCGTGGCAACGTCCCGGTTTTAGCGCGCGCGCATTGAACGTCGCTTTGGAAGCCGCCACCTGCATCGAATTTCAAAGGTAGTAAATTTTGACTACCTTTCGAATTGGCGCAAGAAGTGCACTCCACCAGCATCAAAAGTCAACCTACCAGCTTGAAGTTGCCCGCAGCGCTCAAAACGCAACTTGAGGCTGACGCCCAGAATGCGGGCGTGAGCCTGCACGCATTCATGGTGCAGACCCTGGCCGATTCGGTCCGTCGCACACGTCTGCGTGAAGCGTTTACGCGCGACTCGATGACCGCATTTCTTGTGGCACGCATTCGTCATCAACGGGAAACTGGGTACTCGCAGGGCGAGCTTTGACAAAAATGAGAGGACATCCTTCTGCCCGTGATTACCTCGGTTGAGGGAAGGTGGACCGAGCAGACGGCGGGCAGCTGAAGCCGCAAATCGATAGTGAAGGCCTGCGCCCGACCACGAACCCTCATTGGCGGGGCGGCGAAAGCCCAAGGGGTAAGAAAATCCCCCGCGGCAAGGCGTGCCGGTTCGGTTCCGGCACCGACCACCAAACAAGCCGCCAAGGTCCAAAGCCTTTGCCGCTTGTTGTTGTGCTCGACGCCAAGCTGATTTCGTCGATCTCCGACTTCGCAGCCACGTTCATTACCGGCACAATCGAGCTTCATGAAAACCATCCACTACCTGCTGTGCCTGCTGGCACTGAGCTCCACGCTGGCCAGCGCGCAAACCGCGCCTTCGGGGAAAACCATCCGCATTGTCGTCCCCTATGGCGCCGGTGGGCCGATCGACGCCACGGCGCGCATGCTGGCCGAGCGCGTCAAGGACACACTTGGGACGGTGATCGTTGAAAACAAACCCGGTGGCGGCGGCAACATTGGCGTGGACCTGGTGGCCAAAGCCGCGCCCGACGGCTACACCATCGGCATCGCTGCCGTGGCCACGCACGCCATCAACCCCTGGCTCTATGCCCGGATGCCGTTCAACGCCGCCACCGACTTTGCGCCCGTCACGCAGATGCTGCGCGTGCCCAACGTGCTGGTGATGAACGCCAACACGGCGCGCGAACTCAAGATCCATACGCTGGCCGAGCTGATCGCTTACGCCAAGGCGCACCCGGCCAAGCTCAACTACGGCAGCGGCGGCAACGGCAGCGCCGGGCACCTTGCGGGCGAGATGTTCAAGGCGCAGGCCGGGATATTTGCCGTGCACATTCCCTACAACGGCGGCAGCCCGGCACAACTGGCGCTGCTGGGCGCCCAGGTGGATTTCAACTTCGACAACCTGGCCACGGCCTCGGCCAACATCAAGTCCGGCAAACTCAAGGCACTGGCCGTCACAACGGCACAGCGCAGCGCCTTGCTGCCCGACGTGCCCACCGTGGCGGAGACGCTCAAGGGCTTTGAGGTCGATACCTGGTGGGGCCTGGTCGTGCCGGCGGCCACACCCAAAGCCGTGGTGCAAAAACTGAACCAGGCGTTTGTGGCGGCACTGAATGCGCCCGAAACCAAGACCCGCTTTGCCACGCTCATGGCCGAACCCGTGCCGAGCACGCCCGAACAGTTTGGCGCCTTCATGAAGAGCGAACTGACGAAGTACGAAAAAGTCGTGAAAGCCTCCGGCGCACGCGTTGACTGAAAGAAGCCCATGTCCGAACTCACTCCCAGCCCCTCCCCGTCCATGGAAGCGACCCCGGCACGCATGGGCGCAGACGAATTCTCGGAACTGGCCGACCTGCTGGACGGCCTGCGCGAGCGCTTCGATGAAACCCCCCAATGGGAGTTCTGCGAAGGCTTCATGGCGGCACTGATCTGCTGCCGCCGCGCGATCGACCCGAGCGAGTATCTGGCCGTGCTGCTGGACAGCCCGGACGAGGGCGGCAGCCCGTTTTCCGAGCCCGCGCAGGCGCAGCGTTTTTCCGAACTGTGGCAGCGGCGCTGGAGCGAAGTCCTGACCGACCTGCAGGCGCCGGCCGAGTCACTCAACGACGAGGGCTGCTACCACCCCGAGGTGATGGACCTGCGCGGCCTGATCGCGCAGCTGTCCGAAGAGGAGCGCGCCACGCTGGGCAGCGAGCCCGTGCCCTCGTTTGCGCAGATCTGGGCCATCGGCTTCATGTACGCGGTGGAGAACTGGCCCGACGAATGGGCGCTGCCGCGCGACAAGGAGGCCGCCGCACTGATCGACGACGCGCTGCAGGTGCTGCTCGACCTGACCGAGGACGACACCGGCCCGGCCACCATTTCCATGATGGGCGAGGACGCGCCGCCCAGCGTGAGCAAGGCCCGCGTGGACGCTTTTGGCAAGGCGATCTGGGCGGTGTACGACCTGCACGATGTGTGGGCCAGCATCGGGCCGCGCGTGCAGCAGCTGCGCAAGGCGCCCGAACCCGGTCGCAACGACCCCTGCCCCTGCGGCAGCGGCAAGAAGTACAAGAAGTGCCACGGCGCCAACTGAACCCTGAGGCCCAGACATGAGCACCATCCTGATCGCCTACTCCAGCACCGACGGTCACACGCTGGAGATCTGCCAGCGCCTGAGTCAGGTGGCGCAGCGCCAAGGCCATGTCGCCACCGTGCTGCCGCTGGCCCAAGTCGGCGCGCTGGACCTGGAGGCTTTCGACAGCATCGTGCTTGGCGCCAGCATCCGCTACGGCCACCATCAGCCCCAGGTGGCGCAATTCATCGAGCGCCACCAGGCGCTGCTGGAACGCAAGGCGAATGCCTTCTTCAGCGTCAACATCGTGGCGCGCAAGCCGCAAAAGAACCGGCCCGAAACCAATCCCTACCTCATCAAGTTCCTGCGCCAGATCCGCTGGAAGCCCCAGCTGCTGGAAGTCTTCGCCGGCAAGCTGGACTACCCGCGCTACGGCTTTTTCGACCGCTTCATGATTCGCCTCATCATGCGCATGACCGATGGCCCGACCGACCCGAAAGCGGTGATCGACTTCACCGACTGGGCTCAGGTGGAGGCCTTTGGCCTGCGTCTTGGCGCCAAGCCTTGAACCCCTGCACCACCAGCCCCGACCCCAGACCCAGCGCGGCGGCCAGCGCCAGATCCGGCGCTGACAAAGCACCAAAGCGAAACAGGCCCGCCAGCCAGGGCTGATACAAGCTCAGCAGCAGCAGCCCGAGTGCCGCTGCGCCGACCAGCCACAACGCCCAATTTCGCGTGGGCCGGGTGGCCGGATTGAACCCGCGCTGCGACAGGTTGCCCAACATCAGGCCCAGATTGCCCAGCACCAAGAGCGTGAAGCCAAAGGCGCGCCACTGCGGCTCGTCCATGCGGGTGCGGGCCCAGGCGGTGGCGAGCAGCAGCAGCACCAACACCCCCAGACCCTGCAGCAGCGCCAGCCAGAGCGAGCGCCCGGCAAACAACGGCGTCTTGGGGTCGCGCGGCGGGCGCAGCATGACGTCGTCCTCAGGCGGCTCGCCCTCGAACACCATGGAGCAGGCCGGGTCGATGATGAGCTCCAGGAACGCGATGTGGATCGGGTACAGCAGCACCGGCCAGCCCAGCAGCACCGGCACCAGCGCCGCGCCGGCGATGGGCAGGTGCACGGCCATGATGTAGGCCATGGACTTGCGCAGGTTGTCATAAATGCGCCGCCCCAGGCGCACGGCGCGCACGATCGAAGCGAAGTTGTCATCCAGCAGCACCAGCGAGGCCGCCTCGCGCGCCACGTCGGTGCCCCGGCCCCCCATGGCCACGCCCACATGCGCGGCCTTCAGGGCCGGCGCGTCGTTCACGCCGTCACCGGTCATGGCGACGATCGCGCCGTCGGCCTTGAGCGCCTGCACGATGCGCAGCTTCTGCTGGGGCGCGATGCGCGCGCACACACTCGCGGTCTTCAGCCGCTGGCGCAGCGCGCTGTCGCTCAGCGCGTCGAGCTCGTCGCCGCTGAGCACCTGGTCGGCGGCGAGTTGCGCCTGGCGCGCAATTGCCTGCGCTGTGGCCGGGTAGTCGCCGGTGATCATGAGCACGCGAATACCCGCCTGTTGGCACTCGCGCACGGCCTGAGGAATCTCCGCGCGCAGCGGGTCGGCCAGCCCGAGCAGGCCGATGAATTCGAACTCGAAATCGTGCTCGATCGCCGGCCAGTCGTCGCCGACAAAACGCGCCCGGGCCACGCCCAGCACGCGCAGGCCACACTGCGCCATCTGCTCGGCGGCGGCACTCACGCGCTGCTGCGCCGCTTCGTCCAGATGACACAGGTCCATGATGGCCTCGGGCGCGCCCTTGGCGGCGACCTCGTGTTCGGCGCCGTCCATGGCGCGCCAGACATGCGACATGGCGCGCAGCTGGTTCGTCAGCCCATATTCATGCACCAGCTTCCAGTCCCGGTGCAGGTGCTCGGTGTCGGCCAGAAAGTGCTGGCCCAGACGGTGAAAGGCCTGCTCCATCGCATCAAAGGGATCGCTCGCGCTGGCCAGAATGGAAAACTCCACCAGCGTGTGGAAGTCCTCGGGCAGCGCATCGGCCAGCGCCTCGTCCACGCTCCAGTGCTGGCCATCGACGTAGAGCTGGCTCACGGTCATGCGGTTGTGCGTCAGTGTGCCGGTCTTGTCCACGCACAGGACCGAGGTCGCGCCCAGCGTTTCAATGGCCGCGATGCGCCGGGTCAGCACCTGCTCGCGCGACAGGCGCAGCGCACCCAGGGCCGGCAGCACCGTCAGCACCACGGTGAACTCCTGCGGCAGCATGGACATGGCCAGCGCAATGCCGGCCAGCCAGGCCTGCGTCCAATCGCCGCGCATCCAGCCATAGGCCAGCACCAGGGCCAGACTCATGAGCAATGCGATCCAGGCCAAGCGGCGCACCAACTGCGCCGTCAAGGCCTTCAGCGGCGACTTCTCCAACTGCAGCGTCTGCAGCGCGGCACCGATGCCGCCGATCTGGCTGCGCGCGCCGGTGGCCGTGACGCGGGCCAGGCCCTGACCCTGGCTCACCATGGTTCCCGAATAGACAAGGGCAAGGTCCTCGCCGCCGGGGGGCGCGCCGGCGCTGGGCGCTGGGCCAGCGGACTTGCGCACCGGCAGCGCCTCGCCGGTGAGCAGCGACTCGTCCACCTGCAGCCCAGTCTCCGACAGCAGCAGCCCATCGGCGCAAATCCGATCGCCCTCGGCCAAGGCGATGATGTCACCCACCACCACCTCGGCGCCGGCAATGCGCGCCAACTTCCCGTCGCGCAGCACCAGGGCGCGCGGGCTGCTCAAATCGCGCAGCGCTGCAAGGGCGCGCTCGGTGCGCCCTTCCTGGAACAGCGTCAGTGCCAACACCACCAGCACAAACACCAGCAGCGCCATGCCCTCCTGCCAGTCTCCCAGCAGCAGATACAGCGCGCCGGCGGTCAGCAACAAGGCAAACATCGGGTCCTGCGCGGTCTCCCAGAGAATCGCCAGCAGCGTGCGCTGCTCGCCTGTGGGGAGCGCGTTCGGGCCGTCCTGGCGCAGGCGCGCTGCGGCCTGCGCCGAAGTCAGCCCCTGCGCATCCGTCAAAGCTTGATCTGCCGTCGGTAAAACCATTGTTTTGCTCCCTGCACCATCGCCAGATAGACCAGCAGCAACAGTGTCAATAGACCGAAGAAAGACGCCGGCAAGGGCGTGAATCCCAGATACGGCGCCAGCGGCGTGAACGGCAGCCCCATCGCCAGCGCGACTGCGCCGAGCGAGGTGACGACGAGCCACAAGTGCGGCCGGCTGCGCCAGGGCCGGCGGCGGGTGCGAATGACGAAGATGACCAGCACCTGGGTCGCCAGCGATTCGACGAACCAGCCGGTGCGAAACAGGCCCTCATGGGCCTGGAACAGGCTGATCAGCAGGTAAAAGGTGAGGAAGTCGAAGAGCGAACTGATGGGTCCGATGGTGAGCATGAAATTGCGGATGAAGCCCATGTCCCAGACCGCCGGCCGCGCCAGGTCTTCATCGTCCACATGGTCCAGCGGCAGCGAGATTTCCGACACGTCGTAGAGCAGATTGTTGAGCAGAATCTGCATCGGCAGCATCGGCAGGAAGGGCAAAAACAGCGTGGCCGCAGCCATGCTGAACATGTTGCCGAAGTTCGAGCTGGTGGCCATCATGATGTACTTCATGACGTTGCCAAAGGTGCGCCGACCTTCGATGATGCCGGCGTGCAGCACCATCAGGTCGCTCTCCAGCAGGATCATCGCTGCGGCCTGCTTGGCCACATCGACCGCGCCGGCCACCGAAATGCCGATGTCCGCCGTGTGCAGCGATGGCGCGTCGTTGATGCCATCGCCCAGATAGCCCACCACATGGCCGCGCGCCTTGAGCGCCAGAATGACGCGGTTTTTTTGCGCCGGATTCACCCGGCAAAACAGGTTCGAGCCCTCGACCTGAACGCGCAGCGCGTCGTCGTTCAGCGCGTCGATGTCGCGCCCGGTGAGCACGCCGATGACGCCCAGGCCGAGTTGTTCGCAGACGTGGCGCGTCACCTGCTCGTTGTCGCCGGTGACGATCTTCACCGTGACGCCGCTTGCCGCCAGGGCGTTCAGCGCCTGTGCCGCGCTGGCCTTGGGCGGATCCAAAAAACCGGCGAAACCGGCGAACACCAGCGCGCTCTCGTCCGACAGCACGGCGTGCGGATGGTCCGCAGCGACCTCGCGTCGGGCGATGCCCAGCACCCGAAAACCCTGCTGCCCCATCCCGTTAAACAAGGCGTTGATGCGCCCCCGCGCGGCCTCGTCCAGGTCGCGCACCGTGGCCGTCTCGTCCTCGTAGTGGGTGCACAACTGCAGCACGTCTTCGGGCGCGCCCTTGACCACCAGCGTGCGCGCCGACACGCCCGCATGCTCGCGCTCGAGCAGCACGGACACGCGGCGCCGCTCGAAGTCGAAAGGCACTTCATCGATCTTGCGCCAGGCGCTCACGTCGATGTCTTCGTGCGCCAAGATGGCGTCGTCCAACGCGCTTTTCAGGCCGGTCTCGAAATAGCTGTTGAGATAGGCCAGTTCCAGCACGCTGCTGGCTTCCACGCCGGACGCGTTGACGTGGCGCTCCAGGCGAATGCGCGCCTCGGTCAGGGTGCCGGTCTTGTCCGTGCACAGCACATCCATCGCGCCCATGTCCTGGATCGCCGAGGGGCGCTTGACGATGACCTGGCGCGCCGCCATGCGCATGGCGCCGCGCGCCAACGTCACCGACACCACCATCGGCAGCAGCTCGGGCGTGAGGCCCACGGCCAGCGCCACGGCGAACAAAAAGGATTCGATCAGCGCCCGGTGAAACGCCAGGTTCACCAGCAAGGTGAACAGCACCAGCAGCAGCGTCAGGCGCATGATCAACATGCCAAAGCGGCGCGTGCCGAGCTCGAAGGCGGTGGGCGGGGCCTGCAACGCCAAGCTGACGGCGATCTGCCCCAGCGCGCTGGCGCTGCCGGTGCGGCCGATCTGGGCGCGCGCGCTGCCGCTCACCACCGAGCTGCCCATGAAGACGCTGTCGTCGGCGTCCAGCTCCCAGACATCGTTCGCGGCGCGGGCGCTGGCGTGCTTCTCCACCGGATAGGGCTCGCCGGTGAGCTGCGCCTGGTTCACGAAGAAGTCGTGCGCCTCGATCAATTTCGCATCAGCCGGGATCAGACAGCCCGCGCTGAGCAGCAGCACGTCGCCCGGCACCAGTTGCGCCACCGGCAACTCGACCGGGACGCCGTCGCGCAGCACCGTGGCCAACAGCGCCACCTGCGCCGCGAGCGCGGCCGCGCTTTGTTCGGCCCGGTATTCCTGCACAAAGTCCAGCGTCACGCTGATCAGCACGATCACGCCGATGATGAGCGAACTACTCAGTTCGCCGGTCAGCGCCGAGACGGCGGCAGCCAGCAGCAGCACCAGCACCAGGGGGCTGCGAAAGCGCGCCAGGAACTGCAGCCAGGCGGCCCGCGTGGGCGCCGGATGCAGTCGATTCGCACCGAATTGCAGCAGGCGCGCGGCCGCCTCGGAACTGCTCAGGCCGGGGTGTGAATCGTTGCGGATGAACATGGCTGCCACAGCGCCCTTCCCCTCACCCCTGACCTCTGCCCCGGATACGGGGGCGAGGGAGTCAGTGCGGCCACCGCGTCCCTTGCCACAGCGGTCCAGGGAGTCGGCGTTACGCCCGCCACGGCGGGAGAGGGGTGGGTTGAGGGTGAATTCAACACCGCAACCGACTCAGGCCACCAAACGCGAAGTCCTGGGCACATGGGCCAGCAAGAACTCCATCTGGTCGGCCATGATGCGCCGGTTGCGCAGGATGAAGTCTTCCCACAGGCTGGGCACATAGGGCGCGTACAGCAGCGGCATGTGCGCCTGCTCGGGCGTGCGGTGGCTCTTGCGGTGGTTGCAGGCGCGGCACGCCGTGACCACGTTCATCCAACAGTCCACGCCGTTCTGGGCAAACGGGATGATGTGCTCGCGCGTCAGGTCTTCTTCGTCAAACAGGTCGCCGCAGTAGGCGCACAGTTGACGGTCGCGGGCAAACAGCTTGGCATTCGTCAGGCTGGGCTTGAGGTGAAAGGGGTTGATGTTGGGCACGCCCCGGGTGCCGATGATGCTGTTCACGGTGATGATGGACTGCTCGCCCGTGATGGCGTTGTGCCCGCCGCGAAACACCGCCACTTCAGCGCCCATCTCCCAGCGCACTTCCTGCGCCGCGTAATGGATCACCGCCTGCTCCAGCGATATCCAGGACTGGGGCAAACCTTGGGCCGACAGCTTCAAGACCTTCAATGCAACCTCCGATCAACAACAAACGTCACTTGCTCGGGGCCAGCCCATGCCAAGGGCTGGTCGCAAGCGACAATATACCCGCTTTGTGTGACGGTTTGATTGCCAAGCCGCCAGCCTGCGACCCAAGGAAACTCTTTCACCCATGCGCATCTTTCGCGGTTTTCACCATCCCGACATCGCTCCCGCCTGCGCCCTGACGATTGGCAACTTCGACGGCGTGCACCGGGGCCACCAGGCGATGCTGGCGCTGCTCAACAGCGAGGCCAGGCACCGCGGCATCCCGAGCTGCGTGATGACGTTCGAGCCGCACCCGCGCGACTATTTCGCCGCCGCCACGCGCAATCCGGATCTGGCACCGGCGCGCATCGCCACCCTGCGCGACAAGCTGACGGAACTCGAGCGCTGCGGCGTCGACCAGTGCGTGGTCCTGCCATTTGACGCGCGCCTGTCGTCGCTCGCGCCACAGGCCTTCATCGACCAGGTGCTGGTGCGCGGCGTCGGCGCGCGCTATGTGCTGGTGGGCGACGACTTCCGCTTTGGCGCCAAGCGCGCGGGCGACTACGCCACGCTGGACGCGGCCGGTCAGGCGCTGGGCTTTGATGTGGCGCGCATGAACAGCTACGAGGTGCATGGGCTGAGGGTGTCGAGTTCGGCGGTGCGCGACGCGCTCCATCAGGGCCGCATGGATGACGCCGCGCGTCTGCTGGGCCGGCCCTACAGCATCAGCGGCCACGTGGTGCATGGGCGCCACCTCGGGCGCGAGCTTGGTTGCCGCACGCTGAACCTGCGCTTTTCCCACTGGAAGCCCGCCGCCAGCGGCATCTTTGCGGTGCGCGTGCACGGACTGGCCGACCAGGCCCTGGACGGCGTGGCCAATCTGGGCATACGCCCGTCCCTGGACGCGGGCGACGTGAACGGCGGGCGCGTGCTGCTGGAGACGCATTGCCTGGACTGGCCTGCAGGCCTGGGCGACGAGGGGGGCTACGGTAAAATCATTCGCGTGGAACTGCTGCACAAACTACACGATGAATTGAAGTACGACGGCATGGACGCCCTGCGGGCGGGCATCGCGCGCGACTGCGACGACGCACGCGCCTATTTCAGCTCACTGCACACGCAGACCCAGCGCCAGACCACGCGCGACCGAATTTAGACGATCCGTCTGGCCTGTGCGCCGCCCCTGATCAAGCTCTGGGCGTTCGGGTTCTCCTCATTTTCAGCAGCCCCGCGCTCGGGTTGAGCTTGGTCCCCGTCTTGAAGAAGTTTCACCATGTCTGAACCCAAAACCGATTACCGCAGCAGCCTGAACCTGCCCGACACGCCCTTCCCGATGCGCGGCGACCTGCCCAAGCGCGAACCGGCCTGGGTCAAGGAATGGGACGAGAAAGGCCTCTACCAGAAGCTGCGCGCGGCGCGCGTCGGCGCGCCCAAGTTCATCCTGCACGACGGCCCGCCCTACGCCAACGGCAAGATCCACATCGGCCACGCGGCCAACAAGATCCTCAAGGACATGATCGTCAAAGCGCGCCAGCTCAAGGGCCTGGACGCGGCCTACATCCCGGGTTGGGACTGCCACGGGCTGCCGATCGAAAATGCGATCGAAAAGCTCTACGGCCGCAAGCTGCAGCGCGACGAGATGCAGGCCAAAAGCCGCGCCTTTGCCACCGAGCAGATCGAACAGCAGCGCAGCGACTTCAAGCGCCTGGGCGTGCTGGGACTGTGGGATCAGCCCTACCGCACGATGGATTTCGCCAACGAGGCCAACGAGATCCGCGCCTTCAAGCGCGTGGTCGAGCGCGGCTTCGTTTATCGTGGTCTGAAACCCGTGTACTGGTGCTTTGACTGTGGTTCCTCGCTGGCCGAGTTCGAGATCGAATACGCCGACAAGAAGTCGCAGACGCTGGACGTGGGCTTCCTGTGCGCCGAGCCGGAGAAACTGCTTGCGGCCTTCGGCCTGCCCTCACCCGCAAGCGGGCCAGGGAGTGAAGCATCGGCTGCAACTGAATTGCGCCCTCACCCCAGCGGGGAGAGGGCGGGGGTGAGGGGCGACACGCCACCGATCTACGCCGTGATCTGGACCACCACCGCCTGGACCATTCCGGCGAACCAGGCGCTGAACCTGAATCCGGCGCTGGACTACGCGCTGGTGCAGACCGAGCGCGGCCTGCTGCTGCTGGCCTGCGTGCTGGTGGACAAGTGCCTGGAACGCTTTGGCCTCACCGGGACGGTACTCGCCACGACGCTGGGCGAGCGCCTGGGCGGCCTGAACTTCCGCCATCCCTTGGCGCATGTGGACCCCGGTTTCGACCGGCTCAGCCCGGTCTATCTGGCCGACTACGCGACCGCCGAAGACGGCACCGGCATCGTGCACTCCGCACCCGCCTATGGCGTGGAGGATTTCAACTCCTGCGTGGCCCACGGCATGAAGTACGACGACATCCTGAACCCGGTGCAGGGCGACGGCCGCTACGCCGCCGAACTGGCGCTGTTTGGCGGCCTGAACATCTGGAAGGCCTGCCCCCTCATCATCGAGGCGCTGGGCGCCGCCGACCGCCTCTTTGCCAGCAGCACCATCAGCCACAGCTACCCGCACTGCTGGCGCCACAAGACGCCGGTGATCTACCGCGCCGCGGCGCAGTGGTTCGTGCGCATGGACGCCGGCGTGGGCGTCTTCACCAAGGACAAGGCGAGCCAGACGCTGCGCCAACTGGCGCTGGACGCGATCGCACAAACCGACTTCTTCCCCGAGAACGGGCGCGCGCGTTTGCGCGACATGATCGCGAACCGCCCCGACTGGTGCATCAGCCGCCAGCGCAGCTGGGGCGTGCCCGTGCCGTTCTTCCTGCACAAGGATTCGGGCGAGCTGCACCCGCGCACGATGGAGATCATGGACCTCGCCGCCGACATGGTGCAGCAAGGCGGCATCGAGGCCTGGAGCAAGGCCAGCGCCGAAAGCATCATCGGCGAACTCGACGCCCAGCACTACAGCAAGAGCACCGACATCCTGGAGGTGTGGTTCGACTCCGGCACCACGCACACGACGGTGTTGAAGGGCTCGCATCCGGGCAGCGCGCACGAGGAGATCGACCCGCGCACCGGCAAGCCCGGCCCCGAAGCCGACCTGTACCTGGAAGGCCACGACCAGCACCGCGGCTGGTTCCACTCCTCGCTGCTCACGGCCTGCGCCATGTATGACCGCGCGCCCTACCGCGGCCTGCTGACGCACGGCTTTGTGGTGGACGGCAAAGGCCGCAAGATGAGCAAGAGCGAGGGCAACGTGGTGGCGCCGCAAGAGGTGAGCGACAAGATGGGCGCGGAGATCATCCGCCTGTGGTGCGCTGCCACCGATTACTCTGGCGATCTGGGCATCGACGACAAGATCCTGGCGCGCGTGGTTGACACCTATCGGCGCGTGCGCAACACGCTGAAATTCCTGCTCGCCAACATCAGCGACTTCGACGCCGCCACCGACGCCGTGCCACTGGCCGACCTGCTGGAGATCGACCGCTACGCCCTGGCGCGCGCCGCGCAACTGCAGGCCGAGGTGCTGGCGCACTACGAGGTGTACGAGTTCCATCCGGTCGTGGCCAAGCTGCAGGTGTACTGCAGCGAAGACCTGGGCGCGTTCTACCTGGACGTACTCAAGGACCGGCTGTACACGACGGCGCCCGAGTCGCTGGCAAGGCGCAGCGCGCAGACCGCGCTGTGGCAGCTCACGCATTCGTTCGTGCGCCTGATGGCGCCGTTCCTGAGCTTCACCGCGGAAGAGGCGTGGAAGCTGTTGGGCACGAGCGAATCGATCTTCATGGAAACCTATTGGGCCTTCCCCGACATCCCGGGCGCAACGTCCAGCCTGCCGGCCAAGTGGAGCCGCATCCGCGCCCTTCGCGAGCTCGTGAACAAGGAGATCGAGGCCTTGCGCGCGCAGGGCAAGGTGGGCTCGTCGCTGCAGGCGGTGGTGACGCTGACGCTGGCAGCCGAGGACTACGCACTGCTGTCCAGCCTGGGCGCCGACATCAGGTTCGTCTTCATCACCTCGGCGCTGCAACTGCGCCAGGGCGCGGCCATGCAGATCGAGGTGCAGGCGTCAGAGAGCGTGAAATGCGAGCGCTGCTGGCACTACTGTGACGACGTCGGTGTGGACCCCGCGCATCCGACGATTTGCGGCCGCTGCGTGAGCAATCTGGACGGCGCCGGCGAGATCAGGACGGTTGCCTAACCTGCACATTAAAGGCGCTGCTTGGAGCGCACAAGCGTCTTCAGGCTTCGCCGCGCGCCACGCGCTGCATCAGCCTGGAGACCGCCTGCTCGGGGCGAATTTCATCGTCCAGCAGCGCCACCACGGCCTGGGCAATCGGCATGTCGATGCCCAGCGCCTGCGCCCGCTGCACCACGGCGCGGGCACAGTAAACCCCTTCGGCCACATGGCCCAGTGAAGCCACCGCCTGCGCCAGCGTGCGTCCCTGCGCCAGCAGCAAGCCCACCTTGCGGTTGCGGCTCAGGTCGCCGGTCGCCGTCAGCACCAGATCGCCCAGTCCGGACAGCCCCATGAAGGTCTCGGCCCGGGCGCCCAGCGCGCAACCCAGGCGCGTCATTTCTGCCAGTCCACGGGTGATGAGGGCAGCGCGCGCATTCAGCCCCAATTGCATGCCGTCGCACAGTCCGGTGGCGATGGCCAGCACGTTCTTCACCGCGCCGCCAACCTCGACCCCCACCACATCGTCGCTGGCATAGACGCGCAGGCTGGCGCCATGAAAGGCCTGCACCAGGGCGTCGCGCACCGCCGCATGGGCGCTCGCCGCCACCAGCGCCGTGGGCTGAGCATGGGCCACTTCGAGCGCAAAACTGGGGCCGCTGAGGATGCCGGACCGGAGCGCGGGCGCGACCTGCTGCGCCACTTCATGACCCAGCAGTCCAAAGGCGCAATCCAGCGGCGCCTCGAAGCCCTTGCACAGCCAGACCACGGGCACCGTGCAGCCCTGCAGCGCCAGCAGCGCGCTGCGCAATCCGGCCATCGGTGTGGCAACGACGATCAACTCGGCGTCGCCCGCCAAGGCGTCGGCAAAGGCCACCGCCCCGGTTTCGATCTGCAGCCGCTCGGGCAGGCGACAGTCGGGCAAGTAGCGCTGATTCACGCGCTGCGTCAGCATGGCTTGCGCCTGCACCGGGTCGCGCGCCCAAAGGCTGACGCGATGCGTCGATTCGGGGTCCCGGCTGGCGCTCACGGCCAGCGCGGTGCCCCAGGCGCCTGCACCAAAAATTCGGATCTTCATCGCGCCTGGGCCAAGCTGGCGGCCCCTGCGGGCCGCATCGAACTCAGTTCAGCGTGGCGGGCTGAGCGTCGCCAGCCGCCGCCGCCTGCGCCTGCTGCGCCTGTTGCTGCTCGAACATCGCCTGGAAATTGATTTCCGCCAGATGCACGGGCGGGAAGCCGGCGCGCTGGATCAGGTCGGCCACGTTGCCACGCAAATACGGGTAAACGATTTGCGGGCAGGCGATGCCCATGATCGGCGCCATTTGCTCGTCCGACAGGTTGCGGATTTCAAAAATGCCGGCCTGCTTGAGCTCCACCAGGAACACGGTCTTGTCCTTGATCTTGGCCTGAACCGTGCCGGTCACGGTGACTTCGAAGATGCCTTCGGCGACGGGGCTGGCGTTGATGCCGAGCTGGATATCCACCGTGGGCTGTTCCTGCTCGAGCAGGATCGCGGGCGAATTGGGTTGCTCCAGCGACGATTCCTTCAGGTAAATGCGCTGGATTTGGAAAACGGGTTCAGGTGTGTCTGCCATGGGATCTCTCTTGGATAAAAACAAGACCCGCACGAAATACCGTGGCGGGCCTGGGACGGGAAAGGGCGATTATCTCAGGTGCCGCGACCTCGGTCGCAGACCCCGGATTCAGGCCGCGTTCAGCAGCGGCTGGAGCGCGCCTTTGGCGTCGAGCGCCATCAGGTCGTCACAGCCCCCGACGTGGGTTTGACCGATGAAGATCTGGGGCACGGTGCGTCGCCCGGTCAGCTCCATCATCTTGATGCGCGCTGCGTTGTCACTGTCAACGCGGATTTCCTCGATGTTCAGCACGCCTTTGGCGCCCAGAATCTGTTTGGCGCGGACGCAGTAAGGGCACACGGCCGTGGTGTACATGGTGACGGTTTGCATGGGCGGTCGCTGCTGCGCTTTCAGGACTTGTCCAGCGGCAAGTTGGCCGCTTTCCAGGACGCCAGGCCGCCGCTCAGGGTCTGGGCCTGCTCATAGCCCAGCTTCTTGGCGATGGCCACGGCGCGATTCGAGCGCGCACCGCTCTGGCACACCAGGATCAGCGGCAAGGCCTTGTTCTTCACCGCCGCGCCCAGCTTTTCTTCCAATTGATTCAAGGGAATGTTCTTCGCGCCGCCCACATGGCCACGGGCAAATTCTTCGGCTTCGCAGACGTCGATCACGACCGCTTTCTCGCGGTTGATGAGCTGCACCGCCGCCGCCGCCGACAGTCCGCCAGCGGACGCGCCCTTGAGCATGGGCCAGAACAACAGGCTGCCCGAGAACAGCGCAGCGACCATCAACATCCAGTTATCGAGAATAAATTTCATACAGTCCTTGTTTCAAAATAGCGCCGCTGGCTTTCCCGTGAAGGCGAGCGTGCAACCAGGGATTCTAGAATGCAGGCTGGCCCAACGGGTCCCCGACCCGCGATCAACCCCACTTCATCGACTTTTTAAGGCGCAGCATGCACAAACTGGTACTGATCCGTCACGGCGAATCCACCTGGAATCTGGAAAATCGTTTCACTGGCTGGACCGACGTCGATCTGACCGACACCGGCGTCGAGCAGGCGAAGAACGCCGGGCGGCTGCTCAAGGCCGAGGGCTACGAGTTTTGCGTGACCTACACCAGCGTGCTCAAGCGCGCCACGCGCACGCTGTGGCACTGCCTGGACGAAATGGATCGGACCTGGTTGCCGGTGGTGCACAGCTGGCGCCTGAACGAGCGTCACTACGGCGCGCTGCAAGGCCTGAACAAGGCCGACATGGCCAAGCAATACGGCGACGCCCAGGTGCTGGTCTGGCGCCGCAGCTATGACACCCCGCCGCCGGCGCTGGAGCCGAGCGACGCCCGCTGCGAGCGCGCCGACCTGCGCTACGCCAAGATCGCGCAGGAACAGGTGCCGCTGACCGAATGCCTCAAGGACACGGTGGCGCGCGTCATGCCGCTGTGGAACGAGTCGCTCGCGCCGGCGATCAAGGCCGGCAAGAAGGTGCTGGTGGCCGCGCACGGCAATTCGATCCGGGCGCTGGTGAAGTACCTGGACGGCGTGTCCGACGCCGACATCGTGGGACTGAACATCCCCAACGGCATCCCGCTGGTGTACGAACTCGACGACGATCTCAAGCCGATTCGCCACTACTACCTGGGCGACGCCGAGGCGGCAGCGCGCGCGGCTGCGGCCGTGGCGAACCAGGGCAAAGCCTGATAGCCGATTCAGCGCCGCTGATAATTCCGAAAAATATACGCAGGCCCTCGGGAACCGTTACGCTATCTACCCATCCAAAGGGAAATTTTTCAGGGAGTCAGAGCCGTTATGGGCCAAAAATTGAAGATCGTGGGCTGGGTCTCGGCCGGAGCCCTGGCCGGCGTGTTGGCCACCGTGTCGCTGCAAACGGTGGCGCGCGGTGCGCTGGCACCCTTGCCGCTGGAGGAATTGCAGCAGTTCGCGGCCGTGTTTGGCATGGTCAAGAGCGATTACGTGGAACCGGTGGACGAGAAGAAGCTCATCACCGACGCGATCTCGGGCATGGTCGCCAGTCTGGATCCGCATTCCCAGTATTTCGACAAGAAGAGCTTCAAGGAATTCCGTGAAGGAACGAGCGGGCGCTTTGTCGGCGTGGGCATCGAGATCACCCAGGAAGACGGGCTGGTCAAGGTGGTCTCGCCGATCGAGGGCTCGCCCGCCTTTCGCGCCGGCTTGAAGCCCAACGACCTGATCACCAAGATCGACGACACCGCCGTCAAGGGCCTGAGCATGAACGAGGCCGTCAAGCGCATGCGCGGCGAGCCCAACACCAAGGTCACGCTGATGATCTTTCGCAAGGACGAGAACCGCACTTTTCCGGTCGTCATCACGCGTGAAGAAATCAAGACCCAGACCGTGCGCGCCAAGGTGATCGAGCCCGGCTATGCCTGGATTCGCCTGAGCCAATTCCAGGAACGCACGGTGGACGATTTCGTGCGCAAGCTGGACGAAATCTATCAGCAGGAGCCCAAGCTCAAAGGCCTGGTGCTGGACCTGCGCAACGATCCGGGCGGCCTGCTCGAGGCGTCGGTGGCGGTGTCGGCGGCGTTCCTGCCCGAGAACGTGACGGTGGTGACGACCAACGGGCAGATTCCCGACAGCAAGCAGACCTTCAGGGCCGCGCCCGACAGCTACCAGCACCGCAGCGGTGCCGACCCCTTGAAGAAGCTGCCAGCGGGGCTAAAAACCGTGCCGCTGATCGTGTTGGTGAACGAGGGCTCGGCCTCAGCCAGCGAAATCGTCGCCGGCGCACTGCAGGACCACAAGCGCGCCACCATCATGGGCAACCAGACCTTCGGCAAGGGCTCGGTGCAGACCGTGCGCCCGCTGGGGCCCGACACCGGCCTGAAGCTGACCACGGCGCGCTACTACACGCCCAGCGGCAAATCGATCCAGGCCAAGGGCATCGTCCCCGACGTGATGCTCGATGAAACCCTCGAAGGCAACGTCTTTGCGGCGCTGCGCATGCGCGAAGCCGATCTGGAAAAGCACCTGGCCAGCGGTCAGGGCGCCGAAGTCAAGGACGAGGCGCGGGAAAAGGCGCGCGACGAAGCCGTGAAGCGGCTCGAAGACGAGTCCAGAAAGCCGCCGGCCGAACGCCGTTTGCCCGAATTCGGTTCCGACAAGGACTTTCAACTGCAGCAAGCGCTGAACCAGCTCAAAGGCCTGACGGTGGTGGCCAGCAAGACGCTGACCGAGCGCAAGGAAGCGAAGAAAGAGGAATGACCGACGAGCAACTGCTGCGCTATTCGCGCCACATCCTGCTCAACGAGTTGGGGGTGGAGGGACAGGAACGCATCCTGGCAGCGCATGTTCTCGTCATCGGCGCCGGTGGTCTGGGCTCAGCGGCCGCGCTCTACTTGGGCAGCGCCGGCGTCGGCCGCATCACCCTGGTGGACCACGACCTGGTGGACCTGACGAATCTGCAACGCCAGATCGCCCACACCGTGGCGCGCGTCGGCCAGCCCAAGGTCGAATCGGCGCGCCAGGCCATTTTGGCCATCAACCCCGAGGTGCGCGTGGATGCGCTGCGCGTGCGGGCCGATGCCGCGCTGCTGGACGAGTGGCTGGCGCAGGTCGATCTGGTGCTGGACTGCTGCGACAACTTCGCCACGCGCCACGCCATCAACGCCGCCTGCGTGCGCCACGCCAAGCCGCTGGTGTCGGGCGCGGCGATCCGCTTCGATGGCCAGGTCGCGGTGTATGACGCCAGCGATGCACAGTCGCCCTGCTACGCCTGCCTGTTCCCGCCCGAGTCGGCCGTGGAAGAAACGCAGTGCGCCACCATGGGCGTGTTTGCGCCGCTGGTCGGCGTCATCGGCGCGATGCAGGCCGGCGAGGCGCTGAAATGCCTCAGCGGCGCCGGCCGCCCTTTGACCGGACGCCTGTTGATGCTGGACGCGCGCAACATGGAGTGCCATTCCATGCGCATCCCGCGCAACCCGGACTGCGTGGTCTGCGCCGCGCACCACCCCTGATCGCCCGGATCGGGGGGGGCGCGCCAGCGTCGGCTCTGAGCCTCCCGTTCGGGGCGCGGCGCGGCCGAAACTGGGCGCCCTGTGCTGTTAGACTTGGCGCATCTAACGACCCAATGACCGTGCCCGCACCCACCGTTCCCACCCTCGTTGACCTGCGCGACCTGCGCATTGACAACGCGCTGGCGCTGCTGAACCAAGCCGGCACCCTGAGCCTTCCGCCGCTGTCGGAGTCGCCCACCAATTATCTGCAAAGCCTGGTCAACGGACTGTGCGAACTCTCGCTGCGCGACCCGCTCACGGGCTTGGGCAACCGGCGCCATTTTCTGAGCACGATGGAGCGAGAAATCGACCGCGTCGCGCGCTCGGGTGAGCAGGCCCTTTTGCTGATACTCGATATCGACCATTTCAAGAAGGTCAACGACAGCTACGGGCATCCGGCGGGCGACCTGATTTTGCAAAGCGTTGCCTCCTGCCTGCTCGATTGCGTGCGTCCCATGGATACCGTGGCGCGCTTTGGCGGCGAGGAATTTGCCATCATCCTGCCCAACTGCCAGAACGCCTTTGGCGCGCAGGTCGCCGAGCGCATCCGCGAATCGGTGGCGGCGACGGTCACCACCGTGGCGCCTTCGGTCGAAGTCCAGGTCACGGTCAGCATTGGCGGCGCCTACGCGCCCCAGTGGGTGCGCTCCACGACGGCGATCTGGACCGAACGCGCGGACCAGCAGTTGTACCAGGCCAAGACCCAGGGACGCAACCGCGTCTGCCAGGCGGCGCAGCCCGACAGCATCGTCAGCGCGGAGGAAAAGAATTTGTTGTTTGGACACCTGTCGGTCAGTGACCCGGCCTGGATTCAGATTCCCTCCAGCGAAGCCAGCAGCAACGCCACCGAAATTGTCGTTGATCCAGCCAAATTGCGCGGTCCGCGCCGCAAACGGCGTGACCCTCCCGCGTCGGATCCAAAGGTCAGTTCATGAGCGATACATCCAAGTCCACCCCCAGCGCGGCGCCTGCTGCGCCGGCCACGCGCGCCGCAGCGCCGGGCGCCCTGGTGCTGGCCGTCACCAGTGGCAAAGGCGGCGTTGGCAAGACCTTCGTTTCTGCCAATCTGGCCGCCGCCCTGACCAAGCGCGGCTACCGCGTGCTGGTGCTGGACGCCGATCTGGGTCTGGCCAATCTGGACGTGGTGTTAAATCTGTACCCCAAGACCACGCTGCACGACGTTTTCACCGGCAAGGCCAAACTGGAGAATGCCATTCACAAGGCGCCGGGTGGCTTCTCGGTGCTGTTGGCCGGTTCGGGCATGGTGGAATACTCCCGACTCACGCCCCAGGTGCGCAACGAATTTCTCGAAGTCGTCAACAGTCTGGTTCCAAAATACGACGTGATGCTGCTCGACACCGGGGCGGGGATTTCCGACGTGGTGTTGTTCGCCGTCTCGCTGGCGTCGGAAATCCTGGTGGTCGCCACGCCCGAGCCCACGTCGCTCACCGATGCCTACGCCACCATCAAGGTGCTGGCGGTGCAACAGAACCGCGACCATGTGCATCTGGTGATCAATCAGGCCATGCGCATGGGGGACGGGCGTGCCATCACGGCGCAACTGCAGCAGGTGCTGGATCGCTACGTCGGCACGGAAGTGGGCAAACGCATGCGCCTCATTCACCTGGGCGATATTCCGATCGATGTGTCGGTGCGCGAAGCGGTGATGCGGCGCCAGTTGCTGCTGCTCACGGCCGCCGGTTGTCCCGCCGCCGTGGCCGTGTCGAACTTGGCCGCCAAGTTGGACGATGCACTGCTGAAAAATTCCTGAACGCTGTGCTGACCGGGGCGGTCACGCCCTCTTGGGCGGGTGCGCACAGCGTGGTCTGTCCGGGCAACTGTCAGGAGATCAGTTCTTCCATGCCGGCGCAGAGCTCAGCCCATGGCGGCAGGTCCTGCAGCAGCGCATTCGCCCCCAGGCCGAGTTGGGCCCCCACGGCGGCCGGCCAGCCAACCTCGATTTCTTCGGCGTTGAGATGGTTTTCTTCGGCCCTGGAGCGCCAGGCCGCGATGTGCACCACAGCGCCCAGCGGCGTGAACGGCTGCCAGGCCAGGGGTTCTGCGCTGGCCGCAATCGCGGTCGAGAACTCTTCCGGAAACTTCCAGCGCCGCGACAGTTCTGCCCCGACTTCAACGTAGCTGTAGCCAAAGCTCTGGCGCTCCAAAGCGACGCGGCGCGGGTCCATGGCATTGACGGTCTTGTCCAACTTCAGCATGTCTTGCGGCATGCCGGCGTGCATCACCAATTGACCGATGGCATGCATCAAGCCCACGGTAAAGCCCAACTCCGCATTCAAGTCCAGGCCTCGGGACAGGTGCTTTGCCGCGACCGCCGTGTGCAGGCTGTGGCGCCAGAACTGCTTCAAATCCATTCCGGGCAGGGCCTTGAAGCCGCCCGTCAAACCCGCTCCAATGACCAGGGTGCGCACGTTGATGAAGCCCAGCATGACGACGGCGTCGTCCACCGTCGCGACCGTGCGCGACACATGGTAATACGCCGAGTTCGCCAGTCGCAACAAACGCGCGCTCAACACCTGGTCCGCAGAAATCCGGCGCGTGATCTGGCCCACGGCCACCTCCTCGTCGTTGAAGCTCTGGATCAGCTCCTGAACCACCTTGGAAATGGTCGGCAAGGCCTGGGGTTGCCGGAACAGGGCTTCAAGGTCCATGGCGTCAGACGAATCAGTTCTTTCCAGGAATCAGTGCCAGAAATTCGCGGCGCAAATTGCCGTCCTTGAGGAAGCTGCCGCGCATCACGGAATTGATCATCTTGCTGTCCAGATCTTTCACGCCGCGCCAGCCCATGCAAAAGTGGGTCGCCTCCATCACCAGCGCCAGTCCATCGGGCTGGGTCTTTTCCTGAATCAGGTCGGCCAACTGCACCACCGCCTCTTCCTGTATCTGCGGCCGGCCCATGACCCACTCGGCCAGGCGCGCGTATTTGGACAAGCCAATCACATTCGTGTGCTCGTTGGGCAGGACGCCGATCCAGATCTTGCCGATGACCGGACAGAAGTGGTGCGAGCAGGCGCTGCGCACCGTGATCGGGCCGACGATCATCAACTCGTTGAGGCGTTCGGCGTTGGGGAATTCCGTGATCTCGGGCGCCTCCACATAGCGCCCCTTGAACACTTCGTTCAGGTACATCTTGGCGACGCGCCGGGCGGTCGCGCCGGTGTTGTGATCGCGCTCGGTGTCGATGACCATGCTGCTCAACACCGCCTTCATCTTGTCTTCGACCTCGTCGAGCAACTGCTCCAACTCACACGGCTCGATGAACGCCGCAATATTGTCATTCGCATTGAAGCGCTGGCCTGCGGCCTGCACCCGCTCGCGAATTCTGACCGACATCGGAACACCCGCGTCGTCAGCGGCGCCGCTGGAACCACGAATGGAAGGGGAATCTTGCAAATTCTTGAACATGAGGGAATCGTAGCAGAGGCTTCAGTAGCGTTTCCCGGTGAGCGCCAGCGCGAAACGCATCAAGCCGTAAGCCAGCCAATCGAGTCCGCGCGACCAGAGCGTGCGTTGGCCGAAATGCAGCAGGTCCAGGCGCTGGCCCTGGGTGCGCATGGCCAGCTCCAGCCGCGCCTTCAGGTCGCGGGCGAAGGGGGCGTCTGCCGCCACCACATTCGCCTCGCGCGCCAGCAGCAAGCTCAAGGGATCCAGATTCGAGGAACCCACCGTGACCCAGGGCTTGCGGCTATGGGCGTCGATCACGGCCACCTTGGCGTGCAAAAAGCTGGGCGCGTACTCGTGCAATTCAATGCCCGCAGCCAGCAGCGAACCGTAGACCGGACGCGCCGCGTGATACGACATGAAGTTCTCGTAGCGCCCCTGCAGCAGCACTTGCACCTGCACGCCCCGGCGCGCCGCGTGAATCAGCGCGCGGCGCAACCTCCGCCCGGGAAGGAAGTAGGCGTTGGCGATGGTGATGTCATGACGCGCGGCACCGATGGCCTTGAGGTAGGCGCGCTCGATCGTGCGCCGGTGTTGAATGTTGTCGCGCAGCACCAGCGCGGCCTTGGAGACACTGCGGTTGCGGCGTCGCTCCGTGACCAAAGGGCTGGCATTGGGCTGGGTCTTGCCCGCCAGTCGGGCCGATTCCCAAGCCGCCGCCAGGTCGCGCTCGCGCATCTGGCGCAGCGCCTGTGCGCGCCACCACAGCTGACTCATGACCTCGTGCGCATTGCGCACCAGCGGGCCGCGCACGCGCACGGCAAAATCAAAGCGCGGCGCCTGCATGCGACCGTGCTGCGGGTCGTGAAAGTCGTCCAGCACATTGATGCCGCCGCAAAAAGCGGTCCGCCCATCGACCACGCACAGCTTGCGATGCAGGCGGCGCCAGCGGCTGGGCAGCAGCAGACCCAGGCGCCCCAGCGGCGAAAAAATATGCCAGCGTACCCCCGCTGCGGTAAAGCGCTGGCACCAATCTTCAGGCACCCGCGGTGTGCCGACGCCGTCCACCATGAGGCGCACCGTCACGCCGCGGCGCGCCGCGTGCAGCAGGGCGACGGCGACGTCCGCACCCGCGCCCACGAAGTCGAAAATGTAGGTCTCCAGCAGCACCTCTTGCTGGGCCTGGCCGATCTCCTCGATCATGGCCGAGAAGAATTCGACCCCGCCTTGCAGCAGCTGCAGCTGATGACCGGACGCCAGCGCGGCCGCAGTGCGCCTCACGGCTCGAAGCCAAACTCCGCGATCAGCGGCAAGTGATCCGACATGCGCCACCAGGCAGGTCCATGGGGTACCTGCGCCGACAGGGGCTTGAGGCCGCGCACGTAGATGCGGTCTAGGTGCAGCAGCGGCAGGCGCGAGGGAAAGGTCGGCAGGCGCACGGAATCAAAGGTCTGCAGGCCCAACTCGGCCATGGGGCGGTGCAGCCGCTCGCCCCAGTCGTTGAAGTCCCCGGCGACGAGCAGCATCTGGTGCGGCGGAATTTCGCGCTGCAGGTAGCGCCCGATGCTTTCGATCTGGCGCAGGCGCCCGGCGTGGATCAGGCCCAAATGCACCACCACCACGTGCACGCGCGTGTCATGAATCTGCACCTGGGTGTGCAGCAGCCCGCGCTGCTCAAAGCGGTGATCGGACACGTCGCGGTGCTGGGTTTGCAGCACCGGCCAACGCGACAGCAAGGCGTTGCCGTGCTCGCCGTGGCGCGTCACGGCGTTGCTGCGGTACGCGGCCTCGTAGCCTTCTGGCGCCAGAAAATCCGCCTGCGGCTGATCCGGCCAGCGGGCGAAATGCCTTTGCTCGCGCCGGTGCTCGCTGCGCACTTCCTGCAGGCACACCAAGTCCGCGTCGAACTGCTCCACCGCGTGTCCGATGTCGTGGATCTGCAGGCGCCGCGTCGGACCAATGCCGCTCACGCCCTTGTGGATATTCCAGGTGGCGACGCGCAAAGTCGAGGGAAACGGGGCGGCGTTAGGCACGAGTCAAATTGTGGCAGCAAAGAGCGCCTCACGACCTGACAAAATCACCCCATGGCGAACTATTTGATGGGCGATATCCAGGGCTGCGACGCCGCCCTGGAACAACTGCTGGGAAGAATCGACTTTTCCCCCAGCCGCGACCGGCTTTATGTGCTGGGCGACCTGGTGAACCGGGGGCCGGCCTCAGCCGCCGTGCTGCGCCGTCTGATGAAGCTGGACGACGCCGCGCGTTGCATCCTGGGCAACCACGATCTGCATCTGCTCGCTGTGGCCCAGGGCGTGCGCCCGGCGCGCGCCGATGACACGCTGGACGATGTACTCGATGCGCCCGATCGAAAACCGCTGATCGCCTGGCTGCGCCAGCAGCGGCTGGCGCTGTTTGAGCAGAATTGCCTGATGGTCCACGCCGGCGTGCTGCCGGCCTGGAGCACGGAAAAGACCTTGGCGCTGGCAGGCGAGGTCGAGGCCGCGCTGCAGGGGCCGGACTGTGCGCATTTCCTGCGCACGATGTACGGCAGCGAGCCCACGCAGTGGAGCGACACGCTGCAAGGCGAGGCGCGCACCCGCGTCATCGTGAATGCACTCACGCGCATGCGTTTTTGCAGTCCGCAAGGGGTGATGGAGTTCTCGGCCAAGGACGCTGCGGCCAGCGCACCGGCGGGCCATCTGCCCTGGTTCGAAGTCCCCGAGCGCCAAACCGCCGGGGTGATGGTCGCCTTTGGCCACTGGTCCACACTGGGTCTGATCCAGCGCGACAAGCTGCTGGGCCTGGACACGGGCTGCGTCTGGGGCGGCTGTCTGAGCGCGGTACAGATCAGCGCGCAAGGCGACTGCGGGACCTTGTTTCAGGTGGCTTGCCCGCAGGCCCAGACGCCCGGCGCCTGAGCCTCAGTGGCTGGCGCAGGAGGATGGGGCTTTGCCCGCCATGGGCGCATCGCGATCAACGCCCGCGGCCTTGAGGCGCTGGTGGTATTCGTCCCACAGCGAGTCCTGTTTGGCGCCCAGGAAATACAGGTAGTCCCAGGAATAAATGCCGGTATCGTGGCCGTCGGAGAACCGGGGTTGCACTGCGTAGTTGCCCACGGGGTCGAGCTCCACCAGCGCCACGTCCCGCTTGCCGGTCTGCAGTACTTCCTGCCCGGGGCCGTGGCCCTGGACCTCGGCCGAAGGCGAATAAATGCGCAGCAATTCAAACGGCAGACGAAACGCCGCACCGTCGGAAAAAACGATTTCCAACACCCGCGACTGGTTGTGCACCGTCAGCGCCTGCGGCGTCGGCGCGCCGCTTTGCAATCCTGCCATCTTCAACTCTCCCTGTGATTCTTCGAACACCGCTGCGCGCCCCGCATCAAAAGCGTCCGGTGATATTGACATGCAACTTCTGGTCCCCCGCCTGGGGCGACGCGGCGTTCACCGAAAGCGGTACCACGCTGCCCAGTCCGACGCGCGCCCAGTCGGCCGCCGCCGCCACGTTGCCCACAGCGTAACGCAAACCGAAACCGGCGCTGGCCAAGTGGTCCGTGGCGGGCTTGGTCGTGCCATTGACCTGGACGTTGGCCAACCAACCGGCATCGACGAAAGCCAGCAAGCGCAGACCCGCAGCCAACTCCGGCGTGGACAACTCTAGCGCAAGCGACAAGCCCTTGTCCCCGGAAAGGGGTCTCTCCTCGGTACCGCGCACCGAGGAGGCGCCGCCCAGACCCAGTTGATCGCCCGAAATCAGCGCGTACGGGCTGTATTGAAACTGGGTGCGTGCGGCGCCGAGCCAGCCTGGGGCCAGCGGCGCGCTGAAGTGGGCAGACCCGCGCAGCGCGGCCCAGCGATGGGTGGAAATCCGCACATCCTCGCTCTGATAGTCGGCCAGCGAATTGCCACGGCCTGTGCCCAGATTGACCAGCGCCTGGGCCTCGTAGCCCCACACTGCGGCATCGGACTCGACGGCAGCGCTGTAGCTCACAGACAGGGGTCGGCTGCGGCGTTGGGACTGACCCGCCAGCGGCACACCGTCGATCTTGGCCACGTCAAAACGCAAGTCATCCACTGCCAGCGCCAGGTAGGACCGTTGCCCGGCCTGGGGCGCCAGATACTGGCGGTAGCTCAAACCCAGGCTCTGCCCGGCGCCGCTGCTGCTGAAGGCGCCAAAATTGCCCACCACGTCCGAGTGCGTGAGGCTCAGGCTGAGCACGCCAGCGCTGGCGTACAAGGGAATTCGGTAATTCAAACCCAGCTGCCTGACCGCCCCGGCTTGCGTCGGCGAGGTGGTGTAGGCGCCCACGAGTTGCTGATCCAGATCGAACAGGTTGTGGTAGCCCGCCGAAACCAGCAAGCGCTCCTTGCCGGTGGCCTTGGAGCCGGCATTGGACAGGCCCATCGTGACATCCCAGGGCCGACTGTCAACCACCTGAATTTCCGCATCGATCTGATCGGCTTGCTCCGAGGCCTGCAGCACGACCCGAAGCTGCTTGCTCGGGTTCTCATTGGCGATGGCCGTTTGCACGGCCAGGCGTTGAAAGTTGGGGGTCTCGCCGCTGCGCAACTCGGGCAGGCTGGCGCGAATGTTCGCCTCGGTGTGCTCCTTGGGTCCCTGCACGCGGAGCTTGTCGATGGCAAATTTCACCACATCGAGCCGCACCGCAACGCCCAGTTCCTGTGCCGGTAGCGCCACGCGATGCAAGCCATAGCCCTGCTCCAGCAACGCGGCTTCGAGCGCGGCCGTCGCCTTTTGCAGCGTGCTGAGCGTGGCCTGCGCGCGCAGGAAGGGCGCCAGAACCTTGCTGGTCTGGGCGCTGCTCAGCGGATTGTCCCCGGTGACGTCAAAGCCATTGATGGCGAATACGGGCTCGACGTGCGGCACCCCTTGGGGACGACTCGCAACCGCATGCACAGCGGCATCGATGGCAGGGGCTGGTTGCGACGCCTGAGATACAAGCGCAACCGGAGTGCTCGGTTTCTCGCTGGCGCCGACCGTTGGCACCGCCAGCGCCGGGACATTGGGCGCCGCAGCCGCTTGCAACTCGGGCAAGCTGGCGCGCAGTGCCGATTCGGATTGGCCTTTCTGGCCTGCGACGCTGGGCTTGGCGATGACGAATTTCATCACATCGAGCCGCCCCGAAACGCCCAATACCTGCGCCGCCAGCGCCACGTAGTGCAAGCCCTCACCCTGTTCACGCAATGCGCCTTGCAGTGCCGCCGCCACCTTTTTCAGGGTGTCGGCCGTGGCCTGGGCGCGCAGGAAGGGCGCCAGGATCGCGCTGGTTTTGGCGCCGCTCAGCGGATTGTCGCCGGTGACATCAAAGCCGCTGACGGCAAATACCGGAGGCAGGTTCAGCGTCAAGGAACTCGTCGGCACCGATGCGACTTGTGCCGCCACCGGCGCCGCCAGAGCCAAGGCGAGCAGGGCCAACACGCCGTCACGCGCCAGCCTGGCTGCGGGTCGGTTCACCGGTCCGTGCTCGTCCCTCAGTTGCATTGCGCCGCACCCTTGCTGCCCAAGCCGTTCAGCAAGAACGCGGCCGCAGGCCTGGTGCTGTTGGGCATGGGCATCTGATCAAGTTCCAGAAACAAGGGCAGCAGCAGTGGACGCGCTGTGCCTCCATTGATCCCGGCGAAGCCGGCTTCGCCGCGCCCCAGATGAAGGGTTTCGCGCTCGGTGCTGACTTCGATATGACCGTCGCGCACATAGACGAACAGGCCTTGCGCAGCGGAATCCAGTTCGGTCTCGGCAAACAGCGCACGCCAATCCACGTTCACACTGTCGGGCCGAAGCAGGTCTTGCAGCGCCAAAGTCCGGATCTCGCGCGCGCCCTCGGCACCAACGATCAGACCCTGGCCGACGTCCACGACCTGGGTTTCGCTCTGAGCTTGCGAGGTGACGCGCAGCATCCCCAACCAATTGAACAGACTGCAGCGCGCGCCATCGAGGCAACTCAGGTCCAGGCCCTGCCCCTGGATGCTGAGGCCCGGTTGCGCGCTGAAAAATACCGCGTGGTTCGGATCCGCTTGAGCGATCAGTCCGGTGAGCGCGCGCAGCGTGCCGCGCAGCAGCGTGACCTGCAGCCGACCTTCGGCCGCGTTCTTGCGGTCAAACACAAAATCGTCCAGACGCAGCCGACTGTCCGGCCCGATGCTGATCCGGCTCTCGTCGCGAAACACCAGGACGGCATGGGCGTTGGCATCGCTTTGCACCGTGTCACCGGGATAGACGCTGGCGCCCGCGACCAGACCGCGTTTTTCACCGCCGCTGTTGACGGCGCTAAAACCTCCCTGCATCGCCACCAGCTTGGCGCTGGCCAGGACCCGATTGGGGCGCTGCTCTTGGTCGCTGGCGGCCACCTCCTGGCTGCAATCCTTGGCGCACAGGCGAGCGTCAAAATCCGTGCCGCGAATGCCGATGGTGGCGGTGGTGGTTTGGATCTTGGCCGCATCCGGCGAGCCCTTGGAGATGAGGCCGGTGATGGCGCGCAAACCGCCGCGCAACATCTGCAACACCATGCTGTTGTCCGGTGCCGATTCCTTGAATTGGTACTGCTGCAACACCAGCTCCGTGTTCGGACGCAGCGTCATGCGCGTGCCGTCGATCAATTTGATGATGACCACGGCCCCCTCGGCGGTGGTGAGTCGGTCACCCACGCTCAACACCAGCCCCTTGCCCAGAGTTCTGGGCGTTTGCTCGCCCGTTTGGGCAAAGCCCACGCCACGCGCAAACTCCACCTCGCCGGCAGACTGCGCGCTCGCTAGCGCCGAGGCGAGAGCCCACGCCGCCAGCATCATCAGCCGCCATGCGCCGCCACGCAGCGGGGGTTTACGCGGACCGCTCAAGGTAGACATAGCTGGCCTTCCACTGGTTTGACAAAATAGTCTTTGTTCAAAGGCCTGCCTTGCTGCACCAACCACTGAGCGAATGCGTCTG